>NZ_JAAGLX010000002.1:0-489492 GCF_010548325.1 Streptomyces sp. SID13666 | reverse complement strand
AGACCCTGGCCCAGATCGAGCTGTTCACCAAGCAGAGCGAGTACCCCACCGGCGTCTACGTGCTCCCCAAGCACCTGGACGAGAAGGTCGCCCGTCTGCACCTGGACGCCCTCGGCGTCCGGCTGACCACGCTCCGCCCGGAGCAGGCCGCCTACATCGGCGTCCCGGTCGAGGGCCCGTACAAGGCGGACCACTACCGCTACTGAACCATCGGCGCAGTCCGGCAAACCGACAAGGAAACCATGAGCATCTTCGAGCTGGAACGACAGATGGCCGGTGCTCCACCGGAAATCGTGCCGCCCTCGTCACCGAACCTGGACCCGGACTCCGTCGACCTGCCAGCCGGGACCGCGACCGCTCCGGCGCCCGCGGACATGCTCGGCCGGATCGCCGAACTGGAAGGCCGCAAGGCGGAGGCGGAAGCGGGGCCGAGCGAGCAGGCCACCCGCAACCAGCACGACCGCGGGAAGTTCACCGCCCGCGAGCGGCTGGAACTGCTCTTCGACGAGGGCACGTTCAACGAGGTCGAGCCCTTCCGCAGGCACCGCGCGACAGGGTTCGGCCTGGAAACCCGCAGGCCCTACACCGACGGAGTGGTGACGGGCTGGGGAAAGGTGCACGGCCGTATCGTCTTCGCCTACGCGCATGACTTCCGGATCTTCGGCGGTGCGCTCGGCGAGGCGCACGCCGAGAAGATCCACAAGTTGATGGATCTCGCCGAGTCCTCCGGCGCCCCGCTGGTCAGTCTCAACGACGGCGCGGGCGCCCGGATCCAGGAGGGCGTCACCGCGTTGGCCGGATACGGCGGGATCTTCTCCCGCAACACCCGGTCCTCCGGAGTGATCCCGCAGATCAGTGTGATGCTCGGCCCGTGCGCGGGCGGCGCCGCGTACTCGCCGGCGCTCACCGATTTCGTGTTCATGGTGCGCGGGACATCACAGATGTTCATCACGGGGCCCGATGTGGTGCACGCGGTCACCGGCGAGGAGGTCACGCAGGAGGTACTCGGCGGCGCCGATACCCACGCGGCGACCTCGGGTGTCGCGGCGTTCGCCTACGACAACGAGGACGAGTGCCTGGAGGAGGTCAGGTTCCTGCTCTCGTTGTTGCCGGCCAACAACCGCGAGCTGCCGCCGGTCTGGCCCTGTGACGACCCGGTCGACCGGCCCAACGACGTGTTGGTGGATCTGGTGCCGGCCGATCCGACGCAGTCGTACGACATGCGGGCCGTCATCGAGGAGATCGTCGACGAGGGCGACCTGTTCGAGGTCCATGAGCGCTGGGCCACCAACGTGGTGTGCGCACTGGCCCGTATCGGCGGCAATGTCGTCGGTATCGTCGCCAACCAGCCGGCCTCGATGGCCGGAGCACTGGACATCCAGGCTTCGGAGAAGGCCGCCAGGTTCGTGCAGACCTGCGACGCGTTCAACATCCCGCTGATCACCTTGGTCGACGTGCCAGGCTTCCTGCCCGGCAGGGACCAGGAGCACAACGGCATCATCCGGCACGGTGCCAAATTGCTGTACGCGTACTGCAACGCGACCGTCCCGCGCATACAGGTGATCGTGCGCAAGGCGTACGGGGGCGCGTACATCGTCATGGATTCGCGCTCCATCGGCGCCGACCTCTCCTTCGCCTGGCCGAGCAACGAGATCGCGGTGATGGGGGCCGAGGGCGCCGCGAATGTGGTGTTCCGCCGTCAGATCGCGGCGTCGGAGGATCCGGAGGCCACCCGGCAGCTGCTGGTCGAGGAGTACCGGCAGGAGTTGGTGCACCCCTACTACGCGGCGGAGCGCGGGCTGGTCGACGATGTGATCGACCCCCGCTGGACCCGGCGCACACTGGCCCGCTCCCTGGAGATGCTGCGGTCCAAGCAGCAGGTCCTGCCGGCCCGCAAGCACGGGAACCCCCCGGTATGAGCGAGCGATGGGCGGTGGAGCGCGGCGACGTCGGCCAGGAGGAGTTGGCGGCCCTGGCGGTGGTCCTGGCGAGTCTTTCGACGCGCGCCCAGGTACCCGGGCCCGAGACCGAACCCTCCCGCGCCGCATGGCGCCAGGGCTACGGGTACCAGAGCGCGGGCTCCTGGCGGGCGGCCGGACGATGACGCCGGGCCCGCCGGCCGCGGCGCGGTGGAGGGCGCGCGGGATGCAGCCGCCCTCCATGGCTGTTCGAGCGGGAATGCCGACCCTGGCACTCCCGCGCGTCGGACTTCAGGAGCGGAGAGGACGGCAAGGATGACGAAGGTGCCCTGGGACAAGGCGTTCGACGAAATACTGAGATCCAGCCTTCCCCTGCTGAAGCAGGACGAGGCGCTGCTGCCGAGCACGCCGCTGTCCGAGTACGGTCTGGACTCGATGGGGATGATGCAGCTCATCGCCCGGCTGGAGACCTCGCACCGGGTGACGTTTCCGCCCGGCACGATGCCCTCCTCCGCGTTTGCCAACCCGGGAGTGCTCTGGGGCATGGTGCAGGCCGCACAGCAGGCGACGGAGTGGGGGGAGCCGGACGGCGGGCACCGCGGTCCCGCACATCGGCGCCGGACCGGGCTCGCCGGTTGGTCGGAGCACGGTTCCCGGGGGACGGTCGCCGGGGCGTCCTGGCAGTACTGAGAAGAGGGTCCCGCACGCGAATCGCGCCCCGCCGGTGACACGGACCCGGCGGGGCGTACCCGTGTGCCGGGTCCTACCCGTCGAGTTCGGCGCGAACGCCTTCCAGGACCGCGTGCAGGGCCCGGGCGTTGACCTCGGGTGCGATCATCGGCACCGACCGCCCGGCGAGCAGGGCCTCGCTGTCGGCGACCATCGACGTGACGTCGCCGCAGCCGTCCTCGATCCACTGCTCCATGCGCATGCGTACGGCGATCCGCAGTTCGTCGCTGATCCCGGTCCAGTCGAACATCGGCAGTTCTGCGGTGAGGACCGGAATGCGCAGTGTCCGCTCGATGTACAGGCCGGCCGCCTCGCTGTCCGTGATGCCGATCTGTGCTGCTGCGAAGTAGGAATAGGTGCGCGGGCCGAGATGGTGCGTCCACTCCACCTCGTCGAGCGGGGCGTCGGGGAACGCGCCGGCCGGCGCGGAGGCGAGCAGCCGCTCGGCCTCGGGCCACCGGCGATTGCCGTACATGTAGGGGATCCGGGAGAACGCGTCGTTGTGGACGAGGATCAGTGCCGCGGGGGCGGCCAGCCGGACCAGCCGGCGGAAGTCGGCGGCATGGTGCTGGGCGGGTGTGACCGGAACGGCGGTGTGCGCGAACTCCGTCTGCTCCTCCAGCGGCTGCAGATAGCCGGTCCGCAGGAACTCCCGGAAGTCGCACGGCAACGGGAAGCACCGGTCGGCGGGCGGCGGATCCACCGGCCAGACCACCGCCACCTGCCCGCACCCGTCGGCCAGCTTCTCCAACGGCCGGTGCAGGGCGTACCCCAACGGTTCGTTGGCGTGCGGCATCAGCGCCAGGGCGATCACGGGATCGCCCGAGCCGAACCACTCGATGGTCATCTGCGGGCGGCCGGGCCAGGCGTACTCGGCGTCGTCGAGCGGAAGCCGGTAGCGGGGCCGGGAGATCCATTCCATGAAGGCACTCACCAGATGCTGTAGCCGCCGTCCACGACGAGCACGTGGCCGGTGACGTGGTCGGACATGGCGGAGGCGAGGAAGAGCAGCGGTCCGTTGAGCGCGTCGGCGGGGCCGACCCTGCCGTCCGGCATGAAGCGCTCCTGGAAGCTCCGGCCCGCCGCGGAGGCGAAGTAGGCGGCGTTCTTGGGGCCTTCGAGATAGCCGGGGGCGAGCACGTTGATCTGCACGCCGGACGCCGCGTATTCGAGTGCGGCGCTGCGCGTGAAGCCGATCAGGGCGGCCTTGGCCGCCGCGTAGGCCGGGACGGTGGGGACGGGGTGCAGGGCCAGGACCGAGGAGACGTTGATGATCTTTCCCCGGCCACGGGCGGCCATCCGCGGCGCGAAGCGGCGGCACAGCCCCGCGGCCGTCTTGAGGTTGATGTCGAGCATCCGGTCGATCAGTTCGTCGTCGGTGTCGGCGAGCGGCCGGGCGTCGCCCGCGCCGACGTTGTTGACCAGCACATCGGCATCGCAGCAGTCGGCGGCCGCGTCCTGGACGGCCTGGTCGCACAGGTCGCCGCAGAGGTGGTCGGCGAGGATCCCGGCCTTGCGCATCTCGCGCAGCGGTTCCTCGTTGCGGTCGATGCCGACGACCGCGGCGCCCGCGGCGGAGAAGGCGGCGGCAGCTTCCCGGCCCACCGCTCCCGCGGCGCCGGTGAGCACCACCCGGCGGCCGGCCAGCGACCAGAGATCCGGCCCGGTCATACGGCGCCCTCCTTCTCCCCCGCCGGTGCGGGGGCCCGCCGGCTCCGTGCGGCTCCGGACCGGATCACCAGCGTCGCCCCGGCACAGGAGAAGAGCAGCGCGCAGACCAGCGCCAGCCCGTCCGGCTGCAGCCGGGCGACGAGAATGCCGAGGAACGGGGCCAGGACGGCGAATCCCAGGCTCGACGCCGTGGTGACCACGCTCATCGCGGTGGCGTCGCCGCGGTCCGCGAGATCCCGCAGCACCAGGGCCCGGTACGAAGGCAGCAGCCGCCCCTGGGCGCACTGCACGACGAGGATCCCGGCCAGGACAAGGGTGACGGATGTCGAGGCCAGGGCGGCGGACGCGGCGACGGCGGCCAGTACCACCGTGCCGGTGCCGAGCCCGCCGGGTGCCAGGTGCAGCAGCAGAGCGGCCCCCAGCGCCACGGCGGCGGCGACCAGGCCGACCAGCCGCTCGTCGATCCCGGCGGCCACCAGGTACACGGGCATCAGATACAGCAGGATCGAGAAGGCCGTCCCGGTCAGCACCATCGCCGTCAGGTCCCAGCGCAGCCCGGCCGTCTCGCGCACGGCGCGCACGACGCCGGTCAACTGGGCGGCCAGACCGGGACGTTCGCCGTCCGGGGCGGCGCCGCGTACGTCGGGGACCGTCAGGACCAGGCCGACGGTCAGGCAGAGCACGATGCCGCTCGCCACGAAGGTGGCCCGCAGGGAGATCAGCGAGAACGCACTGGCGGCGGCGAAGACCACCGCGTTCCAGCCCAGCGCCCCGGCCTGGAACAGCCGCTCCCCGGACTCGAATTCCGCGTCGCGTCCGGCCCGCCGCAGCAGGGCGCCGGCCAGGCCCGCGTCACTGCCCTGGGTG
This sequence comes from Streptomyces sp. SID13666, assembly GCF_010548325.1. Taxonomy (NCBI): domain Bacteria; kingdom Bacillati; phylum Actinomycetota; class Actinomycetes; order Kitasatosporales; family Streptomycetaceae; genus Streptomyces; species Streptomyces sp. SID13666. The sequence goes on along the minus strand of NZ_JAAGLX010000002.1, from coordinate 484,306 downwards.
AGCGCGGTGGCCGCCGCGAACAGCGGCTGCACCAGCCAGAAGACCAGCGCGTGCGGCCAGCAGCCCAGCAGCAGCGCGGCGGCGCCCTCCATGCCGGCCCCGATGGCCAGCGCCTGGCGCGGACCGATCCGGTCGGCGAGCAGCCCGGCCGGCAGGTCCACCAGCACGATCAGCAGCGCGAAGACGGCCTCGATGACGAGGAGAGTGCCCAGCGACACCCCGACCTGGCGGGCGTACAGCACGATGTAGGGGAGGAAGAAGTAGCTGCGCAGCAACAGCCGCGCGCCCAGCAGGCGTCCGTACGCGGCGGGCCAGGGGCGGTTCACCGGCGCGCTCCGGACGGGCTCAGCGCCTCCCAGCTGCCGGGCTCCTTCACATCGAGCCAGATCAGCTCCCGGTAGACGCCCTTGTAGTACGAGCAGTGCTCCGACTCACGGTCGAGCCGCTTGAAGTGCGTGTAGCTCTTGTGCACGCAGCCGCCGTGGCACATCTGCTTCCAGGTGCACTTCGCGCACTCGTCGATCTCCTCGACATGCCGATCGCGGAGCTGTCGCACCACGGGGCTGGTGTCGAGGACGTCGCGGATCGTCTCGCTGCGCAGGTTCCCGATGACGAACTCCGGCTTGCCGACCATCTCCTCGCACGGGTAGAGGTCGCCGTTGGTGTCGACGGTGATCATGTTGACCCCGGCGCCGCACGGGTTGCGCATGCACATGTACTCGCGCTTGAAGGAGCGCAGCGAACCCAGCTCGCCCGCGGTGAGGTTGGCCAGCGGGACGGTGGGGGCGCCGGACCGCCCGAGGCGGGCCACATGCCGGACGACGCCGAGGTACGCGGCCAGGTACCGGTCGCCGGTGAGCCACTGTTCGAGGCCGGCCTTCCCGGTGGTGAACACCGGCAGGAACCGTACGCTGGCGACGTCCAGCGCGGCCATCGAGTCGTACATCTCGACGATGCGGTCCGCGGTGCCGGCGTGCACGACACACACCGCGTGCACCGCGATCCCCAGCTCCTGGAGCCTGCGGATCCCGCGCACCACACCCCGGTACGAGCCCTTGCCCGCGTGGTCCACCCGGAACTCGTCGTGCGTCCCGGGAGTGCCGTCCAGCGAGACCCGGACCGAGAAGTCGTTGTCGGCGAGGAACCGGCACACCTGCGGGGACAGGTTGTAGGCATTGGTCTGGATGGAGAACCGGACCTTCTTCCCCGCGCGGGCGTAGACCCGCTGGGCGTGCGCGGTGACCTCGCGGATGGCCGGCATGGCCATGGTGGGTTCGCCGCCGTGGAACTCGAAACTGGTGAACCGGGTGGGCATCTCGACGAGTTCGTCGACGGCCTTGCACATCACCTCGGCGGAGAGCTGCTCCCGGGGGATGCCCTCCTCGATGGTGTAGCAGTAAGTACACGCCAGATTGCACCAGTTGTGCACATGGAAGATGCCCAGCACCGGATAGCTGTTGTGAGCGGCCTTCGGGGAGATCAGTTCCAGGCCAGGGGCAGGGCGCGTGGCGGAGGTGCCGCGCACCCGCTGGTCCAGCTCCAGCAGGCCCCGGTCGAAGAGCTCGCGGACGGTGTCGTGGGTGACGCGGGCGATCGGGTCACCCAGCGCATACAGGTCGCTGAGGGAGGCGGGGCCGTTCGCGTCGAGATGTGCGAGCAGGGCCAGTGCGCCGGCGTCCTCGGTGACCGTCCAGCCACCGGTGCCGGGCGCGACCACCAATGTCTTCCCCGTGGCTACGCCGTCGCCGGCTTCGAGCTGGAGATGGTCGGAGACCCCGATCCGGGTGTCCGGCGCCAGGTCGATCGGCATGTGGCGGCCTTCCCTTCCCTACCGTCCGGCTTCCGCTCGCTCTGCGTGGTGCCGCGCTGCCGCCTCCGGCCGGTGCCGGAAGGGGTGCGGCGCGGGCGTGCCCGCCCATGGCGTACGGGCACGCCCCTCGTTGTGCCGCTGCTCAGGTGGCCACCCAGGAGGGCTCCACCGACTCCTCGTTCTGCTCCGACTCCTCCAGCTCTTCCGGCTTGCTGGAGGGGGACGACATCTTCTTCTCCGACATGAGATTCACCTCCTCCTCGATCCGTGGGACGGGTAGGTGAAGGGAAGGTGGCGAACGGCTCTCGAGCCGGGGTCGGGAGGTGCTGGACGTGCAGGTGGGTCACGGCAGCGGCTGGGGCGGCGTGGGTCCGGTGTAGTGGCCACTGGGACGCAGTCGCAGCGGGCGCTCCTGGTACTCCTCCAGCGCGTGGGCGATCCAGCCGGCGGTGCGGGCCACCGCGAAGACCGCCTCACCCGCCTCCGCGGGCATGCCGGCCGAGACCGACAGCACGGCGAGCGCGAGATCGACGTTGGCGTGCAGCGGGGTGTACCGCGCGGTCGTCTCCACCACTTCGCGGGCGGCGGTGAGTGCGGGGGCCGCCTGCGGCAGGTCCTCGAGGAGACCGAACAGCATCCGGGCACGCGGGTCCTCGCCCGGGTACAGGCGGTGGCCGAGCCCCGGGATCCGGCGCCCTTCGCGCAGGTGGTCGGCGACGACCGCCGCCGCGCTGCCGCGTTCCAGCACCTCGGTCAGCAGCCGGTGCGCGAGGCCGCTGGCGGCGCCGTGGAGCGGCCCGTCCACCGCGCCGAGGCCGGCGGAGACGACGGCGTACGGGTGGGCGCGCGCGGAGGCCGCGACCCGGGCGGCGAGGGTGGAGGCGGCCAGGTCGTGGTCGATGAGCAGGGTGAGCGCGGCGTCGAGCACCCGCACCGACGCCTGGTCGGCGGGGTGCCGGGTGAGCCGGGGCCAGAGCCGCTCGGCCAGCGCGCTCTCCGGTCCGTCCGCCGCGTCGGCCTCCCGTACGGGCAGGGCGCTGACCAGGGTGGCGATGAGGGCGGGGGCGGCGGCCAGCACGGTGGGCGCCGACAGGTCGAACCGCAGCGGATCGGTGACGGCCGCCGCGATCGTCGCCGCCCGAAGCCGGTCCACCAGCCCGCTGTGGGCGGGCAGCGCCTCCACGGCCCGGCGCGCGGTGGCGAGGCTCTCGGGCGGCGCGGTGAAGCGGATGCCCGGCGTCAGTTCACCGGTCCACAGCCACGCGGCGGTCTCCTCGTAGCCGTAACGGGCGGCGAGGGCGCAGGCGTCGACGCCCCGGAAGTAGTAGCGGTCGGTGCCGATGAGGGTGATGCCGGTCCTGGCGGTCAGGGCTCCGTCCGACAGCCCGTCACCGCCGGAGCCGGCGGCCCGGTCCGCCGCCGTACCGTCGCCGCCCGGCCGTCCGCGTCCCGACCGGCGGGCGAGCGCGTCCACCTCCTCGGGGTCGAAGGTGCTGCCGCGCCCGCCGGGCGCGCGCCGGCTGGTGAGCAGCCCGCGGCTGACGTACGCGTAGACCGTCTCGGGCTTGACCCCGAGCCGGTCGGCGGTCTCCCGGGTACTCAGCCGCTTTCCGCTCCCGCTCGTTCCGCCGCCCGTGTCGTCCGTCATGAGCCACACCGTATCCAGTCGTGTCCATATTGATTCAATCAACGTTGACAAGCATTGAATCAATCATAGACAGTCGAATCAACATCCAGGGAGGAAAGCCATGCCCACCACCGAGCGGAACGCCCCGATCGATGTACCCCGCGGACTGAAGGGAGTGGTCGTCACCGACACCGCGCTCGGCGACGTCCGGGGCCTCGAGGGCTTCTATCACTATCGCCAGTACTCGGCCGTGGAACTGGCGGAGACCCGCACCTTCGAGGACGTCTGGCATCTGATGTTCCACGGCACGCTGCCCGACGCGGCGGGGCGCGCCGCCTTCACCGCGCGGACCGCCGAGCTGCGCCGGCTGCCCGGCGACGTCCGGGACGCCCTGCCCGCCATAGCCCGCTCGTGCGCGCTCGCCGGACCCCTCGCCGGACTGCGCACCGCCCTGTCGCTGGCCGGCGCCTCGGCCGGCTTCCGGCCGCTGTACGACATCGACGCCGACCGCCGCCGCGCGGACGCGCTCGCGGCGAGCGCCCTCGTGCCGACGCTGCTGACCGCGCTGCACCGGCTCGGCCAGGGACTGGCCCCCGTCGAACCGCGCGCGGACCTGCCGTACGCGGCCAACTACCTGTACATGCTGACCGGGCAGGAGCCCGAGCCCGCCCGGGCCCGGGCGATCGAGCGGTATCTGATCTCCACGATCGACCACGGCTTCAACGCGTCCACCTTCACCGCCCGGGTCATCACCTCCACCGGCGCGGACCTGGCCGCCTGTCTGGTCGGCGCGATCGGCGCGCTCTCCGGGCCGCTGCACGGCGGCGCGCCGAGCCGCGCGCTGGACACCCTGGACGCCATCGGCACGCCGGAGCGCATCGACCCGTGGATCCGCGAACGCGTCCTGGCGGGTGACCGGATCATGGGCTTCGGGCACCCGGTCTACCGCACGGAGGACCCGCGCTCGCGGATGCTGAAGGAGATCGCCCGGGGCTTCGGCGGGCCGCTGGTGGACTTCGCCGTCCAGGTCGAGGAGCGCGTCGAGGCGATCCTCGCCGAGCTGAAGCCCGGCCGGGAACTGCACACCAACGTCGAGTTCTACGCGGGCGTGGTCATGGAGCTGTGCGGGCTGCCCCGCGAGATGTTCACCCCGACCTTCGCCTCGGCCCGGGTCGTCGGCTGGTGCGCCAACATCCTGGAGCAGGCCGAGGACAGCAAGATCATCCGTCCGGCGGCGCGCTACACCGGGCCCCCGCCGCCGCAGCCGGTCCCGGCGATCTGACCGGCGAACCGCGGTCCGGCCGGGCGCCGGTGGTGGCCCGGGCGGCGCGTGCGGCGAGTCAGCCGACGGGCCGGCGGTCCACCGGCGTCACCGGATTGCGGATGGTCACCGAGGTGCGGCGCGGACCCGACCACGGAGCCGGAACGGCATCGATGTCCCGCGCCAGCCGGTAGGCCAGCGCCTCGTAGTTCACCCGCCACCCCCTGAAGTGCGGCCAGGCCTCCTGCGGGGTGCGCTCCATTGGATAGCCCTGGTCCGCCATGCGCTGCACGCCGCGCAGGTACTCCGCGTACTCCAGGATCAACGGGTCGTCCGGCAGCGGATCGTGGTTGTACGCGACACCGCGCATGTCGGCGATGTCGCGCAGGCAGACGAAGCCGCCGCGCAGCGCCATCCGCACCTCGGCCTGCGGCCGGGAGGGGTTGAGCGCCAGCCGCAGGGCGGCCGCGTCCATCACCGACAGCAGGCTGATCAGCCAGTTCCGGGTGGCCCGGGGAGAGCGGAACATGATGAGCACCGGGTAGGTCGTATGGCTCTCGCTCACCTCGGCCGCCCACCGCTCCCAGTTGCGGAACAGCTCGGTGAGGCTGTCCAGCAGCTCCACCTGGGCGTACCGCGCCAGGATCTCCGGCCCCCACGGCGGGCTCCCGGCGCGGGCCTGCAGCATCGTCACCTCGGTCTCGCGGCGCGCGTACGCCCCGTAGAGCGTCGGCAGATAGCCGATCTGCAGACCGATGACGATCGGGCCGGTGGCCGCCGCGCAGAAGTCGATGGCCGTCAGCGTCGGGCGGCTGCTGCTGGCGAAGCCGAGGGTGAACAGCGAGGAGCCGGCCTCGAACAGCGACGTCTGGGGTCCGAGCCCGCTGACCGCGGCCTCCAGCAGGGCGTAGCCGCCCATGAAGCACGCCAGCCAGCTCATCAGCGTGATCACGATCGCCAGCGGGGCCGCGGGCGCGAGTACCCGGTCCTTGCTCTCGATGCTGTCGCAGTGGTCCGCCACCAGTTGGAAGGGCGCGTGCACCAGCCGTTGGACGATCTGGGTGAATCCCGAACGGCTCGCCCGCGGTATCACCAGCGTCCGCAGCACGGAGGAGTAGATGCCGAGCACGATGGCGGTACCCACAACGCCCAGCAGTGCGCGCAACACGGTGTCCTTCCAGGTCGGAGCGGGCCGGAAGATCGACTCGCTTCGCGGGAAAGCGTAAGCGCGGCCGCACCGGAACCGGCCGGGGCACGCGCGGCACAGATCACATACCGACTGGTCGGTCACCCATTCCCCTGGCGCCGCGCACGCTCTACCGTGAAACCTGCGGGAACACGGCCCATGACGGACCGGGAACGACCAGGAACGACGAGGAACAGCGGAAGGAGTCGCGTTGCGCGCGATCCAGATCACGGAGTTCGGCGGACCCGAGGTACTGCGGCAGGTGGAACTGCCGGCGCCCGAGGCACAGCCGGGACACCTGCTCGTGGAGGTGTCGTCCGCGGGGATCAACTTCGCCGACACCCACACCGTCGAGGACAGCTACCTCTCGCGCTCCACCCTGCCGATGGTCCCCGGCGCCGAGGTCGTCGGCCGCACCTCCGACGGCCGCCGCGTCGTCGCCCTCGCCGACAACGGCGGGTACGCGGAGATCGCCGCCGTCCGCGAGTACCTGGCGCACGACGTCCCCGAAGGCGTCAGCGACGGCCAGGCACTCGCCCTCATCGTCCAGGGGCTCACGGCCTGGCACCTGCTGCGCACCTCCGCGCGGATCGCCGCGGGCGAGAGCGTCGTGGTGCACGCGGCCGCGGGCGGCACCGGGTCGCTGGCCGTGCAGCTCGCCAAGTCCTTCGGCGCGGGCCGGGTCATCGCCACCGCCTCCACCAAGGAGAAGCGGGACCTCGCGCTGGAACTGGGCGCCGACATCGCGGTCGACGCCGACGCCGAGGGGATGAAGGACCGGCTCGTCGAGGCCAACGACGGCAAGAAGGTCGACATCGTCCTGGAGATGACCGGCGGTCCGGTCTTCGACGCGTCACTCGCCGCCCTCGCGCCCTTCGGCCGGCTGGTGACGTACGGCATGGCCTCCCGCGTCCCCCCGACGCCGGTCCAGGCCGCCCAGTTGATGGGCCGCTCCCGCGCTGTCGTCGGCTTCTGGCTGATGCACTGCCTCGGCCGCCCCGGCATGTACCGCGAGCCGATGGCCGAGCTCCTGGCGATGACGGCCGAGGGACGCCTCAAGCCCCAGGTCGGCGGCGTCTACCCGCTCGCCGACGCCGCCCGCGCCCACGAGGACATCCGCGCGCGGCGCACCCACGGCAAGCTGATCCTGGACGTGACGCGCTGAGCCGCCGCCGGCGGCAACTGCCCGCAGGGCCGGCCGGCGCCGAATGACCCGCTGATCCGGAAACCCGTGGCCCGTCGTGTTCGTTGTCCAAGATGCACCATGGACAACGGAGTACGACGGGCCGCGGCCTGCGACCCGCGCCCCGCACATCCCGGGAGCGGCCATGGATCAGTCCCGAGCGGAACGGAATCCCTGATTCCCGGCCGGTTTTGATCCCTTTGTTCCGCCCCGAGCGGCCTAGGGTGGAGATCACATCCGAGAACGACCTGGAGGCAATGGCGTGACGGCGTACAACGAGAAGGAAGTACAGATCAGCCCGACGGAGTGGGTGGCCACGCAGGCGCGGACCTACGAGGAGTCCGGTGGCACCAAGGGTACCGACATGAACGGCTCGCCCTGCCTGCTCCTGGACTACCTGGGCCGGCGCAGCGGCAAGTGGCACCGGACGGTGCTCATCTACGGCCGGGACGGCGCCGACTACCTGATCGTCGCCTCGAAGGGCGGCGACGACAACCACCCGCTCTGGTACCTGAGCCTGCAGGACAACGCCGAGGTCCATCTCCGCGTGGACACCGAGCGGTTCGCCGCCACCGCCGAGACCCTGTCGCCCGACGAGAAGGCCCGCGTCTGGCCCCACCTGGTCGACGTCTACGGCCCGTACGCGGACTACCAGCAGAAGACCGAACGGGACATCCCCGTCGTGCGGCTGCGCCGGGTCTGATGTGACATCGGCCGGGGGAGGCGGAGGCGCTGATGGTCTGCGCCGCCGCTCCTTCGCTGCCCCCGGAGGCGGGGTCTCGTAGGCGGGCCCGGCGGCCGAGTGCCCGGCCGGTCGTGCGACGTGCGGAGGAACTTCGGCCCCGCGGCCGTCAAGCGGGCGGGGTAGCGACGTCAGCCCGCAGGTCGATCCCCGGCAGGTGAGGCCGACGGAACACTGATGGCATGTCAACCACCACGGTCTGCTGATCCTGTGGGAGCCCCTGGTGCTGGCCTTGGCCTACGGCTACTACCGCCGTCGCTGCCGCCCGGCCGTCCGAGCGGTGGCGCGCATGTTCCGCTCCGGTGCTTCATGCACCGGCGGGCTCCGCCGCGGCCCGGGCGGTGGCGGGCGGCGGCTACGCGCCCGGCCGTGGCTCCCGTTCGTCGATGACGCGCTTGATCTTTCCGACCGAGCGTTCCAGGGTCTCCGGATCGACGACGGCCACCTCCACCGTCACGCCCACTCCGTCCTTGATTCCCTGCGCGATGGCGGCCGCCGCCGCGGTCCGCTGCTCGGGGCTCGCGCCCGGGCGTGCCTCGGCGCGTACGGTGAGCCGGTCGAGACGGCCCTCGCGGGTGAGCCGCAGCTGGAAGTGCGGTGCCACGCCGGGGGTGCGGAGCACGATCTCCTCGATCGCGGTGGGGAAGAGGTTCACCCCGCGCAGGATGATCATGTCGTCGCAGCGGCCGGTCACCTTCTCCATCCGGCGGAAGGGGCGCCGCGCCGTGCCGGGCAGCAGCCGGGTCAGATCGCGGGTGCGGTAACGGATGACCGGCATCGCCTCCTTGGTGAGGGAGGTGAAGACCAGCTCTCCGCTCTCGCCCTGCGCCATCACCTGGTCGGTGAGCGGGTCGACGACCTCGGGGAAGAAGTGGTCCTCCCAGATGTGCAGCCCGTCCTTGGTCTCGACGCACTCCTGCGCCACCCCGGGGCCGATGACCTCGCTGAGCCCGTAGATGTCGACCGCGTCGATGTCCATCCGCTGCTCGATCTCCCGCCGCATCTCCTCGGTCCACGGCTCGGCCCCGAAGATGCCGGTCCGCAGGGACGTCGAGCGCGGGTCGATGCCCTGCCGCTGGAACTCGTCCAGCAGCGTGAGCATGTACGAGGGAGTGACCATGATGATGTCGGGCTTGAAGTCCTGGATGATCCGGACCTGGCGCGCCGTCATACCACCCGAGGCCGGGATGACCGTACAGCCCAGCCGCTCGGCACCGTAGTGGGCGCCGAGGCCGCCGGTGAACAGGCCGTACCCGTAGGCGATATGGATCCTCTGTCCGGGCCGCCCGCCGGCCGCGCGGATCGACCGGGCGACCATGTCCGCCCACATGTACAGGTCGTTGCGCGTGTAGCCCACGACGGTCGGGGCGCCGGTGGTGCCGCTGGACGCGTGAATCCGCCGGATGTCCGCCTCGGGCACGGCGAACATGCCGAACGGGTAGTTGTCGCGCAGATCGGCCTTGGTGGTGAAGGGGAACCGGGCGAGATCCTCGAGAGTGCGGCAGTCCTCCGGCGACACCCCGGCCGCGTCGAACGAGTTCCGGTAGAAGGCGACGTTGTCGTACGCGTGCCGCAGGGTGGCCCGCAATCGCCGCAGCTGAAGATCCCGCAGTTCCGCGCCGCTCAGCTGCTCACCGGCGTCGAGGAGGGTGCCGTCCGCTCCCGACCGATCGTTCGGTACTGTCGTCACGGGCTCAAGTAATCAGGATCCGCATCGCAGGTCAAGAGACGCGCGATGATCCACAGACTTCCGTGCGGCCGGACCGGCGCACCGTGCGGTAGTGCTTGACCCGGGCACCCGTGCCGTCCGAAGGTGGCCCGGGGCAGGTCCGGCAGCGGGGAGGCGTCATGGTCGCGGTGCACAGCAATACGGTCGACGGGGTGTTGCGGCGCAGCGCCCGGCGGGTACCCGACCGGGTGGCGGTGCGGTTCGGGGACCGGACGTGGACCTATCGGGAACTCGACGAGGCGGTGTCCGCGGCGGCGGCCGTCCTCCTGGAGCGCGGGCTGCGGCCGGGCGAACGGGTCGCGGCCTACGGGCACAACTCCGACGCCTATCTGATCGGCTTCCTCGGCTGTGCGCGCGCCGGCCTGGTGCACGTGCCCGTCAACCACCATCTGGAGGGCGAGGACCTCGCCTACCAGCTCGGGCAGTCCGGCAGCGTGCTGGTGCTCAGCGACCCGCAGCTGCGCGACCGGCTCCCCGCCGGCGTCCCTGTCCTGGCGCTCCGGGACGACGACACGTCGCTGCTCGCCCGGCTGCCCGCCGCCGGGCCGGCGACCGGTGCGCCGGAGGCCGGGGCCGAGGACCTCGCGCAGCTGCTCTACACCTCAGGGACCACCGCGCTGCCCAAGGGCGCGATGATGACGCACCGCGCGCTCGTCCACGAGTACGTCAGCGCCGTCACCGCGCTCGGCCTGCGGGAGGGCGACCGGCCGGTGCACTCGCTGCCGCTCTACCACTCGGCGCAGATGCATGTCTTCCTGCTGCCGTACCTGATGGTCGGCGCGGAGAACACGATCATCGCGGGACCGGATCCGCAGACGGTCTTCGACCTCGTCGAGGAGGGCCGGGCGGACAGTCTCTTCGCGCCGCCCACCGTATGGATCGCCCTCGCCAACCACCCGCAGTTCGCCGAGCGCGACCTGAGCGGACTGCGCAAGGCCTTCTACGGTGCCTCGATCATGCCCGTTCCGGTTCTGGAACGGCTGCGCGCCCGGCTGCCGCACCTCGCCTTCTACAACTGCTTCGGGCAGAGCGAGATCGGCCCGCTCGCCACCGTCCTCGGCCCGGACGAGCACGAGGGCCGGATGGACTCCTGCGGCCGTCCGGTGCTGTTCGTCGAGGCCCGGGTGGTCGACGAGGCCGGCAAGGACGTACCGGACGGCACAGCGGGCGAGGTCGTCTACCGCTCACCGCAGCTCTGCGAGGGCTACTGGGACAAGCCCCAGGAGACCGCGGAGGCCTTCCGCGACGGCTGGTTCCACTCCGGCGACCTCGCCGTGCGCGACGCCGAGGGCTATCTCACCGTCGTCGACCGGGTGAAGGATGTCATCAACTCCGGCGGCGTGCTGGTCGCTTCCCGGCAGGTCGAGGACGCGCTCTACGGGCATCCGGCGGTCGCCGAGGTCGCCGTCGTGGGACTGCCCGACGAACGCTGGATCGAGGCCGTCACCGCGGTGGTCGTGGCGCGCGGCGACGTCACCGAGGAAGAACTGCTGGAGTACGCCCGTGGACAGCTCGTCCACTTCAAGGCGCCCAAGCGGGTGCTGCTCGTCGACGAACTGCCGCGCAACGCGAGCGGCAAGATCCTCAAACGCGAGCTGCGCGACCGCTTCGCACCGGACGCCGGGACCGCCTGACGCCGGGCGCGCGATGAGAGGATCGGCGCATGATCTTCCGCACCGCCACCCGCGACGACCTGCCCGCCCTCATCGCCCTGCTCTCCGAGGACACGGTCGGCCAGCCCGTGCCCGCCCAGGACGCGGCCGCGGTCGACGAGGCCTACAGCCGCGCCTTCGACGCGGTGGACAGCGACGCGCGCAACGAAATCGTCGTGCTGGACGACGGCGCCGGCACGGTGCTCGGCTGCCTCCAGCTCACCTACATCCCCGGTCTCGGCCGGCGCGGCGCGGAACGTGCGCTCATCGAAGGCGTCCGGGTGCGGTCCGACCGGCGCGGCGCCGGACTGGGCCGCGCACTGCTCACCCATGCCGTCGAACGCGCCCGCGACCGCGGCTGCGCCCTGGTCCAGCTCACCAGCAACAAGCGGCGCACCGACGCGCACCGCTTCTACGACTCGCTCGGCTTCGTCCGCAGCCACGACGGTTTCAAGCTCGCCCTGTAGGTTCCGCGGCCGGGCGTACGGCCGCTCAAGGTCCCGGATTTCCCCGTGGAGTTGGCGGTCACTAAGCTCCCCGGATGATCACCAAAAGACGGCTGGCGGCCGGCCTGTGCGGCCTTGCCGCAACTCTCGCCGCCGGACTGTTCCCGGCGTCCGCCGCCGCGGACGAGCCCACAGCGCAGGAACCACCCAAGATCGACCTGGTCCTGGACGTCAGCGGGTCGATGAGCGCGCGGGACGTGGACGGGAAGTCGCGGATGTCCGCGGCGCAGCAGGCGTTCAACGACGTGCTTGACGCGGTGCCGGACGATGTCCGGCTCGGCATAAGGACGTTGGGGGCCACCTATCCCGGCAAGGACATGAAGACCGGCTGCCAGGACAGCAAGCAGCTGTACCCCGTGGGCCCGGTCAACAGGACCGAGGCGAAAGCGGCCGTCGCGACGCTGCGCCCCACCGGCTGGACCCCCATCGGGCTGGCGCTGCGCGGCGCAGCCCAGGACTTGGCGGGCGGTGACGCCACCCGCAGGATCGTGCTCATCACCGACGGCGAGGACTCCTGCGGCCAGCCGGACCCCTGCGACGTCGCCCGTGAACTCGCCGCGCAGGGCACCCACCTGGTGGTGGACACCCTCGGCCTGGTGGCGAACGACAAGATCCGCAAGCAGCTGAGCTGCATCGCCGAGGCCACCGGCGGCACGTACACCTCCGTCCAGCACACCGACCAGCTCTCGTCGCGCATCAAGCAGCTGGTACGGCGCTCGGCGCAGACACCGCCGGTCGTTCCGAAGGCGGTCCAGGGCTCGGCACAGTGCGGGAACGCGGCCGGCATCACCCCGGGCGTGTACACCGACCGCGAGGAGTTCGGGCAGCACCGCTACTACAAGGTCGCGGTGACCGACGGCCAGGAACTGCGGGCCACGGTCAGCGTCGGCGCCGACCGGGCGGTGAACGCGGACTACGGCGTACTGCTGCGTGCGGTGAGCGGTGAGGGCCAGGAACTGGTCCGCGGCTCGGACGCCGGCAGCGGCCGGACCGATGTGATGTCCTCCGGACTGCGGTACGTCTACCCGGAGAAGGACACCGACGCGGACGACGCCCCGCCGCCGCACACCGTGTGCCTGGAGGTCAGCAACTCCTTCTCGGCGCCGGACGCCGTCAAGCGCACCCCGGGCCTGCCCGTCGAGCTGACGCTCGACCTGGTCGATGCCCCCGACGAAGCCGGTGATGTCGCCGCGTTCGGCCTGGGCCGCGGCTGGGTGCTGCTCGGCGTCCTGGCGGTCACGGGACTGTTCGCCGGACTGATCTGGGGCTGGCTGACCCGCTGGCGCGTCGCCGTATGGAGGAGCAACTGATGCGTACGACACGTCTGGTGACCGCCGCACTGCTCACCGGGGCGGCCCTGCTCGGGCCCGCCGCGACCGCGCTGGCCGACACCCCCGGCGCGAGTCCGAGCACGGACCCCGCAGCGAGCCCCAGCGGGAGCTCCGGCACCGAGGAGGAGGCCGCGCCCACCGAGGCCGGCACCGCCTTCCGTACCGCCACCGCGATCCGGCAGGGACAGGCCGCCACGGCCGCCGCCTCGACCGGCGACTACCTGTACTGGATGTTCCCGGCCGCCGCGGGGCAGACCGCCACCGCCAAGGCGACGGTGACACTGCCCGACCAGGCCAACCGGCACGGTGCGCAGACCTGGCAGATCGACGTCTACGACGGTCTCCGCCGCCGCCAGCCGTGCGTCTCGGGCGACCGGACGGTGAAGAGCCCGGACTCGGGTCCGTCCGTCACCCTCACCTGCACCGTGCGCACGGTGCGGCCGATCGCCGACACCAGGTCCAACGACCCGCTGCCGGGCGCGTACTACGTACGGCTGACCGTCATCGATCTGCCCGCCGACGATCTCGGGCAGCCGTTCAAGGCGGAGGTGCTCGCGACGACGAAGGACGCCGGGGGAGCGCACTCCGAGGGCGGCGAGCTGGCCGTCCCGCTGACCCCCGCGACGCAGCCGGACGCGCTGACCGCCCCGGAGGGCGGGTGGACTTCCGGCTGGTGGTCCGACCGCTGGCTGTGGACCGCGGGCGGAGGGGTGCTCGGCGCGCTCGCCGCGATCGGCGGCTACACCCTCACCAGGGGACCGCGCCGGTCCTCGGCCCGGGTGCCGTCCCAGGGGTACGCGGGGCCGCCCAGCGGTTCACGGGACGCCGAGGCGTACTCGAGGCACTGAACGGGCGGGAGAAGGCGGTCGGAGGTCGGACCGCCTTCTCCCCACCGTCAGGGCGAGACAGTCAGGGCGACAGGGTCAGGGTGAGACGGGCGATCCGGCCCTTCTCGCCCGACGCCCAGCAGCTGAGGTCGGGGGCACAGTCGACCGTGTCGAAGGACCCGGAGTCGAACTGCCGCCAGCCGCGCCCCGAGTCGAGGGACAGATCGCTGCCGGTGGGCCCGACCGCGATCGCGGCGAAGCCCGGATAAGGGAGCCACGCGACACCCGAGCGGTACGCCTGCGGTGGCGTCGCGGACACCGTCCAGGTGGCGCCGCCGTCCTGGCTGACCGCTCCGGCGCTGGGCGAGGCCTGGTCGGCGCGGTAGTCGCCGCCGACGGCCAGGCCGTGCCGGGCGTCACGGAAGGCGAGGGCGAAGACGCCCTTGGCGGGGTCACCGGCCGGGATCACGGTCGGCGCCGCCGTCCACGTCAGACCCCGGTCACCGGAGTGCAGCACGCGGGAGGCCGCGCCGCCGCCGGTGGCCAGCCACACGTCACGGCTGCCCGACGTGACCAGGCACTGGCCGCTCGCCGCGAAGGAGGCCTCGCCGTCCTGCGCGGCGGGCATGCCGTCGGAGGGCAGCACCCGCCAGCTGCGGCCGCCGTCACCCGTGGACAGGATCCGGTACTTGCCGTCCACCGGGTCGCTGACGGCCAGTCCGTTCTTCGCGTCGAAGAACGTCAGACAGTCGTAGAACGCCTTCGGGTCGGGGTTGCGGAAGGTCTCGGTCCAGCTGGCGCCGCCGTCCTGCGTCCGGTAGACGCGGGAGGCGTCGCCCTCGCCGATCGCCAGGGCCACCGCGTGCCGCGCGTCGAACGCCTCGATGTCGCGGAACTCCAACTCCGCAGCGCCCGGCGGGGACACATCGCCCCAGCTGGCGCCGCCGTCGGTGGTCCGCAGGACGGTGCCGGCGGAGCCCGCCGCCCAGGCGGTCCTGCTGTTCACCGCCGACAGGCCGCGGAACCGGGACGTCGTCCCGGTCGCCTTGAGCTCCCAGCCGAGCTTCGGCAGGCCCACCTTCGCCCCGTTCGCCTGTGGCGCGGCCGGCTTCGTGCCGCCCGGCTCCGGGCCGGCCTGCGCGGGAAGCGCGGCCACCGCGACCAGTGCCGCCCCGCACAACCCGATCGTCACCGTACGTCTCAGTATCCCCATGGCACTCATGCCGCGGAACGTAGCCGACCCCCTCGATGCCGTCCAGACGGCACCGAGGGGGTCGGCGGATGCTGACCGGGTGGATTCATCCCGTGGTGGCCGCCTTGCGGGGCAGCAGCAGGACGAGTGCGGCGAGGGCGACTTCGACGGCGATGAGGAAGCCGAGACCGAGACCGAAGGCGTGCGGGAAGGACTCCGGCAGTCCGCTGCCGACCGCGTCGTAGAAGATGATGCCGATCAGCGCGACGCCCAGCGCTCCGCCGATCTGCTGGATGGTGGCCACGGCGCCGGAGGCGGAGCCGACCAACTGGGGCGTGACGCCCCGGAGCACGATGGTGGTGAGCGGTGCGATGACCATGCCCATCCCCAGTCCGTCGAAGAACAGCCCGGGGACCAGCCAGCCGATGCCGCCGGTGGTGCCGATGCGGTGCGAGGCCTCCCAGAGGAGTGCCAGGCCGAGGACCATGCCGAGGGCGCCGACCGAGATGGTGTGCCGGCCGAGCCGTGCGGACAGGTGGTGGGCGGTGGTCGACGTGATCATGTAGCCGGCGCCGATCGCGGTGAAGACCACTCCGGAGGCGAGTGCGTCCAGACCGCGGCCCTGCTGCAGATAGAGGGCGAGCACCAGGAAGAACGACGCCTGGCCGATCCAGAACACCAGCTGGGCGAGGACGCCGACGGTGAACGTCCGCTCCCGGAACAGCGCGGTGTCGAGCAGCGGGTCGCCGCCGCGGCGGCCCAGGCGGTGCTGGTGCACGGCGAACTCCGCGAACAGCAGGGCGGACAGCGCCAGGCACAGCCAGGTCCACAGCGGCCAGCCCTGCTCGCGGCCCTGGATCAGCGGCAGTACGAGGGCGACGACGGCGAGGGTCGACAAAGCGACACCGGTCACGTCGAGGCGGGGGCGCTGCGGGGCGCGGGACTCGGTCAGGGCGCGCGGGACGAGCAGCAGTGTCACGGCGCCGACCGGCAGGTTGATGAGGAAGCAGGTGCGCCAGTCGAGTCCGAAGAAGTCCGCCTTGATGAGCAGGCCGCCGATCAGCTGGCCGAACACCGCGCCGATACCCATGGTCAGCCCGTACATGCTGAACGCGCGGGCCTGGGCCTTTCCGGCGTAGTCGGTCTGGATGATGGAGAGCACCTGCGGGCCCATCAGCGCGGCCGCCAGGCCCTGCAGGACGCGGGAGGCCACGAGTATTCCGGCGGTCGGGGCGATGCCGCAGGCCACGGAGGTCAGGGTGAACAGCGCCAGCCCGACGGCGAAGATCCGTCTGCGGCCGAACATGTCACCCAGCCTTCCGGCGGTGATCAGCCCGGTGGCCAGGGCGAGTCCGAAGCCGGCGACCACCCACTGGATCGACGCGGTGCCGGCGTGCAGGTCCACCTGCATGGACGGGATCGCGACATTGACGATGAAGAAGTCGAGGGCGGTCATGAAGGTCGCGATCAGGAGAACCAGCAGGCCCAGCCCCGGCCGGCGGGCGGGCGGCCGCTGACGGTCGGCGGCGGAGGGGATGGTGCGTTCGTCGGTGAGGGGCGATGCCATGGCGGAACTCCTGTGGAGGATAGGGCGACGGGGCGTAGGGCTGCGGCGGGGGCGGGCCGGACGGGCCCGCCCCCGGGGCGGTTGCTCAGGCCGCCGGAACCTTGTCGAGGAAGCCGAGGACGCTGCGCAGCCGGCCGTCCCCGGTCAGCACCGCGACGTCGAACCCGATCACCAGCGACTCGCCGCCGGCCGGGCCCAGTTCCCAGGTGAAGCGGGCGATGTTGTGATGGGCGTCGACGGGCCCGCCCAGGGTGAACACCAGTCCGGGGAACTGGGCCTGCACGGCGCCGATGGTCGCGTCGATCGCGTCACGCCCCTCGGCGACCACCAGCGGGTCGGTGTACTCGGCGTCGTCGGCCCACAGTTCGTCGATCGCCGCGCGGCGGGCAACGGGGTCGGTCTCGTTCCAGGTGGCGAGGTAGCGCTCGACGAGGTATTGGGTGTCGCTCATGTCCGGGGTCTCCCTGCGGGTCGGTGCGCGGCGTGCGCTGTCGTGTTGTTTGCTGTGCTGCGTTCCTGCAGGTCAAGACGTTACGGAGATCGAACGGACGCGGAATCAGTCATCGTTAGGTACTTGGGTGCGGATCGGCGGCCGTCTCCGCGCTCGGGGCGGCAGCGCGGTACGGGATGATTCGGGCGTCGGCGCGAGCCTCCCGGCGGTAGCGCCGGCAGCCGCGGAGGGCGATGCCGAGACGGCGGAGGAGCGCCCGTCGCTCGCGTTCGTGCCGCGCTGCGGTGGTGAGGGCGTTGCTGGCGGCCACGACCAGGGCGACGTTCGCTTCGGCCAAATGCCGCTTCGCGGCCGCCAGGTCGGCGAGCGCCTGCTCGAGGCAGGCGTCCCGCCGGCGGATGGTGGTGAGTCCGAGCACGGGATCCCTCCTGCTGTACTGGTCGAAGGGCTCGCCTGCGCGGCGCTCCCCGTGTTCGTCGGCGTGGACGTAGTACGCGACGGCCTCGTCGCGGGTGAGTCCCTGGGCCTCGGCGATCTCGTCCCAGGTGGCAGCGCCCTCAAGGGCGTCACGCACTGCCTTCCACCGGCCGTCCAGCAGCCGGCGGACGAGCTCGGCGTTCGCCGCCAGCGACTGCAGCGGGGTGACGTGCGGCACGGCCAGTTCCAGGGCCGCCCGGTCCGCCTGGTCGTGGTCGCCCGACTCGACGGCGAGTACGTGAACGATTTCGATCCGGGCCAGGCGAGGGCCCTGGTTCCACCGTGCGAGCAGCTGCTCCAGCGTCATGGGCTCAGGCATCCGCGGTCACCGCCTCCGTGCCCCGGGCAGGGGTGCCGGGCCCGGTCGCGGCGAGCCCCTCGGTCAGCGAGGTGACGGCGCCGGCCGGGGGAGCAGCGGCGGCCACGGGAGCAGGGGCGGGTGCCGGCAGATAGGACACGGCGGGCCGGAGCGGGCCCACTTGGTGGACCACGTTCGCCAACGAGCACGGAACGTTCTGCCCGGCGGCGACGAGGAGCGGCATGTCGTCCGGACCCCTCCGGCCCAGGTACTTCCAGCGGCAGCCGTCCCGGTCGATCATCGGGCGGCCGAGGTCGTGGACGCGTCCGTACAGCCGGTACGGGTCGATCGCGGCGGCGGCGAGAGCGTCGAGCAGCTCGGGCACACCGTGTGCGACCAGCCGTACTTCGGTGTCCTGCAGCCGGCCGTACGTGACCTGGGCGTTGCCCACGGACCGCCCGGAGTCGTGCCGGGAGACGCCGGTCTCGGCCATCCAGTGGTCCCAGTCCTCAAGGGACCTGACCCGGACGGCGACGACAGCGCGGTCGTAGTCGGTGCCGATCTCGATCACGTCGGCGTGTGAGACGTACTGCGAGAGAAGCCACCCGGCGACCTGCATGGCTCGGTCGCACCGCTCGTCCCACGCCGTGGCGGTGAGTTCGAGCTCGGTGGCCTCGCCCTCGGCCTCGGTGGCCTCGACCTCGGCCTCGGCCATCGGCGCCCGAGCCGGGCGGCCAAGACCCTCGGCGGACGTGATCAGCCCGGCCGCGTCCATGGCCGTCGCGATGCGCGTCGCCACGTCACCGGTCGTGAACTGCGCCAGCCCCTCGTGAATGACTCGCGCGGCGCGGGAGAGGTTCGGATTCATCAGGCCGCCACCGCCATCTCGGCAGGCACGAAGGAGAGGAGGCGCCGCATCGCGCGGTGCTGCATGCTCTTGACGGCGCCGACCGACCTGCCCATGACCGCGCTGGTCTCGGCGACGGTCAGTTCGTCGAAGAACCGCAGGGTCACGACCCGCCGCTGCGCGGCGTTGAGGTCGACCAGTGCGACGCGGACGGCGCGACGGGAGAATGCCTCCAGCACGGTGTCCTCGGAGCTGGGCACGAGCGCTTCCCCGGCGGGGATTTCGGCGGCGCTGACCTCGAGTTGGAAGCGGCTGGACCTGAAGTGGTCGGCGACGAGGTTGCGGGCGATGGTGACGAGCCAGGCGCGGAAGTCGCGGCCCTGCCAGATGAACGTGTCGATCCGGCGGAGTGCGCGGAGGAAGGCCTCGCTGGTGAGGTCCTCGGCGAGACGGAGGTCTCCGCCGACCCGGCGGTAGATGAAGCGGAACACGAAGGGCCGCCACTCGTTGTAGAGAGCGCCGAACGCTTCGCGGTCTCCAGTCCTGGCGAGGGTGATGAGCTCGGGCTCGCCACCCTCTCCCGGCTTCGTGATCTCGGGCCCGGCCTGGTGCATGGCCGCCGCCTTTCTCTCTGGGGTGGGTGGGTGGTCGTCATCGGGTCGGCGGGCGCCGCAGGCCAACCCGGCCGCAGCGGCCTTGTTGTTGTCGTCGCTCACCGGGAGACCGCCGTGGTGCCGGGGGCGCCCGCCGCCGGTCCGGCCACGGACGAGGTCGTCCGGCCGGCCGGGACCCACAGGACGAGCAGGTCGACACCGCATCGGGCCGCGACCTTCTCGGCGATCCGGGCGCTGGTCGTGTGCTGCCTGCCGCTGAGGAGTTCCCCGATGCGGCTGGAGTGAACGCCCGCGGCCTTGGCGAGGGCGCGGATGTTGACCTCGCTCCCGTCTCCGGTGCGTTCCATGAGCATCCGGAGCCGCTGTGGCTGGAAGAGGCGGTAGCGCATTTCGGTCAACTCATCTGCGGAATCAGTGGAGTCCGTCGTCACGTCATCCTCCTGGGACACTTCATCCCCACGTGGGGATGCCCAGAGCATTGCAGTAGTGGGATGAGTTGTCTATCGCTCTGGGACATCTCGTCCGGCCACCTCTCGGGGTCCCCTTCTGGGTGCCGCCTCGCTGGGGTGATCCGTCCCGGGGTGGGTGGCGCCTGCGGTGGGTCCGGCCGGCGATCTCCACGCCCTGTCGATCCGCGAGGGATGCGGGGCCGCGGAGAGAAGGCATGATGGCCCTCATGGCGACTGAGACACGGGACGATCTGTCCCGTCTGGTGAAAGAGCGACGTGCTGAGCTGGGCCTTAGCCTTGCTCGCATTGTGGCGGCATGCGGCGATCCCGAATTGAATGTCAGCTGGCTCTCGCGCCTGGAACACGGCCAGGTCCGCGAGATTCCCGGACGCGAGCGGCTGGCCGCGCTCGCGCGGGGTCTGCAACTGCCCTTCCGGCTCGTCGCGACGGCATGCGCCGCTCAGTTCCTCGGGCTCACCACGATCAGCAGCGAGGACGGCGCGGCGCAGGCGATCGTCGATCGGCTGCCCGAGTTCACCGAGGCCGAGCTGGTCCAAGTGCGGGCGATCGTCGATGCCTTCGCCCGTAGCAGGCCCGGTCTGGCCCCGGACGCGGATGGCTAAACGCAATCCCTGAGACTTGACCACTCCTGCATATGACTACCGCCTGGGGGCGCCTATCGGTAGTTCTGCTTCGATCTCGCACTCGAACTTGTGAGCGAATAGTCGACGGGGGTACATGGCTTGGGGGTTTTATGACTATGAATCCACGCACTGTGGCCGTACGCATTGTGGAGAGCGCTACAGGGGAATGCCGCCGATTCACCGCAAGGCGCACGCCCGAAGGGCTTCTGATCCTGGCCGCGCCAGGCGAACTTCGCGCGGGCGGAATCCAGAGCTTGGCCGAGATCATGCAGCTCGGCATGGACATGAGGGCCGCGGACCTCAACGAGACGGCGCCACCGGACGCCACGGTCGAGATCGTCGACAGCCTTCCGGGAGGCCGGCCCTTTCTGTGGCTCAACCGCCCGGACGCCGTGCGGCTCCTGGTAGCGCGGGGCGAGATGTCGGAGGACGGCGCACAGCAGTTTGCCGAAGTCCTGTCCCACGGCGCGGCCGTCGAGGGGCACGATGCGACCGCGACCGCATCCCTCGACGGCACGGTCGGCTTACGCAGCGCAGCGCCGGCTTCCGGCCCGCCGAAACCTCCTCGATAGCCGCCAGGCCGAAGGCCTCCAACTCGGGCGGGAGATGCCCGCAGTGATCCGGGGCCGTCACCATCGACTCATGGCCCAGGCGCCGCTGCACAGCCATGCGGCTGCCCCGCAGGGGTCACAGCAGCCGCATGGCTGTGCCGTGGATCGCGGATCGCAGGCGTGTTCTCCCGGCCCGGCGCCCGCGCCCGCCCGCTGCTCCCCGGCCGGAATCCCGTAGGGGACTACAGGGAGACAACAGGCGTGGTCTTGAAGCGGACCTGTGCCTACCGGTTGGCTGTGGGCGATCACTGTTCGTAACCCGCCCGTGGAGGCAGCCCGCGGATGAGCCCACCTCCGCCCCCCTTCGGCTTCTCCCGGGCCAAGGACGACTTCGGCTTCGATCCGGCCCTCGACGACGTCGAGCTGGTCGCGGCGCGCAACGCCCTGGGACAGGGCCACTGGTCCGAGGTACGCACCTTGCTGGCCGAGACCGGCGACCACTGGGACCGCCGTGGTCACCGGCTGGTCGTGCTCGCCGAGGGCCCGGCCACCGCCGCGTGGACCCGCGAATGGCAGCTCGCGGAACCGGACAGCCAGGACGCGGCGATGCTGCTCGCGTGCTCCACGGTGTTCCGCGCCGTGGCCGGCAAGGCGAACCCGGAAGTCGCGCGGGAGGCCTGTCTCGCGGTGGCCCGGCTGGCGCCGGCGGACCCCTCCCCGTGGCTGGCGCTGCTGATCCTGGCCCGCCGCACCGGTACCGACGAGGACCAGGTGCGCGCCTTCGACCAGGTGCGCGGCCGGCACCGTAGCCACCACCACGCGCACCATCTGATGACCGCGTGCCTGGCCGAGCGTCAGAAGACGGACCGGAACGACCCGTTCCATGAGGTGTACGAGTTCGCCGAGTGGGCCGCGGGGGAGGCACCCGAGGGTTCGCCGCTCGCCGGACTGCCGCTGCTCGCCCACATCGAGCGCTACCGGGTGCTCGCCGGGACCGGCGCCGAGCCGAAGGATCCCACCGGCCTGCCGCACTGGACCAGCGGCCGCGGCCGGCAGAGCCTGCGCACGGCGTTCGACTGGTGGCTGGAATGGCACGGTGGCGACCATCCCCGGCTGGAGCTGGATCTCAACCTGCTCGCCTTCGCCATGGTGCACAGCGGCCGTCCGGTGGAGGCCGCCGCGCTGTTCAACCGGATCGGCCCGCACGCCACCCGGCGGCCCTGGTCGTACTTCGGCCGCGATCCGAAGAAGGCATTCCGCGCCGCGCGCAGCTCCGCGCTCGGTTTCGGTTCTCCGTAGGACCCGACGCTCACCTCACCGGAAGGACACCGCAGCCATGCTGACGGGCAGTAAGACCGAGATCAGCACCTTCAAGGGCCAGGAACGGGCGCTGCGCGCCGACCGGATCGGTACGACCGGGCTCCTGCTCTCGGTGCTGGCGGCCAGCGCGCCGCTCATGGTCGTCGCGGGCGTCATGCCCACGACGTACGGTGCGACCGGCATCGTCGGGCAGCCGCTGCTGTTCGTGATCCTCGGTGTGGTGATGGCGCTCTTCAGCGTCGGCTACGCGGAGATGAGCCGCCATGTGCACAACGCGGGTGCCTTCTACGCCTACATCGCCCGCGGCCTCGGCGCCACGGCCGGTGTCGGCGCGTCCTTCGTAGCCCTCGTCTCGTACAGCCTCATGCAGGTCGGCATCTACGGCATCTTCGGCTTCGAGGTCGTCGGCCAGCTCGACCAGCACTTCGACATATCCGTCGACTGGTGGATACCGGCGCTCTTCGCGGTGCTGCTCACCGGCGCGCTGGGCGCGCTGAAGATCGACCTGAACGCCAAGGTGCTCGGCGTGCTGCTGGTCGTCGAGTGCGCCCTGGTCATCGTGTGCGACATCGCGTTCGTCGCGGATCCGGACAAGAGACAGGGCCTGACCCTGACCGGCTTCGACCCCAGCACGCTGACGGGCGCCGGCCTCGGAATCGCCCTCTGCTTCGCCGTCGTCGGCTTCGTCGGGTTCGAACAGGCCCCCGTGTACGCGGAGGAGACCAGCAAGCCGGGGCGCGCGGTGGCGCGCGCGATGTTCCTCGCCGTCGCCTTCGCGAGTGTCTTCTTCGCCCTCACCTCATGGCTGATCGGCGTGGCCGCCGGTCCTTCGCAGGTCGTGGGCGCCGCGCAGGAGCAGAGCGCGGGCCTGCTGTTCGGTCTCACCGAGTCCCGGCTCGGCGGCACCTTCACCGACCTGCTGCACGTGTTCTTCCTGACCGGCATCTTCGCCTCGATGCTCAGCTTCCACAACGTCGTCGCCCGCTACGCCTTCGCGATGGGCCGCGAGGGCCTGCTGCCCTCCGCCGTGGGCCGCACCTCCAAGTCGAGCGGCGCCCCCGCGATCGGCTCGATGCTGCAGACCGTGATCTCCCTCCTCGTCGTGGTCGCCTTCGCGGTCACCGACGACAAGCCCGCCGGCGACCCGACGGTGCCGGTGCTGCGGCTGTTCACCTGGGGCGGCAACGTCGGCGCGGTCGGCGTCATCCTCCTCATGGCGGTCGCCTCGGCCTCCGTCATCGCCTTCTTCGTCCGCCGCGGAGCCGGCCGCGCCCAGATCTGGCGGCTGCTGAGCGCCGGGGTGGCCGGGGCCGCCCTGCTCTTCGTACTCGTCTACGCGGTCAAGGACTTCGACGTGCTGATCGGTCCCGACCAGGACGCGGCGCTGGCCTGGATCCTGCCGGGCATCGTGGGGATCTCCGGCGTCGTCGGCATCGTGCTGGGCCTGGTGCTGAAGGCACGGAAGCCCGAGGTGCACGCCCGCGTGGGCCTCGGCAACGAGGCGTTCCAGCTGGAGAAGGCCGCGGTCTCCGAGACCTCCGCCTGACCGCTCGCACCGGCCCGCCACGCCCTGGAGGCGCGGCGGGCCGGTGTCGTTTCCGGGCCCCGCCCGTCCGGCCCTTGCCAGGACTGGAACACGTTCCTAACATCACTGATGTGACATCACTACTGTCAAAGTGATCGGGGAGCCGATGGACATGCAGGCAGGTCCCGGCCCACTGGCCGGCGTCAGGGTCGTGGAGCTGGCCGGCATCGGCCCCGGGCCGTTCGCCGCGATGGTGCTGGCCGACCTGGGCGCCGATGTCGTACGGGTCGACCGGCCCGGCGGTTCCGGGCTGGCCATCAACCCGACGTACGACATCACCAACCGCAACAAGCGGTCGGTGCTGCTGGACCTGAAGTCCCCGCAGGGCCCCGCCGCCGTCCTGGACCTCGTCGAACGCGCCGACATCCTGGTCGAGGGCTACCGGCCGGGCGTCGCGGAACGGCTGGGCGTCGGCCCCGAACAGGCGCTGGCCCGCAACCCCCGGCTGGTGTACGGACGGATGACCGGGTGGGGCCAGGACGGCCCGCTCGCGCACACCGCGGGCCATGACATCGGCTACATCGCCATCACCGGCACGCTCGGCATGATCGGCCCGGCCGACGGCCCGCCGGCCATCCCCGCCAACCTCGTCGGCGACTACGCGGGCGGCTCGCTCTACCTCGTCATCGGCGTTCTCGCGGCCCTGCAGCACGCCCGCACCACCGGTACCGGACAGGTCGTCGACGCCGCGATCGTGGACGGCACCGCGCATCTGACCTCGATGATCCACGGCATGGTCGCGGCCGGCGGCTGGCAGGACCGGCGCGGCGCCAACCTGCTCGACGGCGGCTGCCCGTTCTACGGCGTCTACGAGACCGCGGACGGCGGCTACATGGCGGTCGGAGCCCTGGAGAAGCGCTTCTACGCCGAGTTCACCGCTCTGCTGGAGCTCGGCGAGGACGCCCCGGACCGCGGCGACCTCGCCCGCTGGGGCGATCTGCGCGCCTCCGTCGCCGCCCGCTTCAAGACCCGCACCCGCGACGAGTGGACGGCCGTCTTCGAGCAGTCCGACGCCTGCGTCGCCCCGGTCCTGTCGCTGCGCGAGGCCCCCGGCCACCCGCATCTCGCCGCCCGCGGCACCTTCACCGAGGACGCCGGCATCGTCCAGCCCGCCCCCGCGCCCCGGTTCTCCGCCACCCCCGGCGCCGTACGCCTCCCGCCCGCCCAGCCGGGCGCGCACACGGCGGAGGTCGCCCGGGACTGGCAGGTGCCCGCGCTCGGCCAGGGCGCCGAGCCCGGCCACGGTCCCGCGTCCGACGCGTCCGAAAGCCTTCGAGGAGACACATCCGTATGAAGCGTGAGATCTTCACCTCCGACCACGACGCCTTCCGTGAGACCGTGCGGACGTTCCTCGCCAAGGAGGCGCTGCCGCACCACGAGCGCTGGGAGAAGGCGGGCATCGTCGACCGGGAGGCATGGCTGGCCGCGGGCCGCCAGGGGCTGCTCGGCGTCGCGGTACCCGAGGAGTTCGGCGGCGGGGGAGAGCCGGACTTCCGCTACGGGGTCGTGCTGGGCGAGGAGTTCACCAGGGCGGGCGTCTCGGGGCTGGCCATCGGCCTGCACAACGACATCATCGGCCCGTACCTCACTTCGCTGGCCACCGACGAGCAGAAGCGCCGCTGGCTGCCCGGCTTCTGCTCCGGCGAGATCATCACCGCGATCTCCATGACCGAGCCGGGCGCCGGCTCCGACCTGCAGGGCATCCGCACCACCGCGGCCGACCACGGCGACCACTGGATCCTGAACGGCTCCAAGACCTTCATCTCCAACGGCATCCTCGCCGACCTCGTCATCGTCGTGGCCCGCACCGGCCACGAGCCGGGCCAGGAAGGCGCCAAGGGCCTGAGCCTGCTGGTCGTCGAACGCGGTATGCCGGGCTTCGAGCGCGGCCGCAACCTGGACAAGATCGGCCAGCACGCGCAGGACACCGCGGAACTGTCGTTCAGCGATGTGCGGGTGCCGAAGACCAATCTGCTGGGCGGCGAGAACCAGGCGTTCCTGCACCTGATGACCAATCTCGCCCAGGAGCGGCTGGCCATCGCCGTCTCCGGGATCGCCGCCGCCGAATCCGTCCTGGAGCTGACCACCGAGTACGTCAAGCAGCGCGAGGCGTTCGGCCGTCCGCTGGCCAAGCTCCAGCACATCCGGTTCGAGATCGCGGAGATGGCCACCGAATGCGCCGTCACCCGGTCCTTCATCGACCGTTGCATCACCGAGCACAGCGCCGGCGGGCTCGACGCCGTCCATGCCTCGATGGCCAAGTGGTGGGCGACGGAACTGCAGAAGCGCGTCGCCGACCGCTGTCTGCAACTGCACGGCGGATACGGCTACATGGCCGAATACCGGGTCGCGAGGGCGTTCACCGACGGCCGTATCCAGACCATCTACGGCGGCACCACGGAGATCATGAAGGAGATCATCGGCCGTTCCCTGCTCGCCTGATCCCCGACCGGTCTCCGGACCCCTCATTCCCGAAAGGCACCCGACGTGAGTCCCGAAGCGTACGTATTCGACGCCATCCGCACCCCGCGCGGCCGCGGCAAGGCCAATGGCGCACTGCACGGCACCAAGCCGATCGACCTGGTGGTCGGCCTCATCCACGAGATCCGCCGCCGGTTCCCCGGCCTGGACCCGGCCGCGATCGACGACATCGTGCTGGGCGTCGTCGGCCCGATCGGCGACCAGGGTTCCGACATCGCCAAGATCGCGGCGATCGCCGCCGGGCTGCCCGACACCGTCGCCGGCCTGCAGGAGAACCGCTTCTGTGCCTCGGGCCTGGAGGCGGTCAACCTGGCGGCGGCCAAGGTGCGCTCCGGCTGGGAGGACCTGGTGCTGGCCGGCGGCGTGGAGTCCATGTCACGCGTCCCGCTCGGCACCGACGGCGGCGCCTGGGCGATGGACCCGATGACCAACTTCGAGACCGGCTTCGTCCCGCAGGGCGTCGGCGCCGACCTCATCGCCACCATCGAGGGCTTCTCCCGCCATGACGTCGACTCCTTCGCGGCCCTGTCGCAGGAGCGGGCGGCCGAGGCGTGGAAGGACGGCCGCTTCGCCCGGTCCGTCGTCCCGGTCCTGGACCGCAACGGACTGACCGTCCTGGACCACGACGAGTTCATCCGGCCCGGCACCACCGCCGAGACCCTCGCCGCCCTCAAGCCGTCGTTCGCGACGGTCGGCGAGGCGGGCGGCTTCGACGCCGTGGCGCTGCAGAAGTACCACTGGGTCGAGAAGATCGACCATGTCCACCACGCGGGCAACTCCTCGGGCATCGTGGACGGCGCGGCGCTCGTCGCGATCGGCAACCGCGAGACCGGTGAGCGCTACGGCCTCACCCCGCGCGCCCGTATCGTCTCCGCCGCCGTCTCCGGCGCCGACCCGACGATCATGCTGACCGGCCCCGCGCCCGCCGCCCGCAAGGCGCTCGCCAAGGCGGGCCTCAGCATCGGTGACATCGACCTGGTGGAGATCAACGAGGCGTTCGCCGCCGTCGTGCTGCGCTTCGTCCGCGAGATGGGCCTGAGCCTGGACAAGGTCAACGTCAACGGCGGCGCCATCGCCATGGGCCACCCGCTCGGCGCGACCGGCGCGATGATCCTCGGCACCCTCATCGACGAACTGGAACGGCGCGATCTGCGCTACGGCCTGCTGACGCTGTGCGTCGGCGGCGGCATGGGCATCGCCACCGTCATCGAGCGCGTCTGACGCCGCGTCCAACCCCCTTACGGAGACCCTGAGATGAGCGAGTCCACCACCATCCGCTGGGAGCAGGACGGGAACGGCGACGGAATCGTCACCCTGATCCTCGATGACCCCAACCAGTCCGCCAACACCATGAACGCGGCCTTCGCCGACTCCCTGGACGCCGTCCTGGACCGGCTGGAGGCCGAGGCCGACACCGTACGCGGCGTCATCATCACCTCCGCGAAGAAGACCTTCTTCGCCGGCGGCGACCTGCGCGACCTGATCCGTGCCACGCCGGAGAACGCCGCCGAGGTCTTCGCGGGCTCCATGCGCATCAAGGGCCGGCTGCGCCGTCTGGAGACCCTCGGCAAGCCGGTCGTCGCCGCCATCAACGGCGCCGCGCTCGGCGGCGGGTACGAGATCGCGCTGGCCTGCCACCACCGGATCGCCCTGGACGCCCCCGGCTCCAAGATCGGTCTGCCCGAGGTCACCCTCGGGCTGCTGCCCGGCGGTGGCGGCGTCGTGCGCACCGTCCGGCTGCTCGGTATCGCCGACGCGCTGCTCAAGGTGCTGCTGCAGGGCCGGCAGTACGCCCCGCGGCAGGCGCTGGAGGCCGGTCTCATCCATGAGGTCGCCACCGACCGCGAGGAGATGCTGGCCAAGGCCCGCGCGTTCATCGACGCGAACCCGCAGGTGCAGCAGCCCTGGGACGTCAAGGGCTACAGGATCCCCGGCGGGACCCCCAAGAGCCCGGCGTTCGCGGCGAACCTGCCGGCCTTCCCGTCCAATCTCCGCAAGCAGCTGGCCGGTGCTCCGTACCCGGCGCCGCGCAACATCCTCGCCGCGGCCGTCGAGGGCGCCCAGGTCGACATCGACACCGCGCTGGCGATCGAGGGCCGGTACTTCACCGAACTGGTCTGCGGCCCCATCTCGAAGAACATGATCCAGGCGTTCTTCTTCGACCTGCAGGCCGTCAACTCCGGTGCCAACCGTCCGCAGGGCATCGACCCGCGTCCGGTCACCAAGGTCGCCGTCCTCGGCGCCGGGATGATGGGCGCCGGCATCGCCTACTCCTGTGCCAAGGCGGGCCTGCAGGTCGTCCTGAAGGACGTGTCCGCCGAGGCCGCCGAGCGCGGCAAGGCGTACTCGGCCGCGATCCTGGACAAGGCGCTCGCCCGTGGCCGCACCACGCAGGCCAAGCGGGACGAGCTGCTGGGCCGCATCAGGGCGACCGGCGACCCGCGGGATCTCGCGGGCTGCGACGCCGTCATCGAGGCGGTCTTCGAGGACCCGTCGCTCAAGCACAAGGTCTTCCAGGAGATCGAGGACGTCATCGCCCCCGACGCCCTGCTCTGCTCCAACACCTCGACGCTGCCGATCTCGCTGCTGGCCGAAGGGGTCAAGCGCCGCCAGGACTTCATCGGACTGCACTTCTTCTCGCCCGTCGACAAGATGCCGCTGGTGGAGATCATCAAGGGGGAGCACACCAGTGCGGAGGCGCTGGCCCGCGCCTTCGACCTGGTGCGGCAGATCCGCAAGACCCCGATCGTCGTCAACGATTCGCGCGGCTTCTTCACCTCGCGCGTCATCGGGCACTTCATCAACGAGGGCGTCGCGATGGTCGGCGAGGGACTGGACCCGTCCTCCGTCGAGCAGGCCGCCGCCCAGGCCGGCTACCCGGCCAAGGTGCTCTCGCTGCTCGACGAGCTGACGCTCACCCTGCCGCGCAAGATCCGCGCGGAGTCGCAGCGCGCCATCGAGGCCGAGGGCGGCAGCTGGCAGACCCACCCCGCCGAAGTGGTCCTGGACCGGCTGATCGACGAGTTCGGCCGCACCGGCCGCAGCGGCGGCGCCGGGTTCTACGACTACGAGGACGGCAGGCGGACCCGGCTGTGGCCCGGTCTGCGCGAGCACTTCAGCAAGCCCGACGCGCGGATCCCGTTCCGGGACATGCAGGAACGGATGCTGTTCTCCGAGGCGCTGGACACCGTCCGGCTGCTCGAGGAGGGCGTGCTGACCTCCGTCGCCGACGCCAACATCGGCTCGATCATGGGCATCGGCTTCCCGGCCTGGACCGGCGGCGTCCTGCAGTACATCAACGGCTACGAGGGCGGACTGCCCGGCTTCGTGGCCCGCGCCGGTGAGCTGACGGCGGCGTACGGCGAGCGCTTCACCCCACCCGCGCTGCTGGTCGCGAAGGCGGAGAAGGGCGAGACCTTCACGGACAGCTGAGGCCTTCCCCGCCCTTGGCGTACGGGCTTCGGTCTCAGTCCCTGCCGGACGAGGCCGAAGCCCGCAGCTCCTCCGCCAGCGACCGTTGGAAGGCGGTCACCAGGGCCTGGACCAGGGCCGGCTGGATGTACTCGGTGAGCGAGCGCATCCGGGCGGTCTCCTCCGGGCTCGGGTCACCGTCCAGATACGGCTGCCAGACCTGCTCGCGGAAGAGCTTCTGCAGCTCATGGGCGACGGCCCGGGTGTGCTTCAGCACGATCTCGCGGGTGGCGAGCACCGTCTCCAGCGGGATCGGCACGTCCAGCAGCCGCACCCCCAGGTGCAGCATCGCCGGATTGACCAGGAAGACCTCGGGGCGGTCGGTGCGGTCGAGCACACCCATCGCCGACAGCCGGTCCACATCGTGGTCGGTCAGCGCCCGGCCCGCCCGCCGCTCCAGCTGCGCGCGCGGCGTCTCCTCGGCGGAGTCCGGCACCCAGGCGGCGACCAGCGCCCGGTGCATCGCCAGATCCTCCGCGGTGATGTCGGCCGGCAACTGGAGGAGGTAGCGCTCGATCGCCGCCAGCGTCAGCCCCTGGTGCTGCAGTTCCTCGATCAGCGACAGCCGCGCCAGGTGCTCGGGCCCGTAGAGCCCCACCCGTCGCGGACCCAGCACGGGCGGCGGGAGCAAGCCCTTGCTGCTGTAGAAACGAAGCGTACGGACGGTGACTCCGGCCCGCGCCGCCAGCTCGTCGACGGTGAGGCCGGCCGGCTGGATCAGGGACTGCGCCATGCGCTGCGCCTCGCTTCCGTCGGTACCCCGGTGCCGCCCCGGTCGATGCGGCGGATCGTGCTCAACAGTATTGCTGTCTCAGCGATGGTGTGAAAGCTTGCGGTTCCCGTACTCCACCAGGTTCCAGGAGACCGGCCGCCAGGCCGGCCAGGAGGCCGTCATGCCCACGATCCTGCGACTCCCCGCCGAACCGTCCGAGCTCACTCTCCCCGCGCTGCTGCTGCGCAATGCCGAGGACCACGGGGATCTCCCCGCGCTGTCCTGGCGCACCGCCGACGGATCCGGCTGGACCACCCTCACGTGGTCGGATGTCCGCCGCAAGGTGGCCGTCCTCGCCTCCGGCTACGCCGCGATCGGCGTGGAGCGGGGCGAGCACGTCCTGCTGATGATGGGCAACCGCCCCGAGCACTGGCTCTCCGACCTCGCCCTCGTCCATCTGGGCGCCGTGCCGGTCTCCGTCTACGGCACCGCCGCGCCCGAACAGATCGGCCATATCGCCCGTCACAGCAGGGCCCGGCTCGTGGTCGTGGAATCGGCGCGCGAGGGCGCCCGGTGGGAGCCGCTCCTCGACGACCCGCAGACCCGGCTGCGGCGGATCGTCGTGGTGGAACCCGGCGAGGCGGGGCCGCACGTCGCGTACTCCTCGATCGCCGCGCAGGGCGTCCGGCTGTACGACGCCGACGCCTTCGAGAAGGGCTGGCGCGCGGTGGACCCGGCCGACCCGCTCACCGTCGTCTACACCTCCGGGACCACCGGCGACCCCAAGGGCGTCGTGATCTCGCACCGCAATGTGCTGCTCAACGGCATCGCGCTGGACCGCGTCGCGGACTTCCCCGGCCACGCCGCGAGCATCTGCTATCTGCCGTTCGCCCAC
Organism: Streptomyces sp. SID13666; assembly: GCF_010548325.1. Lineage (NCBI taxonomy): Bacteria > Bacillati > Actinomycetota > Actinomycetes > Kitasatosporales > Streptomycetaceae > Streptomyces > Streptomyces sp. SID13666. Next base: position 452,898 of record NZ_JAAGLX010000002.1, on the reverse strand, counting down.
ATAGCCGAGCGCATGCTCGGAATCTATCTGCCGGTCTTCCGGGCCGGGCACGTCCACCTCTGCGCCGATCCGCAAGCCGTCGCGGCGACCGCCAGAGAACTGCGCCCCGTGCAGTTCTTCGGCGTGCCCCGGGTCTGGGAGAAGCTCACCTCCTCGGTACGGGCCGCCCTCGGCCTGCTGCCCGAGGAGCGGCGTGCGGCCGTCGAAGCGGCCGCGGAGACCGCGCGGGCCGTGGTGAAGTGCCGCGAGCGCGGCGAGGAGCCAGCACCGGCCCTGGCCGCGGCCTACGCCGAGGCGAAGGCCGCGGTGCTCGACCCGGTGCTGGCCCTGGCCGGCTTCGAGCGGCTGACCTGGACGGCGAGCGCCGCGGCGCCGATGCCCGTCGACATCCTGGAGTTCTGGGCCGGCTTCGGCCTGGTCATCGTCGACGCGTGGGGCCTGACGGAGACGACCGGCGTGGCCACCACCAACAGCCCCGGCGGCTTCCGCTTCGGCTCCGTCGGACGCCCGCTGGACGGAGTGGAGGTACGGACCGCGGAGGACGGCGAGATCCTCGTACGCGGGCCGATCGTCTGCGCCGGCTATCTGCGGCCGGACGGCACGGTGCTCCCCGCCACCGACGCCGACGGGTGGTTCCCCACCGGGGACGTCGGGCGGATCGACGAGGACGGCTATCTGTGGATCACCGACCGCAAGAAGGAGATCATCGTGCTCTCCTCGGGCAAGAACGTGGCCCCTGCCGCCGTCGAGAACGCCCTGAAGGAGCACCCGCTGATCGGCCAGGCCCTGGTGCACGGCGACGGCCGCCCCTACCTCGTCGCCCTGCTCGTCCTCGACCCCGAGCTGGCTCCCGCCTGGGCCGACCGGGAGGGCCCGGAGGCGCTGCGCGCCGAGATCGCCCGCGCGGTCGCCACCGCCAACGCCCGGTTGAGCCGGCCCGAGCAGATCAAGCGCTACCACCTGCTCACCGATGAGTGGGGTCCGGCCACCGGAGAGCTCACCCCCTCGCTGAAGCTGAAGCGCCGGGTGATCCGCAGTACGTACGCTGAGGAGATCGATTCCCTGTACGAGGGGTAGGACCTGTGCACCACCGACTCCTGCGCGCGGCGCTCTCCGGGCTGCTCCTCGTGACCGCGTGCGCCGCAGGGCGCCCCTCCGCGTCACCGCCGTCCGCGGACAGCTCCTCCGGAGTCGGCGACCCGCTGTTCCCGCTGGCGGGCAACGGCGGGTACGACGTCTCGCACTACGGCCTCGACCTGGACTACGACCCCGCGACCCGGGTGCTGCGCGGCACCGCGCGGATCACCGCGCGTGCCACGCGGGGTCTGCCGACCTTCAACCTCGACCTGTCGGGCCTGGAGGTCGGCAAGGTCACCGTCGACGGGGCCGGGGCCGTGAGCTCCCGCGCCGGGACCGAACTGACCGTACGGCCGGCCCACGCCATCGGTTCGGAGGCGGAGTTCACCACCGTCGTCGAGTACTCCGGGGTCCCCGGCACCATCAAGGACGCCGACGGCTCGCACGAAGGGTGGGTCCGTACGGACGACGGCGCCGTCGGCCTGGGCGAACCGGTCGGCTCGATGGCCTGGTTCCCGGGCAACAACCACCCCTCGGACAAGGCCGCCTACGACATCACGGTGACCGTGCCCGAAGGCCTGACCGCGGTGTCCAACGGGGAGTTGACCGAGACCCGCACCACGGGCGGCCGGTCCACGTTCCGGTGGCACAGCGCCGAGCCGATGGCGAGCTATCTGGCGACCGTCGCCATCGGGAAGTTCCAGGTGACCCGGTCGGCCACGGCCTCGGGACTGCCGGTCTACGTCGCCGTCGACCCCCGCGAGGCGGGCGAGGAGCGGTCCGGTGTGCTCCGCAGGATCCCGCAGATCGTCGACTGGGAGAGCGGGCTGTTCGGCCCGTACCCCTTCTCGTCCACCGGCGCCATCGTGGACCGTGTCGACGGCGACACCGTCGGCTACGCCCTGGAGACCCAGACGAAACCGGTGTTCCCCGGCGACCGGAAGGGCACCACCCTGGACGAGCCGACCCTGGTGCACGAACTGGCGCACCAGTGGTTCGGCGACTCCGTCACCCCCCGCACCTGGCAGGACATGTGGCTCAACGAGGGCTTCGCCACCTACACCGAGTGGCTGTGGGACGAACAACACGGCGGTGACAGCGTTCAGAAGCACTTCGACGCCACCTACCGGGACGACGCCCAGTGGGCGTTCCCGCCGGCCGACCCCGGCAAGCCGGAGAACGTCTCCGACGCCCCGGTCTACGGACGCGGCGCGATGGTCCTGCACAAGGTGCGGCAGGCCGTCGGGGACGAGCGGTTCTTCGCCATCCTGCGCGGCTGGGCCACCGGGCACCGGGGCGGGAACGTCGACTCCGCCGAGTTCACGGCCTGGTGCGAAAAGCAGTCCGGCAAGGACCTCAGCGGCCTGTTCGCCGTCTGGCTGTACGGCGACGGCCGCCCCGGAACGCCTTAGGAGCAGCAGGCGTTCGCCCTAGGAGGTGGGGGCCGCTTCGCGCAGCGGGGCGCCGACCTCGTGCATGTGGCTGAGCGCCTGGGCGTACGAGTCGAGCAGCCCGGTCTCGGTGTAGCGGACGCCCAGCCGGTCGCAGTGCTCGCGGACCAGCGGCTGGGTGAGGCGCAGGTGCGGGCGGGGCATGTTCGGGAAGAGGTGGTGCTCTATCTGGTAGTTGAGCCCGCCGAGGAACCAGTCGGTGACCAGCCCGCCGCGTACGTTGCGCGAGGTGAGGACCTGACGGCGCAGATGGCCCCAGCGCGACCCCGGCTCCGGCATCTCCATGCCCTTGTGGTTCGGGGCGAAGGCGGAGCCCAGGTGCAGACCGAACAGCGCGTGGTGCAGCAGCGCGAAGGCGATGGCCTGGCCGACCGGCATCGCGATCAGCAACAGGGAGATGTAGCCGAGGAGATGGGCGGACAGCAGGGCGCCCTCGACGCCGCGCTCGCGTGCGGGGCGGCTCTTGAGGCTCTGGAAGCTGGACACCTTCAGCGCGATGCCCTCCAGCAGCAGCATCGGGAAGAACAGCCGTGCCTGGTGCCGGGTGAGGAAGCGTGCGAAGCCCTGCCGTTCGACGGCCTGGGCCCGCGTCCAGACCAGTGCGCCCACCTCGACGTCCGGGTCCTTCTCGATGTGGTTGGGGTTGGCGTGGTGCCGGTTGTGCTTGTCGTTCCACCAGCCGTAGCTCATACCGAGCAGCAGATTCGCGTGCACCAGGCCGATGAGCCGGTTGCGGTCCCGGCTGCGGGCGATCTGCTGATGTCCGGCGTCATGGCCGAAGAAGGCCGTACGGGCACCGAAGACCGCGGCCGGCAGGGCGAGGAGCAGCACCAGCCAGGAGCCGCCGAGCAGCAGCACCCCGCTCCATATCGCGCCCAGCGCGACCAGGTTCAGGGCGATCGCGGCGGCGTAGTACCCGGGCCTGCGTTTGAAGAGCCCGTGCTCCTTGACGACCCGCAGCAAGGGGGCGAAGTCGCTGCCCGCCGGACAGTCGGCGCCGTCGGCGGCGTCGGTGACAGGGGCTGCGAGAATGCTGACGGGGGGCATGGGTGCTCCTCGATGCTGGCGTGCGGAATCCGTATGTAGAACCTACGGATCAGCGGCCCGGAGCAGCCATGACGGCATCACCCCAACCGCTGGGGTGCCAAGCCCCCGGATATTCGGGGGCTAACCCCCGCACGGTCCTGCAAGTATGGGCTGCGTGACGGCAACAACAGACCACGCTGCCCGGTGGGAGACCGTCCCCCTGGCGCCGGGGCATCCCGAGGCATCCGCGCTGCTGCGGCAGTACTACGTCGAACTGGTCGCCCGGTACTACGACCGGCCGGCGACCGACGCGGAAGTGGACCAGGTCCTGCTGGACGAGCCCAGCGACGACCTGGTCGTCCCCGCCGGTCACTTTCTGGTCGTACGCCGTGACGGCGTGCCGATGGGATGCCTGGGCGTGCGGGTGCTGGACCGGGACACCGGTGAACTGACCCGGATGTTCGTGCGCTCCGAAGCCCGGGGCCAGGGCGTCGCGAGCCGGCTGATCGCCGCCGCGGAACTCGCCGCGCGCGACATCCTGGGCGTGGCCGTGCTGCGGCTCGACACCCGCAAGGACCTGGTGGAGGCCCGCGCGCTGTACGCCAAGCACGGATACCGCGAGATCCCCGCCTACAACGACAGCCAGTACGCCGACCACTGGTTCGAGAAGACGCTGGTCTGACTCCGCCGGGGGCGCGGGCCGTCCGCGCCGTCCCGGCCCGCGCGGGCATAATGCACGCAGAAGTCCAGCGGAGAGAGCAGGTTCAGCATCGTGACGATGTCTGTTGCAGGGTCGGTCGGGCCGTCGGTCGAGCGCAGGATCGCCGAGGAACTCGGGGTACGGCAGGCACAGGTGCAGGCGGCCGTCGATCTGCTCGACGGCGGCGCCACCGTGCCGTTCATCGCCCGCTACCGCAAGGAAGCCACCGGCACCCTCGACGACGCGCAGCTGCGCACCCTGGAGGAGCGGCTGCGCTACCTGCGGGAGCTGGACGAGCGGCGGGCCGCGATCCTGGAGTCCGTGGAGTCGCAGGGCAAGCTGGACGACGCGCTGAAGGCGCAGATCCTGGCCGCCGACTCCAAGGCGCGGCTGGAGGACATCTACCTGCCCTTCAAGTCCAAGCGGCGCACCAAGGCGCAGATCGCCCGTGAGGCCGGTCTGGAGCCGCTGGCGGACGCGCTGCTGGCCGACCCGGGGCTCGACCCGCAGACGGTGGCCGCCGGTTACGCCGACGCGGAAAAGGGCGTCGAGGACGCGGCCGCCGCGCTGGAAGGGGCCCGCTCCATCCTCACCGAGCGGTTCTCCGAGGACGCCGACCTGGTCGGCGAACTGCGCACCCGGATGTGGTCCAGGGGCCGCCTGGTGGCGAAGGTGCGCGAGGGACGGGAGGAGGCCGGTGCCAAGTTCTCCGACTACTTCGACTTCACCGAGCCGTTCGCCAAGCTCCCCTCGCACCGCGTGCTGGCCATGCTGCGAGGTGAGAAGGAGGACGTCCTCGACCTCACCCTGGAGCCCGAGGAGCCCAGCGAGGGCCCCAGCAGCTACGAGCGCAGCATCTCGCACCACTTCGGCATCGCCGACCGGGGACGGCCGGCCGACCGCTGGCTGGCGGACACCGTGCGCTGGGCCTGGCGCACCCGCTTCCTGGTCCGGCTCGGCATCGACCTGCGCGGACAGCTGCGCCAGGGCGCCGAGGACGAGGCGGTCCGGGTCTTCGCCTCCAACCTGCGCGACCTGCTGCTCGCCGCACCTGCCGGCACCCGCGCCACCATGGGCCTCGACCCCGGGTTCCGCACCGGTGTGAAGGTCGCCGTCGTGGACGCCACCGGCAAGGTCACCGCCTTCGAGACGATCTACCCGCATGTGCCGCGCAACAAGTGGGACGAGTCGGTCGCCACCCTCGCCCAGCTCGCCCGCGAGCACTCCGTGGACCTGATCGCGATCGGCAACGGCACGGCGTCACGCGAGACCGACAAGCTCGCCGCCGACCTGATCCGGCTGCACCCGGACCTGAAGCTGACCAAGGCCGTGGTCTCCGAGGCCGGCGCCTCGGTCTACTCCGCGTCCGCCTACGCCTCCGCGGAACTCCCGGAGCTGGACGTCTCCATCCGCGGCGCAGTCTCCATCGCCCGGCGCCTGCAGGACCCGCTGGCCGAACTCGTCAAGATCGATCCCAAGTCGATCGGTGTCGGCCAGTACCAGCACGACCTGTCCGAGCTGAAGCTGTCGCGTTCGCTGGACGCGGTCGTCGAGGACTGTGTGAACGGCGTCGGCGTCGACGTCAACACCGCCTCCGCGCCGCTGCTGCGCCGGGTCTCGGGCATCACCGAGGGCCTGGCGGGCAACATCGTCGCCCACCGTGACGCCAACGGGCCCTTCCGGTCCCGCAAGGCGCTCAAGGACGTCGCCCGGCTCGGCCCGAAGGCGTACGAGCAGTGCGCGGGCTTCCTGCGGATCCCCGGCGGCGACGACCCGCTGGACTCCTCCAGCGTGCACCCCGAGGCGTACCCGGTGGTGCGCAGGATCAGCGCCACGGCCAAGACGGACATCCCGTCGCTGATCGGCAACGGCACCGTGCTCCGGGCCCTGAAGCCGCAGGACTTCGTCGACGACTCCTTCGGGCTGCCGACCGTCACCGACATCCTCGCCGAGCTGGAGAAGCCCGGCCGCGACCCGCGACCCGCCTTCAAGACCGCCACCTTCAAGGACGGCGTCGAGGAGATGAAGGACCTGCAGCCCGGCATGCTGCTGGAGGGCGTGGTCACCAATGTCGCCGCCTTCGGTGCCTTCGTCGACGTCGGCGTTCACCAGGACGGCCTGGTGCACGTCTCGGCGATGTCCCAGAAGTTCGTCTCGGACCCGCGCGAGGTCGTCAAGCCCGGTGACATCGTGCGGGTGAAGGTCCTCGAGGTCGACATCCCCCGCAAGCGCATCTCGCTGACGCTGCGGCTGGAGGACGAGGCCACGCCGCGCGGTCCGCGGGACGACCAGCGTCAGGGCGGCGGCGGTGGCGGCGAGCGCCGGGGCGGCCCGCCCCGTCAGGCACGGGGAGGCCAGGCCCGGGGCGGCCAGGGCGGCGGCCGGGGCGCCCGCGACGACCGCGGTGACCGGCGCGGCGGCGGTTCCGCGGCTCCGGCGCCCGGCGGCGCCATGGCCGACGCGCTGCGCCGCGCGGGCCTGGACCAGGGCAAGGGCGGCCGCTGACCCGTCGTCACTTTCTACGGCCGGCGCGGGCGCGCCGGCCGTAGAGTGGGTTACCGCCGGTGCCGGGAACCAGGGGGTATGCCGTGGGACGCTACGACCACTTACGCGAGATCCGCCGGCTCGATCCTGAGCGGGACTTCCTGCGGATCTACCGGATCAGCGCGACCCTCGAATTCCCCTGGGACTTCGCACGGGCCCTTGAGCTCGCCCTCTACCGCACCTACGCCGTCCCCAGCATCGGGCGGCTGCTCGCGGAGACCGCGGAGCTGACGGACCGTTCGCAGAAGCGCTACGACGACACCGCGCTGCTGCTCGACGCCGTCGTCGAGCACGGCTTCGCGAGCGGGAGCGGCCGCACCGCGATCCGCCGCATCAACCAGATGCACGGGCGCTATGACATCAGCAACGACGATCTGCGGTACGTGCTGTGCACGTTCGTCGTCATGCCGAAGCGCTGGCTCGGCGTGTACGGCTGGCGGCGGCTGTCGCCGCACGAGCTGCGCGCCACGGCCGTGTACTACCGCACCCTCGGCGCACACCTGGGCATCACGGAACTCCCGCGGACCTTCGAGGAGTTCGAGTCGCTCCTCGACGCCTACGAGGTGGCGCACTTCGGCTGGGACGAGGGCGGCCGCAAGGTCTCCGACGCGACCCTGGACCTGATGGCGTCCTGGTACCCGGCCCCGCTCGCCCCGCTGGCCCGTGCCGGTGCCCGCGCGCTGCTCGACGACTCGCTGCTGCGCGCCTTCCGCTACCCGGCGCCGTCCCCGGCGGGCCGGGCCGCGGTGCGCGGAGCGCTGCGGCTGCGGGCCCGCGCGGTCCGGCTGCTGCCGCCGCGCCGCACCCCGCACTACGCCCGCCAGAACCCGGAGATCAAGGGATACCGGAACGGCTTCGACATCGCGGAACTGGGCACCTTCGGGCCGGGCGGCTGTCCGGTGCCGCACGACGGGGCCGGGCACAACCGCCCCGGCTGAACCAGAAGTTGTCTCGTATCCCCCTTCTGTCATGGCGGGTACAACCGCTACGGTCCGCCCGTGCTCATACATGCGCGGGGAACCCGCACCCATTGGATATCCGCCGTGGTGGCAGTACTCGCCGCCCTGGCCGCCGTACTCACCGCACCGACCGCCGCACACGCGAACACCCGGGACGCGGGGACGGTACGGCAAGGACTGAGCCAACCCGACTACTCCTATGCCGACGCCATCCGCGAATCGGTATGGGTGGACACCGGACTCGACGGCGACGCGGACGGCAAGGCCGACCGCGTCGCCGTCGACATCGTCCGGCCCAGTGAACCCGCCAAGGCCGGCCGGACGATCCCGGTGATCATGGATGCCAGCCCCTACTACTCCTGCTGCGGACGCGGCAACGAGGGCCAGCTGAAGACGTACGACGCCAACGGCCACATCGTCCAGGCGCCGCTCTTCTACGACAACTACTTCGTACCGCGCGGCTACGCCGCCGTCCTGGTCGACCTGGCGGGCACCAACCGCTCCGACGGCTGTGTCGACGTCGGCGGCCGGTCCGACATCCAGTCCGCCAAGGCCGTCGTCGACTGGCTGAACGGCCGCGCCAAGGGCTACAGCGCCCGTGCCGGCGGCCAGTCCGTCAAGGCGAGCTGGACCACCGGCGCCGTCGGGATGATCGGCAAGAGCTGGGACGGCACCATCGCCAACGGCGTCGCCGCCACGGGGGTCGCCGGTCTGAGGACCATCGTGCCGATCAGCGCGATCAGCTCCTGGTACGACTACTACTTCCACCAGGGCGCGCCGCTCCAGGACGGCCCCGAGTGGCTGTCGGACGCCGTCGAGAGCCCGGACGCCCAGGCCCACTGCGCCGCCCAGCAGCAGAAGATCATCGCCGGTTCGCCGCGCACCGGTGACTGGACCCCGTTCTGGACCGAGCGCGACTACGTCAAGGACGCGGACAACGTGCGCGCCAGCGTCTTCGCCGTCCAGGGCATGCAGGACCTCAACGTCCGCACGAAGAACTTCGGTCAGTGGTGGGACGCCATCGCCGCCAACGGCGTCGAGCGCAAGGTCTGGCTGTCGCAGACCGGACACGTCGACCCGTTCGACACCCGCCGCACCACCTGGGTGCCGACCCTGCAGCGCTGGTTCGACCACTACCTGCTGGGCGTGCGCAACGGCATCGAGCGCGAGCCGATGGCCGACATCGAGCGCACCCCCGACCACTGGACCACCGACCGTGTCTGGCCGCCGGCCGCGACCACCGGCACCCGGCTGAACCTGCGCACCGGCACCACGCCCGGCGTCGGCACCCTCGGCACGAAGCCCGCCGCCCACGGCAGCACCGCGTCGTTCACCGACGACCCGGCGCTGTGGGAGGAGGACTGGGCCGCCCAGCCCGACGCCGCCAACCCCGCCAGGACGGCGTTCACCACCGGGGTCCTCACCAAGGACCTGCGGCTGTCCGGCAACGGCACGGTCACCGTCACCGCGACGTCCTCCACCACCAGCGCGCACCTGTCGGCGGTGCTGGTCGACCTCGGCCCGGCGACCATCCGGAACTATCTGGGGGCGGGCGAGGGCATCAAGACCCTGGCCACCCGTTCCTGCTTCGGTGACAGCACGGCCGGTGACAGCTCGTGCTTCCTCGACACGGCGGCGGACACCACCACCGTCGACCACACCGTGTTCAGCCGGGGCTGGGCCGACCTCGGCCACTACGCGTCCCTCGTCCACGGAGTGCCGCTGACCCCGGGCAAGCCGTACACGATCACTCTGAAGCTGGCCGCCACCGACCATGTGATCCCGGCCGGCCACCGCCTCGCCGTCATCGTCGCGGGTACCGACGGCGGGCTGATCCTGCCCGCCGACACCACCCCGAAGATCACCGTCGACCTGGCCCGTTCGGGTGTGAACCTGCCGCTCGTCGGCGGCTACGGCGCTCTGCGCACCTCCACCGCCGCGGTGACCCCGCAGGCCCGCGGGCTGCGCGCGCCGGCCGTCCCGCGCCCGGCGTTCGACGGGCTCCCGGCGGCGGCGCGGCTGCGCTGACACCGAACGTTCCCCGTCCCGGCCGGACCCGGCCGGGACGGGGAATCGTGTCATGGCGGGCACCGTGCTCCTCGTAGACTGCCCGGATGACTGCTGCTGCCCTCGACGAGACGTCCGAGACGAGCGACGCGCTGCGCGTCCTGCACCGTGTGTTCGGCTACGGGTCGTTCAGAGGGGCGCAACAGGAGATCATCGATCATGTGGTCGCGGGCGGTGACGCCCTCGTCCTCATGCCGACCGGCGGCGGCAAATCGCTCTGCTACCAGATCCCCGCCCTGGTCAGGGACGGCGTCGGTGTGGTCATCTCGCCGCTGATCGCCCTTATGCAGGACCAGGTCGACGCGCTCACCGCGCTCGGTGTGCGGGCCGGATTCCTGAACTCCACGCAGGACATGGACGAGCGCCGGTCGGTCGAGGCGGCCTTCCTCTCCGGCGAGCTGGACCTGCTCTACCTGGCGCCCGAGCGGCTGCGCTCCGAGGCGACGCTGCGGCTGCTGGACCGCGGCACGATCTCGCTGTTCGCGATCGACGAGGCGCACTGCGTCGCCCAGTGGGGCCACGACTTCCGGCCCGACTACCTCATGCTGTCGGCGCTGCACGAGCGCTGGCCCAAGGTGCCCCGCATCGCGCTGACCGCGACGGCCACCGAGGCCACCCACGGCGAGATCGCGTCCCGGCTGAACCTCAAGGACGCCCGGCACTTCGTGGCGAGCTTCGACCGCCCGAACATCCAGTACCGGATCGCCCCGAAGGACGACCCGAAGAAGCAGCTGCTGGAACTGCTGCGCACCGAGCACCCCGGTGACGCGGGCGTCGTCTACTGCCTCTCGCGTGCCTCGGTGGAGAAGACCGCCGAGTTCCTGGTGGGCAAGGGCATCGACGCGGTGCCGTACCACGCCGGTCTCGACTCGCGGGTCCGGGCGGCGAACCAGTCGCGGTTCCTGCGCGAGGACGGGGTGGTGGTCGTCGCGACCATCGCGTTCGGCATGGGCATCGACAAACCGGACGTGCGCTTCGTCGCCCACCTGGACCTGCCCAAGTCCGTCGAGGGCTACTACCAGGAGACCGGCAGGGCCGGGCGTGACGGCCTGCCGTCCACGGCCTGGCTCGCGTACGGCCTCCAGGACGTCGTGCAGCAGCGCAAGATGATCGAGACGTCCGAGGGCGACGAGGCCCACCGCCGTCGGCTGGGCACCCACCTCGAAGCCATGCTGGCGCTGTGCGAGACCGTGGAGTGCCGCCGGGTGCGGCTGCTGGCCTACTTCGGCCAGCAGAGCACCGCGTGCGGGAACTGCGACACCTGTCTGACCCCGCCGGAGTCGTGGGACGGCACCATCCCCGCGCAGAAGCTGCTCTCGACCGTGCTGCGGCTGGAGCGCGAGCGCCACCAGAAGTTCGGCGCCGGCCAGATCATCGACATCCTGCTCGGCAAGAAGACGGCCAAGGTCATCCAGTTCGACCACGACACGCTGTCGGTGTTCGGCATCGGCACCGAGCTCGGGGTGTCCGGCTGGCGCGGTGTCGTCCGCCAGCTGCTGGCCCAGGGGCTGCTCGCCGTCGAGGGCGACTACGGCACGCTGGTGCTCACCGACGCGAGCGCCGAGGTGCTGGGCCGCAAGCGCGAGGTGCTGCTGCGACGGGAGCCGGAGAAGGCCGCCCGTGCGGAGAAGTCGGCCAAGTCCCGCCGGGCCGCTCCCGTCGACCTGCCCGAGGCGCTGCTGCCGGTGTTCGAGAAGCTGCGCGCCTGGCGTGCCGCCAGCGCGAAGGAGCAGGGCGTCCCCGCGTATGTGATCTTCCACGACGCGACCCTGCGCGAGATCGCCACGGCCGCTCCCGCGGACCTGGCGGCGCTCGGCACCATCAGCGGAGTCGGCGAGAACAAGCTGGCGAAGTACGGGCAGCAGATCCTGGACACGCTCTCCGGCACCGAGCGCGAGCCGGAAGCGGCGGACGAGCCGGAGGGGTTCGGCGACCTGCCGGAGCCGGAGGACGCGGAGGATCCGGCGGGGGAGCCCGACCCGGAGTTCTAGGGCGTGTTTCGAAAGTAGCGCTGTTCGCCCGGAGGGCGTGGCCCACGGCGTCCGGTGGGTGCGCTCGCAAGGCGGAGGGTCGTCCTCGTACTGGACGTAGGTGGACGAGCCTGACAACGCAGCGAGGGCGCGTGCCAGGCGTCGTGGGCCAGGCGGGACTTTCGCAACACGCCCTAGGCCGGCGGCCCCTGGCCGGCCCGCGCCGAGCGGACCGCACCCGCGAGAGCGAGGACCCACAGGGCGAGAGTCGGCCACAGCAGCGCGCGCCCGGCGGTCTCCGCCGCCGGGACGTCCGCCGCCGCGGCGACGGCGAGGCAGGCCACCGCCGTCATCCCGAACGGGAAGACCGTCGACCAGCGGCGGACGTCGTAGTGCGGGCGCGGCCACCGCACCTCGCACACCAGCAGCACGGCGAACCAGCACAGGTCCAGCACCAGCAGCACGACGGTGACCACGCGCAGTGTTCCGTGCGCCGAAGGGGCCCAGCGCAGGGGTCCGTTCGCGGCCGACGCGGTGACGAGTTCGGAGCCGGCGAGCGCGGAGATGGCCAGCGCGCCGCCGGCCACCCACTGATCGCCGCTGCCGGTCCGCAGCTGGCGGACGTCGAAGCGCGGCAGCACGGCGGCGTAGAGCAGCAGGCCCAGCACGAAACACGCCAGCGCCGCCCACATCAGCCAGGTCTGCCGCTCGGCGAGAGCGAGGCTCCCGGCCAGTACGGCCAGGCCCTCGGTGGCGACGCAGACGAGGAAGCCCGCCCCCGGCAGCCGTGGCTTCCAGTGCCGGACGACGGACGGCACCAGCACCGGCCACAGCCCGGCGGCCACGATCAGCAGGGCCGCCGCCACCCCCTGGCGGCCCTGGAGCGACAGCCGGGTGCCCAGCACGGTCGTCGCGGCGATCGAGGTGAGCGCGGCCGGGGTCCCGGCCTGTGCCTTCCAGGTGCCGCGGTCCAGCAGCAGCCGGTCGGCGAAGAGCACCGCGAGCAGCAGCCACGCCGCGACCGCCACCACGAGGAAGACCGCGGAGGCCGCGTCGTACCCGGTCAGCCGCAGGCCGACCGAGATGATCGCGGTCGCCATCGCGGCCCCTCCGGCGGCGGGCGGGCGATCGGCCCACCAGTGCCGCGCGGTCACCCGTGCGGGCACCGGACGGTCAGTAGCGCAGGACGAGGGCGACCCGGCCGTCGTCGCTGAGCGAGTCGTCCGGGACGAAGCGGACCTCGGTCTCCTTGTCCAGGGCGGCCTCGATGAGCTGGTCGACGACGTCCTCCTCGACGCCGTCGGCCGCCGTGCCGCCCTCGACCGGCACCAGGTGGCCGTCCTGGATGCGGGCCGCGGCCTGGAAGTGCTCCTCGACCAGCAGCAGCGATCCGCGGCCCTCGGTGACCGCCCGCCAGGCCTCGTCGAGGCCGCCGGCGAAGCGGCGCCGGCCGCGCGCGGAGTCGAGCTCCTCCAGCCCATCGGCGTTCCGCTTGGCCGTGTACTCCTCGAACACCGGCCGCAGCCGTTCCGAGAGCTCGTGCGCGGGCGCCTTGTCGAGCCCGGCGCGGTCGAGGCGGCCCACCAGATCCTGCGGGTGCTGGGACAGCTCCGCCAGGAGGGTGACGGTGCTGGCCGTACCGACCAGGAAGACCGGCCGGCGCTCCTGGTTCAGTGCCTTGTCCAGGGCGGCGTCGACGGACCGCAGGTACTGGCGCATCCGCTCTTCGCGCTGGTGGCCGGGGACGGAGCCGATGTTCGGCCCGGGGACGGCGTCCTCCGGGTCCGGGATCCCGGGCTTCAGCGGGAAGCCGTGGCGCTCGACGGGCACCAGCCGTTCGCCGGATCCCTCCCAGAGCAGCGTCGCCTCCTCGGACACCACGAGCACCCAGTACGGGCGGGTGTACAGCCGCGCGGCGACGAGGTTGCGGGTGAGGAAGGTGTTGGCGAAGACGAGGCGTTCCTGGATCTCCACGGGGGAGGACAGCTGCCAGATGTGCCGTTCCCCGGGGGCGAGCAGGACCAGCAGTCCGTCCTCCGCGTGCAGGAAGTCGACGTCCTGGGCCACCAGGTCCAGCTGCCCCTCCAGGTCGAGCCGGTCCGCGCGCGAGACCTGCGGGTCGTCCGTGAGGCGCTTGCGCGCCTCCTCGAGCAGGTTGCGCAGCCGGATGGGGTCCTGGGCGTTGTCCGGCCGGTGCCGGTGGGTGGGCATCAGCAGCGAGACCGCCGGATAGGGCCGCGGCCGGCGCAGACCTTCGAGGATCGCGGGGGTCAGTTCACTGGTGTGCATGCTCGCCCTCTCCACATGCCCGCCGCGGGAGCGGGCGGATCCGTCCTACCAGGGGAACAGGCTTACGGGCGGAGCGCGACTCGCAGAGCACCACTCGCGGGGTGCCGGGCGGGCCTCGGGAGCCCCGATTCCATCTTCTGAACGCCGTTCCGCGGGTCAAAGGGAATCCTTCGTCCGAAACCCGGCCAATCGAAGGCCGGGTCGACGCGAATCCTTGACGTGTTCACGGGTTTCTTCTAACTTCGCCTCTCACCACGATGGTTCATACCAATGCACATAGTTCACAGGTGTGAATCTCGGGGAGTTGACGCCACCCCCCACCGGAAGGCACCCCCATGCGCACCGGAACCACTCCGCGCCCCCCACGCAGGCGGAGAACCCTGGTCCTCGCCTTCGCCGCCGTCGCGGGCCTGCTCTCGGCAGGCCTGGTCGCGGGCCCTGCCCTCGCCGCCAGGACAGCACCCGCCGCACCGCAGAGCCGAACCGTCGCCGCCGCACCGAAGAGCCCGGCGGTCGCCGCCGCCCCCGCCACGTTCGCCCATCCCGGTGTGCTGGTGAGCCGCGGTCAGCTCGACTTCGTCCGTGCCCAGGTCCGGGCGGGTGCCCAGCCCTGGAAGGCCGCCTACGACAAGATGCTCGCGAGCCCGTACGCATCCCTGTCGCGCACCCCGAAGCCGCGCTCCGTCGTCGAATGCGGCTCGTACTCCAACCCCAACTACGGCTGTACGGATGAGCGCGAGGACGCCATCGCCGCGTACACCGACGCGCTGGCCTGGTACATCGGCCAGGACCACCGCTACGCCGACAAGGCCGTCCAGCTCATGGACGCCTGGTCCGCGGTCATCACCAACCACACCAACAGCAACGCACCGCTGCAGACCGGCTGGGCCGGCTCGACCTGGCCCCGCGCCGCCGAGATCATCCGCTACACCGGGGCCGGCTGGTCCTCGGCCGGTGTCACCCGCTTCGCGACCATGCTGCGCAACGTCTACCTTCCGAAGGTCATCAACGGCTCCCAGAGCAACGGGAACTGGGAACTGAGCATGATGGAGGCGGCCGTCGGCATCTCGGTCTTCCTGGAGGACCGAACCAGCTACGACAAGGCCATAGCCAAGTTCCGCGGCCGGGTGCCCGCCTACATCTACCTGCCCTCGGACGGCGCCCTCCCCAAGGCACCGCCCGGCGGCAGCATCGACACCAGCGCGGAGATCATCAGCTACTGGCAGGGCCAGCGCACGTTCACCGCGGGCCTGACCCAGGAGACCTGCCGCGACTTCACCCACACCGGTTACGGCATCTCGGCGATCTCGCACATCGCGGAGACCACCCGCATCCAGGGCCAGGACCTCTACCCCGAGGTCGGTGAGCGACTGCGCCAGGCGCTGGGCTTCCAGGCCAAGTACCAGCTCGGCGCGGCCGTACCGTCCTCGCTGTGCGGCGGACACCTCAACCTGGGCCTCGGCCCGGTCACCGAGGTCGGCTTCAACGCGCTGCACAACCGGCTCGGCATCGCGATGGCCAACACCCAGCGGCTCACCGAGCAGCAGCGTCCCGCGGGCTCGAACAACCTCTTCGTGGCCTGGGAGACCCTGACCCACGCCGCCAACGCCGGCTGACCACCGGGGCGACAGGTACGGGGCCGGGCCGGTAGGGCGCCGAGGCTCTCCTACGCTGGGGGTTCGATCACCCCTCCAGGAAGCAGCGCGTGATGCACCAGCCCGGCCCGCTACCCGATGCCACCGATGTCCCGCCGTTCCCCGCCACCGGCCGCCGAGTACTGGTCAGCGGTGCCTCGCGCGGCCTGGGCAGGGCGCTTGCCCAGGCATTCGCGGCCAACGGCGACCGGGTGGCGGTGCACTACGGCTCGCGCCGTGAGGAGGCCGAGGAGACCCTGGCGGAGCTGCCGGGCACCGGCCATGTCCTGCTGGGCGCCGATCTCGCGGACCCGGCGGCCACGGCCCGGCTGGCGGCCGATGCGGCCGACGCTCTCGGCGGCATCGACGTCCTGGTGAACAACGCGGCCGTCAACACCCCGCACCCGCCCGCGACCACCGGCTACGAGGAGTGGA
Source organism: Streptomyces sp. SID13666 (assembly GCF_010548325.1). Taxonomy (NCBI): domain Bacteria; kingdom Bacillati; phylum Actinomycetota; class Actinomycetes; order Kitasatosporales; family Streptomycetaceae; genus Streptomyces; species Streptomyces sp. SID13666. The sequence goes on along the minus strand of NZ_JAAGLX010000002.1, from coordinate 436,746 downwards.
CCGACGCCTGGCAGCGGCATGTCGCCGTCAACCTGCTCGGCACGGCCAACCTCAGTCATCTCGCCGCGAACCGGATGATCGCCGCGGGCACCGGCGGCCGCATCGTCAACATCGGCTCGCGCGGTGCCTTCCGCGGTGAGCCGGACCATCCCGCCTACGGCGCGACTAAGGCGGCGGTCCACGCACTGGGCCAGTCCCTGGCCGTCGCACTGGCACCGCACGGCATCGCGGTGGCGTCCGTCGCGCCCGGCTTCATCGAGACCGACCGGGTCGCCCACCGGCTGGCCGGCGCCGGCGGCGAGGCGATCCGCGCGCAGAGCCCGTTCGGCCGGGTCGCCGCGCCCGCCGAGATCGCGGCCGCCGCCCTGTGGCTCGCGTCGCCCGTCGCCCTGTGGGCCTCCGGGACCGTCCTGGACGTCAACGGCGCCTCCTACCTGCGGACCTGACGGACCGGGAGCCATCCGCTCGCCGGCCGCCGCGGGCGGCAATCCTCCGTACGGGGTCTTCACTCGAACGTGTGAAACGCGCGGCGTCTGCGCGGGGCGAGTCGTCGGGGACGGCGTCGGCGTGCTTGCCCGGTGCGGACAGCCGGACGCGCCTCCGGCCGCCGTCCGCTCGCGACGAACGGTCCTGACACGCCCCGACCTGACGTGTCCCCAGTCGGCGCATTCCAGCGGGCGATCACCGGGGGCCGCCCTCATGGTGAAGGGAAGGCCGCCGCACGAGCGGCCGGATCCACCGTTCGAGAGGCACCACCGTGACCGACAGCTTGCACGATCTGCGCCGCTGTACCTTGGCGATCGATCTGGGGGCTGCACGGACCCGCGTCTATGCCAAGCGCGCCGGACTGATCGTCGACGAACCGAGCCTGGTGGCCGTCGACATCCGTAACGGGCGCCTTGTCGCGGTAGGCGGCCTGGCCGAGCGCATGGCCGGCCGTACCGCCGAATACGTGCGCGTGGTCCGTCCGTTCTCCGGCGGAACCGTCGTCGATGTGGACATGGGCATCCTGATGCTGCGCCACCTCCTCGGCGACAAGGCGCGCAGGGCCTGGCTCCGTCAGTCCAAACCGCGGATAGCGGCGGCCGTCCCGTACGGCGCAGGACCGCAGGCACGCCGGATCCTGTCCGAGACGCTGACGGACCTGGGCGCCCGGCAGGTGGAACTGGTCCACGCCCCGCTCGCCGCCGCGGTGGGTTCCGCGATCCCGGTCGGACAGCCCGAAGGCAGCATGATCGTGATCTGCGGTGCGTCCGAGACCCAGGTCGCGGTGCTCTCCTTCGGCGGGATCATCGCGGGCGAGGTCCTCCCGGTCGGGGGGAACGCCATGGACGACGCGGTGCTCGAACACCTGCGGATCCACCACGATCTGATACTCCCGCACCAAGGGCTGCTGCCGCTGCACCAGGTGCTGTCCGAGGCGGTGGCGGAGCCGCAGTCGAACACCGAGGTGCACGGCAAGGACGTGTCCAGCGGACTCGCCCGCTCCCTGAACCTGGAGACCGGCGGGGTGCGGGAAGCGATGCGCGATCCGCTGTCCGCGCTGGTGAGCGGTATCGGCCGGGTGCTGCGGCGCTGCCCGCCGGACCTGGTGGTCGACATCGCCGACCGCGGCATCATCCTCACCGGCGGCAGCGCCGTCCTGCCCGGTCTCGACACCATGCTGGGGACCGCGACCGGCATGCCGGTGCACATCACGATGGACCCCGCGCTCTCCACCGTGCTGGGTCTGGGCATGATGATCGAATCCGCCGAGGCCACCGAACCCGCCGTCGAAGAAGAGGTGGCGGAGGTCCGGCCGGAGAGCGCTGTGCGGGCGGCGAGCCAGGAACTCGCATGACCACCCGGTCGTACGGGCCGGCCACGTCCACATCTTCCGGGGAACTCCCCGGGGTCGGGAGCGCGTGATGACCCTGGCACCGGTTCTGGAGCGCTTGCGACGGTGCACCGTCGCCGTGGACCTGGGAGCCGACAGGACCCGGGTCTACCTCAGGGGCCACGGCCTGATCGCCGACGAGCCCAGCGTCGTCGCGTTCGACACCGAGCGCGGCGAGGTGGTCGCGATCGGCACCACCGCGGAACAGCTGACCGGCCGCGCGCCGGAGCACCTCCTGGTCATCAAGCCGGTGGCGGGCGGAATGGTGGTCGACGTCGAGATGGCGCGGCGTCTGCTCCGGCATGTGGCGGGGTCCAGACTGCGCCGGGCCAGACTGCGCACCCCGGTGCTCAGGGCAGCCCTGAGCCTTCCGTACGACGCCCCGCCGGTCGCGCGGCGCACCGCGTTCGAGACGCTGGCGGGCCTCGGACTGCGCCGTGTCGAGCTGGTGGACTCGCTGCTCGCGGCGGCCGTCGGCTGCGGACTGCCCGTGGAGTACCCGGAAGCGGCCATGATCGTGCTGGCGAACGCCGACAGTACGCAGGTGGCGGTGCTCTCGATGGGCACGGTGGTGGCCGCCGAGACCGTGCCGGTGGGAAGCGACACCATCGACCGGGCCGTCGTGGAGTACTTCCGCGGCCACCACGAACTGGCGCCGTCCTTCCAGACCGTGCAGTCGCTGCGCGAGGCGATCGGCGGGACCGCGCCCGCGGCCGAGGCGGACGTCTTGCTGAACGGCCGGGACATCGTCAGCGGCCTGGCCCGCTCGGTGACGGCCGACGCCCACGCGGCGCGGGACGCGATGCGTGGCCCGCTGCGCCCGATCCTCGACGGGGTCAGCATGGTCCTGCGGCGCTGCCCGCCGGACCTGGTGGTCGACATCGCGGACAGCGGACTCACGCTCGGCGGCTCCATCTCCCGGATGCCGGGCCTGGACTCCCTGCTCCGGTCCGCCACCGGGCTACGGGTGCAGATCGCGGAGCATCCGGACGGGTGTGTGGCGCGGGGGATGGGCGCGATGATGGAAGGGCGGATCCTTCCGGCGCGGCAGAGCGTGGCGGTCAGGTAACCGGCACGCCGGATTCCCCCCGGAGCAGGGGTGTTGTCGGCCCCACCCCCGTCGGGTGTGTGGGGCCATGGAGCGGCGTAGCGCGGGACGGAAGGCTGAGGGGAGCAGAAACCCAGTGCTCACCACACCTTTCACCGTAGGGGAAGCCCATGTCCCGCTCCGCTCGTACCGCCCGCAGCACCCACATCGCCCGGGCCGCGGCCACCGCGCTCGTCCTCGCCCTCGTCGCCGGTGTGCCGGCCGCCGCACTCGCGGCCGACGGCCGCCCCGCCGCCGCGGGATCGGCCGCTCACCACGCGGACGGCCGCGGCACGTTGCTCTCCGCCGTGCCCGTCGCCCTGCTGAACCGTACGAAGACGGACGCCTACGTCGAGAGCCAGGGATTCGACGTGCCCGGCGCGCGGTACGCGACCGCCTCGTACCGCATCACGTACCGCACGATCGGCACCGACGGCCGGCCGACCACCGCCAGCGGCCTGGTCTCCCTGCCGGTCGGCGGGCCCCGCGAGCTGCGGACCGTCTCCTATGAGCACGGCACGCGCGCCGAGAAGAAGGGCGTGGCCTCCACGGACCCGGACACCGCGGACCGCGCGGTCGCGGTGATGTTCGCGGGCGCCGGGTTCGCCGCCGTGGCCCCCGACTACCTCGGGCTGGGCACCGGCCCCGGACATCACCCGTACATGGACATCGGCACGGAGACCAGCGCCTCGCTGGACATGCTGCGCGCGGCCCGTACGTTCGCGGCCGGCCACGGCCGGACGCTGCAGCGGCAGGTGCTGGTCACCGGATTCTCCCAGGGCGGGGTGGCCTCGATGGGGCTCGGCCGGGCGCTGCAGGGCGGAACCGACCCGTACTTCAGGCTGCAGGCGCTCGCGCCGGTCAGCGGCCCGTTCGACGCGCGCGGCGCGGAGCTTCCGGCCGCGTTCGACGGCCGGCTCGACCCGGCCATCGCCGCCTACTACCTCGGCTACTTCACGACGTCCTGGAACCGGCTGCACCCGCTCTACGGTTCGACCTCCGAGGCGTTCCTGCCGCCTTACGACCGGACCGTGGAGCAGCTCTTCGACGGCAGCCACAATGACGAGGAGATCCTCGGCGCGCTGCCGGGCGACCCGCGCAAGCTGTTCACCCCGGCCTTCATCGACACACTGCAGCACCCCACGGGCGCGTTCGCCGAGGCGCTGCGCGTGGGGGACTCCACCTGCTCGGACTGGACGCCGCGGGTGCCGGTACGGATCTTCGCCACCGACACCGACCGGGACGTGGCGATCGCCAACAGCGAGCACTGCCAGGCGCAACTGCGGGCGAACGGGGTGCACGCGCCCCTCCTCCACGCGGGCGAGGCGGGGCACATGTCGTCGCCGTTCGTGGCCTACCCGCAGATCCTGAGCTGGTTCGAGGAACTGCGCCGGGGCTGAACCGGAGTCGGCCCCGATCGTATTCGGGGCCGATCCGGAGCCGATTTCGGGCCGAACCCGAACGGATCCGGAACTGATCATTGAACTGCCTCTTGGCGTTCCTTCGTTGCGGTGCTTGAATACACCCGCCCGGTTAGGAAAGTTTCCTAACTAAGGCGTGAGCAACCTCCTGAGCCCCGAAGTGGCCGCCCCCCGGCCGGAAGCGGAGAGCACGTGAACGACCACCGCGCAGGACGATCCCGTAAGCGCCTGACCCTTCTCATAGCTACCGGACTGCTGGCAGCAGGCGCCACCCCCCTGGTGATCGCGGCCAACGGCAACGCCGCGACGCCGGTGGCCGCGCACAGCGCCGGTGTCAAGGCTGCGGCGGGCGTCGGTCTCGACGACGCCCACAAGAAGGACATCGCGATGCAGCTGGTCTCCAGCGCAGAGAACTCCTCGCTGGACTGGAAGTCGCAGTACAAGTACATCGAGGACATCGGTGACGGCCGCGGCTACACCGCCGGCATCATCGGCTTCTGTTCGGGCACCGGCGACATGCTGGACCTCGTCCAGCTGTACACGGACCGCAAGCCCGGCAACGCCCTTGCCAAGTACCTCCCCGCGCTGCGCAAGGTCAACGGCACCGAATCGCACTCGGGCCTCGGCTCCGCGTTCGAGAGCGCCTGGAAGACCGCCGCCAAGGACGCCGCGTTCCAGACCGCGCAGAACGACGAGCGCGACCGGGTCTACTTCAACCCGGCCGTCAACCAGGCCAAGAGCGACGGCCTGCGCGCGCTCGGCCAGTTCGCCTACTACGACGCGATCGTGATGCACGGACCGGGCACCGACAGCACCAGCTTCGGCGGAATCCGCAAGACCGCCATGAAGAAGGCCAAGACCCCCGCCCAGGGCGGAAACGAGACAACGTACCTCAATGCCTTCCTCGACGCCCGCAAGGCCGCGATGAAGACCGAGGAGGCGCACAGCGACACCAGCCGTGTCGACACCGAGCAGCGCGTCTTCCTCCAGAAGGGCAACTTCGACCTCAACCCGCCGCTGAGCTGGAAGGTCTACGGCGACAGCTACAACATCGCCAACTGATCGCCGGCGGGGCGGGCCGCACCGGAAGCCATCCGGTGCGGCCCGCCCCAACAGCCGCTCCACGTGCGCCCCTTGTGGTGGTCAAATCGTTGCGTCTACCCTGTGGGGCGCCAGTCCGGCCCCCGGTCGTGGAAGAGGACGAGGTCTATGCCCTTACGTGGTCGTCACCGCCGCTACCGGCCCAGCCGGGTCTCGCAGGCCTCCCTGACCGTCACCGCCGGTGGAGCGGGTCTCGCCCTGCCGCTGATCAGCGTCAGCGGCGCGGCGGCAGCGCCGCTCAGCACCTGGGACAAGGTCGCTCAGTGCGAGAGCACCGGGGACTGGAACATCAACACCGGTAACGGGTACTACGGCGGGCTGCAGTTCGCGTCGAGCACCTGGAAGGCCTACGGCGGCACCGCGTACGCCTCCCGCGCCGACCTCGCGTCGAAGTCCGAGCAGATCGCCGTCGCGGAGAAGGTACTGCGCGGCCAGGGACCGGGAGCATGGCCGGTGTGCGGCCCCCGGGCCGGGCTCACCCGCGACAGCGCGGCCCCGCAACAGGCTCCGGCGCACCCGAAGAAGACCACTCCCGTGAAGACGCCGGTGAAGGTCTCCACGAAGGCCGCGCCCGCCAAGTCGGCACCGGCCGCCAAGCCCTCCTCGCCCTCGACACCCGGCAGGACCACGGCCGACGCGTATGTCGTCGTCAGCGGCGACACGCTGTCCGGTATCGCGGCGGACCATCACACCAAGGGCGGTTGGCCCCAGCTGTACTCGGCCAACCGGCAGATCGTCGGCGGCGATCCGGACCTGATCTTCCCCGGCCAGCATCTCAGCCTCACCGGTACCGAGCGTCCCGTGGCCAGGACCCAGGCGCCCGCCGTGAAGCCGCAGCAGCACGAGAAGGCGGCGCCCGCCAAGGCCCCCGCCAAGCCGGCGGCGACCCACAAGCCGGCGCAGAAACCGGCCCAGAAGCCGGCGCAGTCCGGATCGACCTTCATGGCACCGGTCAGCGGGGTCAGCCCGAGCACCCCGTACCACGCGTCCGGCGCCAGCTGGTCGAGCGGTTACCACACCGGCGTCGACTTCCCGGTCTCCACGGGCACCTCGGTGAAGGCCGTCGGCAACGGGACGGTCGTCTCCGCGGGCTGGGGCGGCGCGTACGGCTACCAGGTCGTCATCCGCCACACCGACGGCAGGTACAGCCAGTACGGGCATCTGTCGCAACTGTCCGTGCGGTCCGGGCAGCCCGTCAACCGCGGTCAGCAGATCGGGCGTTCCGGCTCCACCGGCAACGCCACCGGACCGCATCTGCACTTCGAGATCCGCACCGGGCCCGAGTACGGCTCGGACATCAACCCCCTCACCTACCTGCGGGCACACGGCGTCAGCATCTGACGCCGGCGGGACCGCCGGTACCCGGCGCCGGGCCGCCCCGGCACACCCGTCGGCCGCCGGGGCGAGGGAATTCACTCTTTCGAGGGACAACGCGCAGGGGGCACCACCGCGCGCGTGAAGGCGGGCATGCCTTCATGACGACAGGTCAGGCCCGGCCCAGGTATCCCTCCGAGGAGTCACCATGACGCTCCCTCAGCTGCTGAACGTCTTCACCAGCCGGCAGCAGACCGACTCGCCCGTCCCGCACGGGGCGTCCAGCGCCCTCGACCTCGTGGTGGACCTGGGAACGGCGACCACCCGGGTGCACAGCCGGAACGGCCCGGTGAGCGAGGGCGCCTCGGTGGTGGCCGTGCGCACCGGGACCAACAAGGTGCTGGCGATCGGCGAGGACGCCCGGAAGATGCTCGGCCGCACCCCGCCCGGCATCGTCGCCACCTCCCCGCTGCGCCACGGGGCGATCACCGAGTTCGAGGCGGCGTCACGGCTGCTGTGGCACGTGCTGGGACGCAGACGGCAGTGGACGGCGTGGGCGCCGCCCCGGGTGATGGTCACCGTCCCGGTCCTGGCCACTTCGGTGGAGCGCCGGGCCCTGCAGGACGCGCTGCACGCGGCCGGCGCCCGCCAGGTGCGGATGCTGCCCAAGCCGATGGCCGCCGCGCTCGGCGCCGGGCTGCCGGTGTGGGACGGCGACGGGTGCATGGTCGTCGATGTCGGAGCGGGCACCACCGACGTGGCCGGGTTCGCCTTCGGCAGCATGGTCGCGTCCTCGTCCACCGCCGCGGCCGGGGACACCTTCGACGAGGTGATCGCCGCCCACCTGGAGAGCCGGCACGGGCTGGCACTGGGCGTCCGCCGGGCGCAGGACATCAAGACCGGCCTGAGCGGTACGCCCGGCGCACCGGGCCCGGCCGCGCTGTCGGTGACCGGCCTCGACGGCGACACCGGCCGGCCCCGTACGGTGCAGGTGACCATGGCCGAGCTGACCGAGGTCGTCGCGCCCTACGTGCGGATGATCGCCGAGACGGTCGGCGCGGTACTCGAACAGAGCCCGGCCAGCGTCGCCGACGACATCGCCCGGCAGGGGCTGGTGCTGACCGGCGGCGGCTCGCTCATGGGCGGCCTGCGCGAACTGCTCGCCGAAGTGGTCGGCATGCCCGTCATCCCGGCGGCCGATCCGATGTCCTCGGCGATCCTCGGTGCCCGCAAGTACCTCACCGAGGCGAAGTTCCTGCCCCAGCAGATGCTCCCGGTCTGATCCGGCGGCCGGGGCGCGCCGCGGCTCAAGGCGCTTCGGTGCCGGGGTCGCCCAGGACGTACAGCCCCGGGAGGTTGACGACGACCGCCTCCTGGGTGCTGCGCGCGATCACGACGACGGCCTCCTCGTCGTCGCTCGGGTTCTCCTCGCGGTGCGGGACGAAGGGCGGCACGAAGATGTAGTCGCCGGGCGAGGTGCGCAGCCTGACCCGCGGGCCGGCCGCCTACCGGTCGCCGGACGGCCGTCCGTGCGAGTCCTGCTCCAGGCCCCTCCTCGTCGCCGTACCGCTGCACGTGCACCCGCGCGCCGTTCCCCTGGATGGGCCAGACGCACGTCGCGCCGGCCACCACGTCCTCCGACCTCGAACGCGGCCGGGACCACCCGAAGTCACTCATCGCCGCCCAACTGGCCAACTCCGACTCGGGGCGACCCTGGGGGATCCGGTCCGGCGCCGACCCGGTCGGGCGCCGGCCCGCGGGGCGGCCGTCCGGCGCCCGTCGCCTCCGCGCCGCATAGGGTCTCCGGCATGAACGACTCCTTGAGGCGCGGCGGACCATTGTCGACACGGCTGTTCGCCGTCGGTGCCGCCGTGCTGACGGTCGCGGTGGCGCTGGGCGTCAGGGCGGGCGCCACAGGTGCGACGGAAGCGGTCGGCAAGTACGCCGGGGACGCGCTGTACACCGTGCTGCTCCACGCGCTGGTCGTCCTCGCCGCGCCTCGGGTGAAGCCCCTGGTGGCGGCCGCGGTCGCCCTCGGCGTCAGCTGGGCCGTCGAGTTCGCTCAGCTCAGCCCGGTACCCGGCGAACTGTCCGCGCGCAGCACACTCGTGCGCTTGGTCCTCGGGTCCACCTTCAACGCGCCCGACCTGTTCTGGTACGCCGTCGGAGCGGTGTTCGGCTGCGTCGTCCATGTCATGTTGAACGCGTTCAGTTCTCGGCGTACAGTCGGCGTCGTACGGGAGAATTGAACGCGTTCAACGTAGGGGTGGGGCGCCGTGACGGCTCTGGTGAACCTGATCGTCATGCTGGGCATGCTCGTCGTGGTCCCGTGCGGACTCACGCTGATCCACGGGCCGGGTATCGCCGCGGTCCGTGTGTTCTGGCTGGTCGGCGCCGTGCCGGGGAGCGTGGCGCTGTGGCTGCCGCGCGGCGGTCCGGCGACCGGGCTCGCCGCCGTCTACGCCGCCGCCACCGTGGTCCTCGCCGCCACCGCTCCGTTGCGGCTGGCCCGCACCCGGTCGCTCGCGCCCCGCGAGATCGCGGTCCTGACCGCGCTCGTCACCCCGTCGGTGGCGGGACTGGCGCTGGTCGCCGAGCGGTCGGGCCACCGGCTCCTCGGCTTCGATCTGAAGATCCTCGAGCTCACGGTGCCGCACTTCCACTTCGCCGGCTTCGCCGCCGCGCTGATGGCCGGGCTGGTCTGCCGCGCCACCCCAGGCCGGGTCGCGGGCCGGCTCGCCGCGTTGAGCGTGCCGGTGGGAACGCTGCTCGTCCTGGCCGGCTACTTCATCGACGACTGGGCCGAGCTCGCCGGAGCCGTCGTCCTCACCGCCGGAATGTGGCTGGTGGGCCTGGTCACCTGGCGCGAGATCCGCACCGGCGCCCCCGACCGGCTCACCCGCGGTCTGCTCGGCACATCGGCGGCCGTTCTCCTGGCGACGATGCTGCTCGCCCTGAGCTGGGCCCTGGGGGAGGCCACCGGCATTCCGCACCCCACGCCGGCCTGGATGGCGGCGACCCACGGCCTCGGCAACGCCCTCGGCTTCGCGCTGTGCTCGGTGCTCGCCTGGCGCCGACTGCGGCAGTCGGATGAACAGCCATACGAACGGCGGGATGAACAGCGAGTTGAACGGCCGGTCGAGCGGACGGCCGCTCAGCCGGACGTACGGCTGGAACCCGATGGACGACTGGAACCTGGCGGACGACCGGAGCCGGGCGAAGGGCCGGAACCGGTCCGCAACGGTGCCGAGAAGGGCGTCCTGGCGGCGGGTACCCCCGCATGACGCCGAACCCCGGGCGGAAGCCCGTCGCGAACGCCGGTCCCCGCCGGGATCCGGTCCCGAGCTATCCCGAGTTCGGCGCCACCCGGCACGGGGAACTGCCCGACGGATACCACCACCTGCACCACGAAGTCGTGATCGGACGGGGCCGGGAGGTCTTCGAGAGGGCGGGCGCCGCCGTCACCACCTGGCAGATGCACCGCGCGGCCGGTGTCCGGATCCGGGCCGGAGCGCCGCGCGCGGAGCCCGGGATCGCGGTGGAATGCGCGATCGGCGTCGGGCCGTTCCGGATCGCCGCCCCCTGCCGCGTGGTGTGGACCGCTGACGAGGCCCAGCGGATCGGCTTCGCCTACGGAACGCTGACCGGGCATCCGGAGTGCGGTGAGGAGTCCTTCGTCGTGGAGCTCCTGCCCGACGACTCCGTACGGTTCACCGTCACCGCGTTCAGCCGCCCGGGCCGCTGGTACACCCGCCTGGCCGGGCCGCTCGTACCGCTCTGCCAGCGCCTCTACGCCCGACACTGCGGCCGGACCCTGCGGCGGCTGGCCGCCGCGCCGCCGGTGGATGCGGCTCCGATCGGGTAGCCCGAACCCTGGAAGGGACCCGGACAGGACCGGGGACAGCAGGGCCGGGAACGGGCGCTGTCGCAATGATGTGTTCACTTCTTGAACACACAGTCGTGCATCACGGATCCATTGCTTCGTGAACCGACCTCTTACATTGCTGACACGTGTCATCTACGCTCACCGACAACGCCCCGCCGCGGCCTCCGGAGCCGGTCGGTTCGACTACTGGCGCGCGTTCCCCTCGCTCTGCCCCCGTTCCGCCGTCTCTTCCGTTGAAGGGTCCACCGATGAGCACACTGCTTCCCGAAGAAGGGTCTTCGGTCCTCGCGCCCGGAGGTCCGGACGAGGTCATGCGCCCCGTCAACCGCTACCGCCTGGGCCCGCTGTACGTCACGCTCCCGCTCGCGAACATCGCCCTGTACCTGCTGTGGCTGGGCGTGGGCAGCTTTCTGCTGCCGATCCAGGTCGCGCAGATCACCGGCACGAACGACACGGGGGCGCTGTCCACGGCGAGCACCACGGGCGCCATCCTGGCGACCGTCGGCAACCCGATATTCGGCCAGCTCTCGGACCGCACCCGATCGCGCTTCGGCCGCCGCGCCCCGTGGATCCTGCTGTGCGCCGGGATGGGCGCGCTGGCACTGATCGGCCAGGCGCACGCGAACTCGATCGCCATGCTCGGACTGAGCTGGGGCGTCGTGCAGTTCATCATGAACGGCTACCAGGCGGCGCTCACCGCCTGTATGCCGGACCGGGTCCCGCAGTCCAAGTACGGCACGTTCTCCGCCCTCGTCGGACTCGGTGTGCCGCTCGGCACCATCGTTGCGGCGCTGGTCATCGGTGGTGTGCCGGGCAGCAAGTTCGGACTTGACGGTGTCATCGGCGGCTTCGGCGGCCGGTTCGCGGGGGAGAAGGGCTACTACCTGATCGCGGCCTGTGTCGTCGTGGCCGCGCTGATCTTCACCGTCGTGTCGCCCGACACGTCCGCCCGGGACCTGCCGCGGCAGAAGTTCGACCTGCGGGCGTTCCTGTCCAACTTCTGGGTCAACCCGAAGGCACACCCCGACTTCATCTGGGCCTTCCTGTCCCGGCTGGGGGTCATGCTCGGCTACTTCGTCGTCCTGACCTACAACATGTATCTGCTGGCCGACTACATCAAGATCCCACCGCAGGACCTGCTCCCGACCGTCGGGTTCCTGATGATCGTCAACGCGGTCTGCACGATCGCCGCCGTGATCCTGATCGGCCCGCTCGTCGACCGCGTCGGCAGGATGAAGCCGTTCGTCCTGGCCTCCGGCATCGGGGCGGCGCTGGCGCTGACCCTTCCGATGATCTCGCCGACCGAGGGCGGCATGGTCGCCTACAACGTCGCGGGCGGAGTCGCCTTCGGCGTCTACATGGCCGTCGACATGGCTCTGATCACCAAGGTCCTGCCGGCCACCGCGGACGCGGGCAAGGACATGGGTCTGATCAACATCGCCAACGCGGGCCCGCAGATCCTCGCCCCGACCGTCGCCGGCTGGATCGTCAGCGCCGCCGGGTACGAGGCGCTGTTCCCGGTGGCCGCCGCCGTCTCCCTCGCGGGAGCCGTCCTCGTGCTGCGCGTGCGGGGTGTGCGATGAGAATCCGTGACCACCGCGGCACCGTCACGACGCTGCTCGCCGCCGGAACGCTCGTCCTGCCGCTGAGCGGCAGCGCGAACGCCGGAACCGGCAACCTCCATGACAGCGAGCCGCTCGCCGGGATGCGGATCCTGATGAGCAACGACGACTCCATGCAGATGGCCCGCCCCAACGCCTCCGACGGCAAGGGCCTCTACGAGGTGCGGCGCGCGCTGTGCTCCGCCGGAGCCGACGTCGTCGTCATGGCGCCCTGGGCCAACCAGAGCGGCGCCGGTACGGGCGCGGCCGGCAGCGGCTCGCTCACCGTGCAGCGGCGTACGGTCCTGCCCGCCGGCTACGGCCAGGACTGCGCTGGTGCGCCCGCCGCCGGCGTCGTCTTCGGAGTGTGCAAGGGCGCCACCGCCTGCGACGCCGCGAGCGTCAGCGCCACCCCGGTCGACACCGTCCGGCTCGCGCTGAACGGCGGCCTCGCCGCCAAGGCGGGCTGGACGACAGCCCCCGACCTCGTGGTCACGGGCAGCAACTTCGGGCCCAACGTCGCCTCGGTGGTGAACGATTCCGGCACGGTCAGCGCGGCTCTCGCCGCGATCGAGGAGGGCACGCCCGCCGTCGCCCTCAACAGCTCCTACGACCCGACGGTCACCACCTCCCTGGAGGTCGCCGACCGCACCTACCGGCAGACAGCCGACTTCGGTGCCGCCTTCATCGGCTCCCTCCGCCATCGCGGGCTGCTGACCACCGACTTCGTCGTCAACGTCAACTACCCGTACCTCGCCGAAGGGCAGCAGCCCCGGAGCACCGTCCGGTCGTCGGTGGGCAGCCAGAAACTGATCCGGCCCAGCTACGCACAGACCGCCGCGAACGGCGACACGTTCACCGTGGGCGGCGCCCTCTGCGCCGCCGACAACCCCAAGTGCCGTCCCGAGACCAAGCGCGACGCCGACTACCGGCTGCTGCAGCAGGGGAACGTCACCGTCACCCCCATCACTCCTGACCGGACGTTCGAGGGCCGCGAGGCCGGGCGGCTCGAACGCTTCGTCAGGACCGGCCGCTGACCTGACCTCAGCGGCCGGACGAGGACACCGGCCCCGGCACTCCGGAGGGGAAGTGCCGGTGCCGGTGGCCCTCGCACCGCACCACCGCCCAGCGCGGGCCGAAACCACTGCGCACCACCGCCGACCCGACCGACCTCTTTCACGGTGGCGGCGCCCGTGCGCGGCGGTGAGCCCACAGAGCCGACAGAACGGAACGAACCCCTGTGTCCCAGCACCCGACGACCCGCCCACCGACCCGCGCACCCCTGCTCCGGGCACCCGACGGCACACCCTTCCGGGACCTGAACGGCAACGGCGTCATGGAGCCGTACGAGGACCCCCGGCTGCCGGCCGGCGAACGGGCGGCCGACCTCGTCGGGCGCATGACCCTGGAGGAGAAGGCGGGTCTGCTCTTCCAGACGATGGTCGGGATCAACGCCGACGGCACCCTCGTCGAGCCCGAGATCGGCGCCGCAGACGACGACCCGATGCGCGCCTCCACCTCCCGCATGGTGACCGGCAAGCTGATGAACCACTTCAACCTGTTCGGCGCCGCCGCCCCGCGCCGGATGGCCGAGTGGAACAACCGCCTGCAGGCGCTCGCCGCGACCACCCGGCTCGGTATCCCGGTGACGATCTCCACCGACCCGCGCAACGGGTTCATGGACAACCCGGCCGCCAGCGTGCACACCGAAGGCTTCTCGCTGTGGCCGGAGCCGCCGGGCCTGGCCGCCATCGGTGACGAGGAACTCGTGCGGCAGCACGGGGACATCGTCCGCCGTGAGTACCTCGCCGTCGGCATCCGGCTCGCCCTGCACCCCATGGCCGACCTGGCGACCGAACCGCGCTGGGCGCGCGTCGTCGGCACCTTCGGATCCGACGCGGGCCTGGCCGCCCGCATGGTCGCCGCCTACATCCGCGGGCTGCAGGGCGAGACCCTCGGCACCACCAGCGTCGCGGCGATGACCAAGCACTTCCCCGGCGCCGGGCCCCAGCTCAACGGCGAGGACGCGCACTTCGCCTACGGCCGTGAGCAGGTCTACCCCGGTGACAACTTCAAGCACCACCTGATCCCCTTCGAGGCCGCGTTCGAGGCGGGGACCTCGCAGATCATGCCGTACTACGCGATGCCCGTCGGCACCGAGTACGAGGAGATCGGCTTCGGCTTCAACAAGGGCGTCATCACCGGGCTGTTGCGCGGCACCTACGGCTTCGACGGCATCGTCTGCACCGACTGGGGGCTGGTCACCGACTCCGAGATCTTCGGCGCGCCCTTCCCCGCCCGGGCCTGGGGCGCGGAGCACCTGGACCGGCTGACCCGCGTCGAGCGCATCCTGGACGCCGGCGCCGACCAGCTCGGCGGCGAGGCCTGCCCCGAACTCGTGGTCGAGCTGGTGCGCGGCGGCAGGATCAGTGAGGAGCGCATCGACGAGTCGGTGGGCCGGCTGCTGCGGGAGAAGTTCGTCCTGGGCCTGTTCGACGATCCGTTCGTGGATCCCGACGAGGCCGCCCGGATCTGCGGCAGCCAGGAGTTCAGCGACGCGGGCACCGCGGCGCAGAGCCGCTCGGTCACCGTCCTGACCGACCGCCCGGCCGCATCCGCCGCGCCGCTGCTGCCCCTTGCCGCCGGACTGCGGCTGTACACCGAGGGCGTCGACCCCGAGGTCGCCGCGCGCTACGGCACCGTGGTCGCCACGCCGCAGGAGGCGGACGTCGCGGTGCTGCGGATCGCCACCCCGTTCGACCGGCGCACCGAAGGCTTCGAATCCTTCTTCCGCGCCGGCCGGCTGGACTTCACCGAGGACGAACTCCGTCCGATCCTCGATGTCGTCTCAGCGGTGCCCACGGTCGTCGACATCTTCCTCGACCGGCCGGCGGTGATCCCGGGCATCGCCGAGCAGGCGGCGGCCCTGGTGGGTACCTTCGGGGCCTCCGACGCCGCGGTGCTGGACGTGCTCTTCGGCAGGGCCGCGCCCGAGGGGCGGCTGCCCTTCGAACTGCCCCGGTCCATGGCCCAGGTCGAAGCGGGCCACGAGGACATGCCCAACGACTCCGGCGACCCGCTCTTCCCCTTCGGGCACGGGCTCACCATCGGCTGACGTCCTGCCCGCCGGTGCTCCGCTGTCCGCCGTCCGTCCGCCCGTACCGCGGACGGGCGGCGGATTCACCCTCTGGTGATGACGGAGAACTCCGTGCCGAACGGATCGGTGACGGTCGCGATCCTGCCGTAGGTCATGTCCTCGGGGACACCGGCCGTGCCGCCGGCCGCCGTGGCCCGCTCCACCGCGGCGTCGGTGCCGTCGACCTCGAAGGTGGTGGCCCAGGCGGACGACGGAGCGTCCGGCAGGCCGAAGATGCCGCCGATCTCGTAGCCGTCCGGACGGCGCAGGAAGGTGAAGTCGAAGTCCGGGAGATCCTTGTTGGCGTCGAGCGTGTAGCCGAACACCGCTGTGTAGAAGGCGCGGGCCGGGCCGGGATCCGGGGTGACCAGGTCGTTGCGGACCAGGGACCCGGGCTCGTTCACGATCTCGCAGCCGACGTGCGCCCGGCCCTGCCAGAGACCGAACCGCGAGCCGACCGGGTCCTCGGCAAGAGCCATGCGGCCCTGGTCCATGACATCGCCAGGGGCCGTGATCAGGGTGCCGCCCGCCTCGGTCACGCGCTTGGCCGTCGCGTCGCAGTCGTCGGTGGCGATGTACATGGTCCAGCGCGGGGACGCCCCGGCCGGTTCCCGCTCCGGGTCCTGCAGGAGCGCCGCGACCGGCTTTCCGCGCAGCAGACACATCGTGCAGTGACCGCTCTCCGCCGACCCCACGGCGTACTCCCAGCCGAACAGCGCCCGGTAGAACTCCATCGCGCGCTCGCGGTCGGGGACGACGAGATCGATCCACGTCGGCGTACCGTCCGGTGGATTGCTGGTGACGTAGCTCATCGCACGACCCTTCGTCGGAACCTGTGGGTCTGACGTTAGGAGGCATCGCGGTCAGGTGCTGTCCGCAATGTGGCCGGCGGCGGACGGGTTTACGTCGTCGGGGCGCCGCGCACGGTCAGCTCGGCGAGGAGCTGCCGGGTCGCCTCGGCCACCGCGTCCACCGCGTGGTCGAAGACCTCGCGGTTGTGGGCGGCCGGGGCGCGGAATCCGGAGACCTTGCGGACGTACTGCAACGCCGCCGCCCTGATGTCGTCGTCATCGACGTCGGGGGTCATCGGGGGTCGGAGAGTCTTGATGCTTCGGCACATGACTCCAGTGTGCTCCGCCCCTCGGACAGTCGGCCGGGACAGGCTCCCGGCCGACCGGTCGGTACTGTCGTCCCACAGGGGGCGGCAGACCACGCCCCGCCGCACGACCGACACCGGACGGGGGTGGACATGACCAAGCAGCCGACCGTGGCCCAGCGCCGCCTGATCACCGCCGCCGACCCGAACACCGGGCTGCTCCGCGGCTCGCAGGCGCTGCTCGACGCGCTCTGCGGCCAGGGGCTCGCCGTGAAGCACTCACGCGCGCCCCACCGCTGCTATCTGACCCCGGCCGGACTCGCGCTGCGCACCGAACTGCTCACGCCCCCGCCCGAGCCCACCGCCGACCCGCCGCCCGAGGTGGAGACCTTCGCCGCGCGCACCGGCGACGAGCCGGCGACGGCCGACGATCCGCGCCGGGCCCGGGAGGTCGCCGTCGCCTGGGAAGGGCTCCTGGAGCTGCGCCGCGTCACCAACCGAGGGATCACCGACCAGCCCTGCCCGTGGGAACGCGCCCACCTCGTCTCGGGCGCCGCCCTGGCGCTGGAGGCGGCCGGCTGCTCCCCGGCGGTGGCAGGCGAGGGCGGATATCGGGTCGGCCCCGCGCAACAGCCCGAGGCCGTGAGCGTGGAGTGGACCGGCGGCGGCGCCGAGCCCGCCGCGGTCGGAACGGCCGCCTGCGCGGCCGCGCTGGAGCGCGCCGGCTGGCAGGTCACCGAGCATCCGGACGGCGCGGGCGGGCGCTTCCTGCTGGCCTCGCCGCGTCGCGCGTGACGATCCTCTCGCCGCGTACAGCACTATCGCTGTACGCTGGTGCAATGTCGAAGCATGTGACGATCCGCCTTGACGAGGAATTCCTCGAGCGACTCAAGGTCCGCGCCGCTGAGCAGGGCACCACGGTCACCGCTCTGATCACCGAGGCCGCCAGGCGCGAGCTGGACGAGAACCGTGACCGGTTCCTGGCCGCGGCGGCGGACTTCAACAACGAGGAGAACTGGGCGTACGTCCAGGAGAGGTTCGGCCCCAAGTCGTGAAGATCGACCTGACCTGGGCCTGGAACGTCCTGGCCCATCACCTGCCGTCCGACCCCACGGTCTGGGACCCTTCGGGTATCGAGGCCGCCATAGCGCGTCATGCGTCCGACCTCGTCATGGCGCCCGACAGCCCCGGCCACGACACGGCCTGGCGGGCCGCCGCGCTGCTGCACACCCTGACCGTGTGCCCGCCGCTGGAATCGCCGATGAACGAGTTCTACGCCATGGCCATGACCCGTTCGTACTGCGCCGCGGCGGGCTGGAAGACGCTGCCGGACACGGTCGCCCTCGGCGATCTGGTGGACCGCGTCAAAACCCACAGGACCGGGATCCAGCAGGTCGCCGAGGTGCTGCGGCCACTCAGCTGAGTGCGTAGGGGCCCGTTCTCGCCGGGTCCGGCACCGGCAGCGGGTTCGCCGCGCAGCTGGTGTCGTGGGCCGGAGCGGCTCCGGTGAGCAGGTAGCCGGTGACATGCCGTCGACGCACGCGTTGCCGTTCAGATACTGGCCGTGGTCACCGCCGCCGGTGACCGTCACCAGGCGCGAGCCGCGCAGCTGCCGGTGCGCCACCACCGCGCCCGACACCGCGGAGATCCTCCACCGTGACATGCCGAACCTGAACAGCGTTCCTCCTGGAGGGTGTTGCGGTCCCACTCCCGATGTTCCGGCGTACCGGGACGAAGATCGATCCCGCTGGTGCCACTCCCGCGGTGGCATCAGTGCCACCGCGGGCGACCGGTGCCACCCCGGCCCCCGGTCACCGTGATCACCCGGCTCGGTATCCTGCACCCGACGCCGGCGAAGAACTCTCCGCGCCGCGCCCCGAAGGCCGCAGGAAGGGACCGGTGACCCATATGGCCAGCGTGCCGAACGTGCCGAACACCCGTGACGTCTACATCGTCGACGCCGTCCGCACCCCCGTCGGGAAGTACGGTGGCGCGCTGTCCGGCGTCCGCCCCGACGACCTGGCCGCACACGTCCTCAAGGCCCTGGTGGACCGCACACCGGAACTGGACCCGGCCAGGATCGGCGATGTCTTCTTCGGCAACGCCAACGGCGCGGGCGAGGAGAACCGCGATGTCGCGCGGATGGCCGTGCTGCTCGCGGGCCTGCCGGTCTCGGTGCCGGGCGTGACCGTCAACCGGCTGTGCGCGTCCGGGCTGGAGGCGGTGGTCCAGGCGTACCGGGCGGTCGCCCTCGGGGACGTGTCGATCGCCGTCGCCGGCGGAGTCGAGTCGATGAGCCGCGCCCCCTGGGTGCTGCCCAAGCCCGACCGCGCCTTCCCGGCCGGCCATCAGGAGATGTACTCCACGACCATCGGCTGGCGCATGGTCAACCGGCGCCATGAACCGGCGTGGACGATTCCGCTCGGCGAGGGCGCGGAACTGATCGCCGACAAGCACGGCATCACCCGTGAGCAGCAGGACGCCTTCGCCGTCGCGAGCCATGAGAAGGCGGCGCGCGCCTGGAAGGACGGTCTCTACGACGACGAGGTCGTCGCCGTCGAGGGCACCACCCTCGTACGGGACGAGACGATCCGCGACAACACCTCGGTGGAGTCGCTGGCCAAGCTCAAGACGGTCTTCCGTGAGGGCGGCACCGTCACTGCGGGCAACGCCTCGCCGCTGAACGACGGCGCCGCCGCCCTGCTGATCACCGACGAGGAGGGTCTGGCGGCCACCGGCCGTGAACCGCTGGCCCGCATCCGGGCGAGCGCCGTGTCCGGCATCGAACCGCAGTACTTCGGGCTCGGCCCGGTGGAAGCCGTCAACCGCGCGCTGACGCGGGCCGGCCGGGGCTTCGGCGACCTGCGCACCTTCGAACTCAACGAGGCGTTCGCCGCCCAGGCCCTCGGCTGTTTCGCGGAGTGGCCCGGCCTCGATCCGGCGGTCGTCAACCCGCGCGGTGGCGCCATCGCCATCGGCCACCCGCTCGGCGCGTCCGGCGCCCGTATCGCCGGTGCCGTCGCGCACCAGCTGAAGGCCGCGGGCAGCGGTACCGGGCTCGCCGCGCTGTGCATCGGGGTGGGGCAAGGGCTCGCCCTGGTCCTGGAGCGCTGATGCGCACCACGGTCGGGATCATCGGCGGCGGTCCCGCCGGACTGCTGCTGGCGCGGCTGCTGCATCTGGCGGGCGTCGACAGCGTCGTCCTGGAGTCCCGCGACCGTGCCTACGTCGAGCAGCGGCAGCGCGCGGGAATCCTGGAACAGGCCACCGTGGACGCGCTGCGCGCGTGCGGGGCGGGGGAGCGGATGGACCGGCAGGGGCTGGTCCATGACGGTGTCGAGCTGCGGTTCGACCGACGGGCGCACCGTATCGACTTTCCGTCCCTCACCGGCGGGCGCCGGGTGATGGTCTACGCCCAGACCGAGGTGGTCAAGGACCTCATAGCCCTGCAACTGGACGGTGGCGGGCCGCTGTTGTTCGAGGCGCGGGCCACCGCCGTTGAAGGCGCGGACACCGACACGCCCGTCATACGGTTCACGCACGAGGGCCGCGAGCGGACCCTGGAGTGCGACTACGTGGTGGGCTGCGACGGCTTCCACGGCGTCGCCCGCGACGCGATCCCCGAAGGCGTGCGGCAGACCTTCGAGCGGGTGTACCCGTACTCGTGGCTGGGGATCCTGGCCGATGTGGCGCCGTCGTGCGACGAGCTGATCTACGCGCACTCCCCGCGCGGGTTCGCGCTGCACAGCATGCGTTCGCCTTTGGTGAGCCGGCTGTATCTGCAGGTGCCCAACGGCGAGGATCCCGCCGACTGGCCGGACGGGCGGATCTGGGACGAGCTCGACGCCCGTTTCGCGATCGACGGCGACTGGAAGCTGGACCGGGGGCCGATCACCGCCAAGTCCGTGCTGCCGATGCGCAGTTCGGTCACCGAGCCGATGCGGTACGGGCGGGTGCTGCTGGCCGGGGACGCCGCGCACATCGTGCCCCCGGCGGGTGCGAAGGGCCTGAACCTGGCCGCCGCCGATGTCATCGTCCTGGCGCGGGCGCTGGCGGAGCTGCGGGACACCGGATCGGCGGAGCTGCTCGACGCCTACTCCCGGACGTGTCTGCGCCGGGTGTGGCGCGCGGAGCACTTCTCGTACTTCTTGACGACCACGCTGCACAACGAGCCCGGGCAGTCGCCGTTCGCCACCCGGCTGCAGACCGCCCAGCTCGACCGGATCACCGGGTCCACGGCCGCCGCCACCGACTTCGCCGAGAACTACACTGGCCTGCCGATCGGCTGACGGGACCTACGGCCGACGGGGTCGGAGTGGCCCGTGAACGCGCCGCTCACCGGAACCCCCTCCCCCCGTGGGAGCGGGTGCCGGTGAGCCTTCGAGCCGTGGGACGGCCGTCGGTGCGTGCGGTCAGCCGGCGTCCGGCGCCGCCCCGGTGAGCAGGGCGAACTGGGCGCCCGCCGGGTCCAGGAGCATGGCCAGCCGGCCGACCCCGGGCGCGTCGTCCGGCGGCATGATGGCGGTGGCTCCGTGCGCGACGGCCGTGGCGAAGGTGGCGTCGCAGTCGGCCGTCCCGAAGTACGGGTGCCAGTTCGGGGTGCTGCCGGGCCCGGTGCCGCCCGGGGGCAGCTCCATGAGGCCGCCGTGCTCCGCCTCGGCGTCGGTGCCCGCCGGGCGGATGAGCGTGTAGGTCATGCCGGGCATCGGGGCGTCGTTGAAGTCCCAGCCGAGGACCTGGTGGTAGAAGGTCTTCGCGGCGGCCGCGTCGGTGGTGTGGAGTTCGACCCAACACAGCGCGTTGTCGGCGGTCACCAGGTCCAGACCCTTGTTGTCGGCGGGCTGCCAGACGTTGAACGCGGCGCCGGCCGGGTCGGTGAAGACGGCCATACGGCCCATCGTGAAGACGTCCATCGCCGGGAACGGCACGGTGCCGCCCGCCTGCTCCACGGTCTTGGCGGTGGCGTCCGCGTCGGGCGTCATGAAGTACGGCGTCCAGCGCGGTTCCACGCCCTCGACCATGATCGGTCCGACGCCGGCGACGGTCTTCCCGTCGAGGACGAACATTCCGTAGCCGCCCGCGTCGGGGCCGGCGGACTGGAAGTCCCAGCCGAAGACCGCGTTGTAGAACGCGGCGGACGCCGGAATGTCGCGGCTCGCGAGGTCGAGCCAGTTCGGCGCGCCCGGGACGTAGTCGGTGGAGAGCATGAGGGGTTCCTTCCAGCTGTTCTCGCGGTGCCTGCCCGGCGCGGGGTTCGGGCGCGGCTGTCTGTGAGGTAGACGATCCGCCGCCGCAGAACTCATCGTCCCTGCACGCCGCATTTCTGGCGACTTATGGTTCTTGGTAATACATCCGATATCTGATGTCTGGCATGTCCGAATCATCGAGGCTCTGGTTCGTCCCAGGGGTCACTCTGAGAGCCAAAGATCCAGCCAGTTGTTGGTTCGACGATAATTGTTAGGGTTATTGACAGATGTTTCAGCGCTGCTAGATTCCGTTTAAAGGTCCAACCTTTGCTACCCGATCAGCCCCCCGATGCAGGGGATTCAGGGTGAGGGGATCATGAACGGATTACGTGCTCTGACGGCCGCGCTCGCGGCCTGCGCCGCGCTTGTCGCGCTGAACGGTCCACCGGCGGCGGCTGTACCCGAGAAAGCCTCGGTCACGGTTCCGGCCCCGGTTCCGGTGTCCGCTCCCGGCGTCGCCGCCGCCGGTACCGACTGGTCGGTCGCGATGACCGACTCGACGATGGCGCGCTTCACTCCCAGCCAGATCGGCGGCTGGTCATACCCCGTAGGCCTCTACCTCTACGGCCAGTACCTCGTCTACCAGCGCACCCACAACCCGAAGGACCTGGCGTACATCAAGAGCTGGGTGGACCGGTTCGTCGACAGCAAGGGCGGCATCGGCCAGAGCTTCAACAACCTGGACAGCATGCTCGCCGGCCGGCTGCTGGTGATCATGCACCACGAGACCGGCCAGGCGAAGTACGGGACGGCCGCCACCAAGATCCGCAATCGGCTGGCCACGTACCCCAGGACCTCCGACGGCGGCTTCTGGCACTCCACCTCGGACAGCCGCGCCCACCAGCTCTGGGCCGACGGCACGTTCATGGTCAACCCGTTCCTCGTCGAGTACGGGCGGGAGTTCAACGACACCGCGTACGCCGACGACGAGACGACCAAGCAGCTGGTGGTCTACGGCACCCATCTCCAGCAGCCGAACGGCCTGCTCAAGCACGCCTACGACGAGTCGAGGACCGCGAGCTGGGCGAACCCGTCCACCGGACTGGCCCCGGAGTACTGGTGCCGGGCGGTCGGCTGGTACGGCATGGCGGCCATCGACGTCCTCGACAACATCCCGGCGAACCAACCGCGCCGGGACCGGCTGCTGGCCATCCTGCGCAACCTGGCGGCCGGTATCGAGCACTACCAGGACCCGGCCACCGGGCGCTGGTTCCAGGTCGCCGACAAGGGCACCCACTCGGACGACTGGACCGAGACG
Organism: Streptomyces sp. SID13666; assembly: GCF_010548325.1. Lineage (NCBI taxonomy): Bacteria > Bacillati > Actinomycetota > Actinomycetes > Kitasatosporales > Streptomycetaceae > Streptomyces > Streptomyces sp. SID13666. The sequence goes on along the minus strand of NZ_JAAGLX010000002.1, from coordinate 413,724 downwards.
TCCTGCTCCAGCATGTTCACCTTCACCCTGTCGCGCGCGGCGGAGCAGGGCTACATCGACCCGCACTACGCGGCGGTGGCGCAGCGCGGCTACCAGGGTGTGCTGGCCAAGGTCGCGCTCGGCACCGACGGCCGGACCAACCTCTCCGACATCTCCATCGGGACCAACGTCGGCACCTACGCCTACTACATCGGGCGCACCCGGGCCACGAACGACTTCCACGGCCTCGGCGCCTTCCTGATCATGAACGAGCAGCTCCGGGGGACCACCGGCAGCAGCTCGCCGAAGGCCGGGGAGTGACGTGATGAAGCGAATCGCAGTTCTCGTGGGACTCGCCCTGTTCGTCATTCTCGGACTGGCGCAGGCACCCGCCATGGGAAGCACGGCCGGCTCCGCACCCGGTTCCGCACCCGGCGCGGCGGCCCGGGCGGCCGCCGAGTTCAACGTCCGGGACTACGGTGCGACGGGCAACGGCTCGACGAACGACACGGCCGCCGTCAACAAGGCGATCACCGCCGCCAATGCCGCCGGCGGAGGCACCGTCCGCTTCCCGTCCGGCAGTTACAAGTCCGCCAACTCGATCCGCCTGAAGAGCAATGTGACCCTCCAGCTGGACTCGGGCGCCACGCTCACCGGTTCCAGCGCCGACACCTACGACGCGGCGGAGTCCAACCCGTACGACGCGTACCAGGACTACGGGCACAGCCACTTCCACGACGCCATGATCTGGGGCGACCGGCTCACCAACATCGGGTTCACCGGATCCGGGACGATCGACGGCGGCGGCAACCTCATCACCGGCAACCCGAAGGCCGGCGAGGCGGACAAGATCATCTCGCTGACGCGCTGCAACGGCCTGACGCTCAGCGGGATCACCCTGCGGCGCGGCGGCCACTTCGCCGCGCTCATCAACGGCTGTTCCAACGTGACCTCGGACCGTCTGACGATCGACACCGCGAGCGACCGGGACGGCTGGAACATCATCAGCACCACCAACGCCGTCATCACGCATGCCGACATCGCCGCCAACGACGACGCGCTCGTCTTCAAGAGCGACTACGCGCTCGGCGCGAAACTCCCCAACGGCCATGTCGTCGTGCATGACTCACATCTGTCGGCGCGCTGCTGCAACGCCCTGATGTTCGGCTCCGAGACCTGCGGGGACTTCACCGACTACCAGTTCCAGGCGATCACGATCACCGGCGCCGACAAGTCGGGCCTCGGCATGGTCTCCATGGACGGCGCCGACATCTCCGACGTCCACTACCGCGACATCACCATGACCGGTGTGCGCTCACCCATCATGCAGAAGATCGGCACGAGAAAACGCTGCGGCAACAGCCCGGGCGTCGGTCACATCAGTGACATCACCTACGACAACATCACCGCGACCGGCGCCTCGCCCGCGTTCAGCCCGACCCTGTGGGGCGAGTCCGGCGGCAACCACATCGACGGTGTGATGTTCCGGAACGTCAACATCACCGTCCCGGGCGGCAGCGGCACCACGGCGGTCACCGTCCCGTCCAACAACCCCACCGACTACAACCCGAACAGCATCGGCACCCGCCCCGCCTACGGCTGGTACCTGCACAACGCCAACAACATCACCTTCACCGACAGCTCGGTGCGCTTCGCCGCCAACGACGGCCGGCCCGCCGTCCTGGCCAACACCGGCAGCACGGTGAAGTTCGACCACTTCACCGCCCAGCGCGGCACCAACAGCCCGTACGACCTCGGCTTCCAGGGTGTCACCGGCTACTGCGTCGCCAACAGCGCCAACACCACCGGCGGGGCGCTGCGCGTCAACGCCACCGGCTCGACCGCCGGTTGCGCGCCGCCGTCCGCCGCGCGGTACGAGGCGGAGGACGGCTCGTACTCCGCGGGTGGCACGGTCGACACCGACCACACCGGCTACAGCGGGACCGGGTTCGTGAACTCCGCGAACGCGGCCGGCGCCTACGTCCAGTGGACGGTGAACGCCGCGCAGGCGGGCACCGCGGACATCACCCTGAGCTACGCCAACGGCACCACGGCCGACCGCCCGATGGACATCACCGTCAACGGCGCCGCGGTCCCGGCCGGCACGGCCTTCGGCGGCACCGGCAGCTGGAACACCTGGCACACCGCCGTCGTCACCGTCCCGCTCCGCGCGGGAGCCAACACCATCCGAGCCACCGCGACGACCGCGGCGGGCTGCCCCAACCTCGACTACCTGGACGGTCCGGTATGAACGCGATGGACAGGAGGGCGGACCGGAGGACGTTCGTGCGGCTGCTGGCCGTGGTCGCGCTGATCCTCGGTGCCCTGCTGCTGCCCGGCACCGCGGCGCGCGCCGATCTGCAGAACCCGCGGCAGGACTTCCTGCGCGGCTCCACCAGCGGGTTGTTCCTGCACTGGGGCGAACGCACCGCCCCGGCGCACACCGACTGCGCCCAGTGGGAGTCCGATGTCACCAACGGCGGCTGGACCCCGGCGTACTGGGTCAACGAGGCCCAGAAGCTGCATGCGCAGTACCTGGTGCTCGCCACGTTCCACAGCCGGCTCGGCTACGCCAGGCCGTGGCCGTCGGCGATCCCCGGCAGCTGCAGTACCCACCGCGACTTCCTCGGCGAACTGATCACCGCCGCGAGCGCGAAGGGCCTGAAGGTCATCCTCTATATGACCGACGACCCGCAGTGGCATGCCGAGGGCGGCCATGAGTGGCTCAACTCGGGTGCCTACTCGTCGTACAAGGGCAAGACCGTCGACCTCACCACCCGTGATGGCTTCGGGGAGTTCTCCTACGACAACTTCTTCGAGGTCATGAACCGCTATCCCACCCTGGGCGGGTTCTGGATCGACAACGACAACGCCTACTGGGAGAGCCACAACCTCTACGCCCAGATCTACCAGAAGCGCCCCAACTACACGATCAGCAACAACAACGAAGACACCCCCATCATGGACATGATCAGCAACGAGCAGAAGACCGGCATGTCCCCGGCGTACGACTACCCGCAGGCGCTCTACACCGCCGGCCCCCGGCTGACCGAGGCCGACTTCAAACTGCCTTCCACCGGGGCCTGGTGGTACGACGGCTCCAACCCCGCCGTCGACCGGGCCCTCACCCTCGGCCGGCTCATCACCAACGCCGGATCGTCCGTGAAGGCGCTGATGGCCGAGACCGCCCAGGTCAACGGCAGGTTCCCGTCGAACCAGGAGGCCTTCAACACCTTCGCCAACAGCTATCTGAACCCGATCTGGGAATCGCTGCACGGCACCGAGGGCGGCGGCTATCTGTACGGCGGCCTGCAACCCGGAGCCTGGAACGACGGCGCCCGCGGCGTCACGACCATCAGCACGTCCGACCCCGACCGGCAGTACATCCATGTCGTCACCCCGCCGTCGACGAGCACGCTGCGCCTGCGCGACAACGGGTACCGGATCTCCGCCGTCACCGATCTGCGCACCGGCGCGCCCATCGCCTTCAGCCAGTCCGGCGGCAGTCTCACCCTGACCGGGCTGGGCGGCTGGGACCCGTACGACACGGTCTTCAAGGTGACCGCCGACGGCCGTACGGGGATCTATCCGGCCTCCTCGTACACGATGAGCGCCAGTGCCTCGGCGAGCGGCCACGGCGCCCCGGCGGCGGCCGACGGCAGTTATCTGACGTACTGGGACAGCAATCAGACGCTGCCCGTGCGGCTCGACTTCGACCTCGGATCGTCGAAGCCGGTGCGGTACATCGGCATCAACCAGCGGGAGGACTCGGTCAGTTACGCCCGCTCCGCCACCGAGCAGTCGGCACGCATCAAGGGCTACAACGTGTACGTCAGCAGCGACGGCAGCACGTGGGGGAGCCCGGTGAAGTCCGGCACCCTGCCCAGCGCCCGCGGGGTCGCGACCATCGACATCCCGGCGGTCACCACCCGTCATGTCCGCCTCGAAGTGACCAGCACCTACGCCGCCTCCACCGACACCGCGCGCTACAAGCGGCTGCGCATCGACGAGACCTGGATCGGGTCCGGGTACGCGACCGGGAGCACCGGTCCGTCCCCGGCCCGCTACGAGGCGGAGGCCGCCGCCTTCTCCGCGGGCAGCACCGTCGACTCCGACCACACCGGGTACACCGGGACCGGCTTCGTCAACACCGGCAACGCGTCCGGCGCGTACGTGGAATGGACGGTCGACGCGGCGGCCGCCGGAAACGTACCGCTGGCCGTCCGGTACGCCAACGGCACCACGGTCAACCGTCCGATGGACATCGCGGTCAACGGCACGACCGTGGTGTCCGCAAGGGCGTTCAACGGCACCGGCGACTGGAACACCTGGGCCGACTCGACGCTGACGGCGGCGCTGCACGCCGGGGCCAACACCGTCCGGGTGACCGCGACCACGGCGACCGGCGCGCCCAATCTCGACCATCTGGACGTGGGGTAGCGGGATCGCCCCGGGAGGGCCGTTCGCCGCGATCGGCTAACGGTTCTCCCGGGGCCCCTTGACAGAAGGCCCGCGTGGCGCTCCCATGCATGCTTGGTTAGGAAACTTTCCTAACCGCGTCCCGCGTCCCGTCCCGCTGTCCTGAGGGAAGGTCCCCACGTGCGCATCCCCATCCCCCGAAGACTCCTCGGTCTGACCCTGACCGCATCGCTCGGCCTGCTGTTGCCGCTGGCCGTCGAGGTACCGCAGGCCCAGGCGGCCACCACCCGCTACGAGGCCGAGAACGCGACACTGTCGCAGTCCTCCGTCGCCACCAACCACACCGGGTTCTCCGGCACCGGCTTCGTCGACTACACCAACATCGCCGGCTCCTCCGTGGAGTTCACCGTGACCGCGGCCGCCGCGGGCAGCGGCACCCTCGTCCTCGGCTTCGCCAACGGCACCACGGTCAACCGCCCCATGGACATCGCGGTGAACGGCACGACCGTCGCGTCCGGGGTCTCCTTCGCGGGCACCGGCTCCTGGGACACCTGGCAGACCAAGACCCTCACAGCGACGCTGCTGGCCGGCAGCAACAAGATCCGCGCCACCGCGACCACCGCCAACGGCGGGCCCAACCTCGACTACCTCGACGCGAACCCCCAGGGCGGAGGCGGCGGCGGTGGACCCACCGTGCCGTTCGGCAGCCACCAGTTCCCGTACACCGCGGGCACCCTCAAGCCCTCGGGCGCGCAGAGCACCATCGACCAGGCCGTCGTCACCACCTACAACCAGTGGAAGGCCGCCTTCGTCAAGCACAACTGCGGCAACGGCTGGTACGAGGTCATCTCGCCCGACGCCGACCACCCGTACGTCGCCGAGGGCCAGGGCTACGGCATGGTCGTCACCGCGCTGATGGCGGGCGCCGACACCAATGCCAAGACCGTCTTCGACGGCCTGGTGAAGTTCATGCTCGCGCACCCGTCGGTGAACAACCCCAACCTGCTCGCCGCCGAACAGGACAGCTCCTGCAAGAGCGTCGACGGCTCGGACTCCGCGACCGACGGCGATCTCGACGTCGCGTACGGCCTGCTGCTCGCCGACCGGCAGTGGGGAAGCACCGGCACCTACAACTACAAGAACCTCGCGGTCCAGCACATCAACGCCATCAAGGCCAGTGAGGTCAACTCCACCACGCACCTGATGCTGCTCGGCGACTGGAGCGGCTCCGGGGAGTCCCACCACTGGATCACCCGGTCCTCCGACTGGCTGATCGACCACTTCCGCGCCTTCAGGACCGCGACCGGCGACAGCGCCTGGGACACCATCCGCATCGCCCACCAGAACCTGATCACCCAGCAGCAGGCGAGCTACGCGCCCAGTACCGGACTGCTCGCCGACTTCGTCGTCAACACCAACACCACCCCCAAGCCCGCCGCGGGAGAGGTGCTCGAAAGCCCCAACGACGGGGACTTCGGATGGAACGCCTGCCGTGACCCCTGGCGGGTGGCGACCGACGCCGTCACCAGCGGTGACCCGGCGTCCCTCGCCTCGGCCCGCAAGCTCAACGCCTGGATCAAGACGAAGACCGGCGGCAACCCCGCCAGCATCGTGACCGGCTACCACCTGAACGGATCGACGTTCGACAGCGGCCACGACATGGCCTTCACCGCACCGTTCGCGGTCGCCGCCCTGACCGACCCCGGTTCCCAGGCCTGGCTCGACGCCCTGTGGAACAAGCTGGCCGGCACGCCCATTGACGCCTCGCTCTACTACGGCGGCAGTGTGCAGCTCCAGTCGATGATCGTCGTCTCCGGCAACTACTGGATTCCCTGACGGGAACGACTGGGGCACCTCCCAGCGGTAGCTGGGGGAGGGCCCGGCGGAGAGCCTTCCGCCGGGCCCGTCGGTGCGACAGGACCTACGGCGTGGCCCGCCCGTAGAGCACCAGCGCCCAGATCAGACAGCCGAGCGCGCCCGTGGCGGCCACCGCGCGGAAGAGGTTCCAGCGGACCCACCGCGTCTCGAAGCGCTCACGGACCGCGGCGAGAGCGGAGGCGCCTGCCGACCCCGGGTCGCCGGCCGCGGCGAGCTCGTCGTTGAGCGGGATGTTGACCGCGAACGTGGAGACCAGCGTCAGCACGTACAGGACGGCAGCGGCGCCGATCCAGGGCAGCGGACCGTCCGGGGCGTCCCCCGGCAGGTGCAGCGCCCCGGCCAGCAGGGTGAGCACCAGTGACCCGCCGAAGCCGAGAGCGAACCAGCCGTTGAGGATACGGACGTTGATCCACTGCATGCCGTCGACGAACGTCCGGTCGTCGGCCCTGCGCAGACCGGGCATGACGGCGCAGGCGAAGCCGTAGTACAGGCCCGCGATCAACCCGGTGGTGATCGTGGCGCCCACCAGTGCGACCGTGCGGAACTCGTCCATCGTCGAAACCTCCCTCAGCGGACCGCCGGGCCGCCGTGCGGCTGATCGGTCATGAGGACAGTCAAGCCGTAACAGCCAGGACCGGCCATGATGCAGAGCCTCAACTCCATACGCGTGCGTCCACCCGGACGTCTAGGCTGAAAGACATGGACGCACTCGCCGGTCTCCTGGACGGGCCCCGGGCCCGTGGCGCATTCCTGATGCGGTCGGTCCTCGACCCGCCGTGGTCGCTGCGGATCGAGGACCGCGCTCCGCTGACCCTGATCTCCCTGGTGCGCGGCGAGGCGTGGGTGCTGCCCGAGCACGGTGCCGCGGTGTGCCTGCGCCCCGGCGACATCGCCGTTGTCCGCGGCCCTGCCCCGTACACCGTCGCCGATACTCCGGACACGCCGCCGCGGATCGTGATCCACCCCGGGCAGCTCTCCACCTCCACGGAGGGCGACGAGCTGTGCGAGACCATGGACTTGGGGGTTCGTACCTGGGGCAACCGCCCGGACGGCGCGACGATGATGTTCACCGGCACCTATGCGATGGACGGCGAGATCAGCCGGCGGCTGCTGGAAGCGCTGCCCACGCTCCTCGTGATGCCCGCCGACTCCTGGGACTGCCCGCTCGTCGCGCTGCTCGGCGAGGAGATCGTCCGCGACGAGCCGGGCCAGGAGGTCTTCCTCGACCGGCTGCTGGACCTGTTGCTGATCGCCCTCGTCAGAGCGTGGTTCGCCCGGCCGGAGGCCGAAGCGCCCACCTGGTACGTGGCGTTGGCCGATCCGGTGGTGGGCCAGGCGCTGCGGCTGCTCCACGACCACCCGGCGCACCCTTGGTCGGTGGCCACGCTCGCGGCGAAGACCGGGGTGTCGCGTGCCGCGCTCGCCCGGCGGTTCACCGAACTCGTCGGCGAGCCGCCGATGGCATACCTCACCGGATGGCGGCTGTCGCTCGCCGCCGACCTGCTGCGGGAGCCCGATGCCACGGTCGGCTCGGTGGCCAGAAAAGTAGGCTACGGAAGCGCGTTCGCCCTGAGCACTGCCTTCAAGCGGGTCCGCGGCATCCGGCCGCAGGAGCACCGGGCGGGCGTGTGACGGCCCAGGATCCGAGGAGAGGAAACGGCGCGATGTCCGAACGGCGCGACGCGGCCGGCACGGCGCAGGTGCGGCTCGAGACCTGGGCGGAGCGGGATCTGGAGCTGCTGCGGCTGACGAACTCCCCGGAGATGACGGAGCACCTGGGCGGCCCGGAACCCGAGGAGAAGCTGCTCGTACGCCATCAGCGCTACCTGGACATCGAAGGCGCCGGAACGGGACGGATGTTCAGCGTCGTCCTGCTCCCGGAGGGCGTGACGGTCGGCACCATCGGGTACTGGGACCGGGTCTGGCAGGGCGAGACGGTGTACGAGACCGGCTGGGGTGTGCTGCCGGGGTACCAGGGCCGGGGGATCGCGGTGGCGGCCGCGACCACGGCCATCGCCGACGCCGCGGCCCGGCGCACGCACGGGTCCCTGCACGCGTACCCGTCCGTCGACCACCCCGCCTCGAACGCGATCTGCCGCAAGGCCGGTTTCACCCTGGTCTCCGTCTGCGACTTCGAGTACCCGCCCGGGAACCCGATCCGGTGCAACGACTGGCGTGTGGACCTGACCGCGGTCGGCCGCTGAGGGCCGGTGGAGGACGGTCCCGCCGCAACGCGGCCAGGGAGTTTCGGCATGGCGAAATGTCAGCATTTGGCACCATGGCCGCAGGTGGCAGGGTCGGACGTACACTGAAGAGGTGTCGGGCAGGCCCCTGCTCCGCCCGGCCACCTGTATGCACCACCTGTATCCAACCGTCTGCGGCCAGACCAGAGAGTGCTGCCGCCCGGATCTCGGCCGACCCCGGAACGGGTCCTGAGCCGGTCCGGACGCACGCCGCAGTTGTTGCGCAGTGACAGGTAGCGGTCCTCGGCCGATCCGGCCCTTCGGTCCGCACGCAGATCGCCCCCCTGTGGGGACCGCTCGCCTTCACGCGTACCACCGCCGGTGCCCCGGCTTCCGCGTCGCATGTGCACCGCACTGCGCCGGAGCGGGTCCGCACCCGGCCGACAGCACGATCCCCGGCAGCCGGGTACCGGACGACCGGTGCCGGGACGCCGGGTCATGGTCATCATCGCGGTATCCGGTTTGCCCTCACCCCTGCCGACAGGCCGGGCCACCCGCAGCGCACCACCGGCCGCTTCCGAGGGGATAGTTGTGAAACTCAGTGCACTGCTCGACGGTCACGACCACCACGTACTCCAGGGCGACCCGGCGACGCCGATCACCGCGGGAATGAGCTTCGACGCCCACCGGGTGACGGCCGGCTCGCTGTACATCGCCGTACCGGGCCACGAGGACGGCGGCCCCGAGCTGATCGGGCGGGCGCTGGAGCTGGGCGCGGTCGCGGTACTGGCCGAGGGCGACGCCCCGCACCTCGCGGGCCTGCCCGCGGCGGTCTGCGTGGTCCGGGTGACCGACATCCGCGCGCTGGCCGCGGTCGTCGCGTCGCGCTACTACGGTGAGCCCGGCCGCGCGATGGACGTCGTGGCGATCACCGGCACCAACGGCAAGACCTCGGTCTCGTACATGGTCGAGGCGGTCCTGCGGATCGCCGAAGGCGTGAAGGTCGGCGTCATCGGCACCTCGGGCAGCCGGATCGGCGACGAGTCGATCCCCATGCCGAGGTCGGTGCTGACCACCCCGGAGGCACCGGACCTGCAGTACCTGCTCGGCCACATGCGTGACCGCCGGACGCCCAGCGTGGTGCTGGAGGCGACCTCGATGGGGCTGCTGCAGCGCCGGGTCGAGGGCGTGTTCATCGACGTCGGCGTCTTCACCAACCTGACCCAGGACCACCTGGACGACCACGGCACGATGGAGCACTACAAGAACGCCAAGATGCGGCTGTTCCAGGGGCTGTGCCGGCGTGCGGTGGTCAACGCCGACGACCCGGTCAGCGCCGAGATCATCGCGCTGATGCCGGACACGGTGACCACGTACGCCCTGGACGCCCCGGCGGACTACCGTGCCACCGACCTGGTCGTGGACGCGGCGGGCAGCCGCTTCACGCTGCACCACGCCGGCCGCAAGTACCCGGCCGCGATCCCGGTCCCCGGCCGCTTCTCGGTGGCGAACGCGCTGGCCACCCTGGCGGCGTGCCATCTGCTCGGCCACGACCTGCAGGGTCTCGTCAGCGCTCTCGACCGGATGCCGCCCACCCCCGGCCGCTTCGAGCGCTACACCACCCCGCAGGGCTCCTGCGTGATCGTGGACTACGCGCACTCCCCGGACTCGCTGGAGAAGGTCCTCACCACCATCCGCAGCTTCGCGGCCGGCCGGGTCATCACCGTCTTCGGCTGCGGCGGCGACCGGGACATCACCAAGCGCGTCGCCATGGGCACCATCGCCGGCGAGCTCTCCGACCTGTGCGTCCTCACCTCGGACAACCCGCGCTACGAGGACCCCGAGGGGATCCTCGACCAGATCGCCCCCGGCCTGGTCCACACCGGGATCCCGTTCCAGCGGATCACCGACCGCCGGGACGCGATCCGCTACGCGCTGTCCGTCGCCGGTCCCGACGACGTCGTGCTCGTCGCGGGCAAGGGCAGCGAGCCGTTCCAGATCATCGGTGACGAGCTGCTTCCGTTCAGCGACATGGGCGTGGTCCGCGAGCTGGCGCTGGAGCCGGCCGCAGCGGCCCTGTAGCCACCGCCGGCCGTGCCGCGATGCGACAGCCGGTTCTTGCTCAGGCCAGTCGCATCGCGAAGGTCACGACAGCGCCGGGGGAGGCCGCGGCGATCACCAGCCGGTCGGCGAGCAGGCGGGTGAGCCACAGCCCGCGGCCGGCCGGGCCGCCGTTGATCCCGGGCGCCAGCTCGGGGATGACGTCCTCGGAGAAGCCGGGACCGGAATCGCTGATGCGGCACTCCAGTTCGTCGCCGACCCTGGTCAGCGCCAGGGCGCCGTCCCCGCCGGCGTGCTCCACCACGTTCGAGGCGAGCGCGTCCATGGCGAGGACGAACTCGCCGCGGCGCGGTTCCGACAGCCCCGCCAGGGAAGCGCGCTGCTCGATGAGGACCCGCAGCCGTGGCAGGTCCTCTCCGGTGAACGCCACCTTCAGCAGGCACTCCGCCGGTTCGCCGGCACGGCCGCCGGCCGGATCGGTCAGCATCGGCGTCCCATCCCGGTCAGCACCAGCCGGGCCGAGCCGTGCTCGCCCAGCGCGCGCAGTACGCGGAGCTGGCCGCTCTCGCAGCGGACCTCGACACGGTCGTGGCCGTCGGCGGCGCGGACCAGCCGGAGGAGGTCGTCGGCGCACCGGACGCTGAGGAAGCTCAACTGCGTCAGATCCACGACGAGTTTGCGGGCGTCCGCGGTGCGCGTGAGCGCCTCGCCGACGGCGGCACCGAACTGCTCGCCGGTGGCGAGGTCCGCCTCGCCGATCAGCCGCAGCGAGCCGTCCCCGTGCACCGCTCGCAGTTCGCCGAGCCGGGTGAGCAGATTGACGGGGTGTGCCCGGCACATCCGCGCCAGGACGTCCTCGTCGAACCAGCGGCGGTCGTACGCGCAGATCTCGCTGTAGGAGCCGTCGGTGAACAGGTGCCCGGCATGGGACTCGCGATGCATCATCACGTCGATGTCGGCGTCCAGGTCCGGCACCCAGTGCATGTCGATGAAGGTGCGCAGCCCGGTGTACCCCTGCCGGCCCGAGAGGGCGGTCTCCTCGCGGATCCGCTGCCACTGCCGCTCGGGGGTGAAGCCGACGTCGGGGCGGATCAGCGACCGCATGCTGGTGAGCACCAGCTGGCCGCGGGCCCTGACCCGGGCCATCGAAGGGCTGTCGGCCTCCAGCCGGGACCACACCTCGTCATCGCTCACCTGGGGAGCGGCGAAGACCATCACCTTCTCGCCGCGGGCCAGCCCCGTCCAGGCGAAGGTGGTCAGCACATCCCAGTTCGACTCGTCGTCGCCGTAGCTGACGAAGCAGTGGTCGCCGGCTCGCATGCGTTGCACGGAGATCGTGGCGGGATGGACCTCATCCCAGACAGGCATCGCCCCTCGCTTTCTGCGACCCGTACCGCTGTTCCCGCGGACCGGAGTCGTGGCAAAGCTAGCGAGTCTGCTTCCGGACGCGGCATGCGCCGACGGAAGTGAACGATGGCGTAAGGAAGTTGCCCTTCCATTTTCAGGAAGGGTCGCGATTGGTCACCGCGTGATCACATCTGACCGTTCGCCGCGGCGCGGCCGAGGGCGGGGCGCGGGTCAGCGCGGAGCGCCGCGTCCTACCACTTCGAGCGCTGCATGAAGCGGCGGTGCGCCGACTGGGCGGAGTCGGAGCGCTGGACGGGCACGGGCGAGGGCTTCTGCTGCGGACTGTCGGTGGACTGGCTCGGGCCGCTGGTGGTGCCGGGCATGATCTTCGTCCTCCCTGTCGGTGTCGGTGGCGCTGTACATCAGGAAGGCGCCAGGTTAACCGCCGGGTGCGCGGTACTGGCGTCTCTCCGGGCCGTATACCCCCGTTCGGGGGACGCATCCGCTGTTGTCCGAACTGTTGACGAGACACGGTCACGGTCTTACCGTCCGATGGCGGTGGACTGAGTTGTCTTCTGTTCGCTTTTCGCAACCCTTCTCCACAAACCCCAACGGCCGTCTCTGTCCGGCCGCGAAGAAGGAGCCCCGCGTATGCGAAGCCCGCACGCCGTACCGCAACAGCGCGCCGTAGCGCACCCGCGCACCTTACGAACCCTGCGAACGCCCCTGACCGTACTGCTCGTGCTCGTCATGGCGGCCTTCGCCGTCCTGCAGGCCCCGCCCGCCCACGCGGCGGTGAACACCGCGATCACGGTCGACGGGAACTCCGCCGGCCGGATCTTCGACGGAGTCGGAGCGATCAGCGGCGGCGGAGGCAACTCGCGGCTGCTGGCGGACTATCCGGAGCCGCAGCGCGGCCAGATCCTGGACTACCTGTTCAAGCCCGGTTACGGCGCGGCGCTGCAGATCTTCAAGGTCGAGATCGGCGGCGACACCAACTCCACCGACGGCGCCGAGCCCAGCCATGAGCACACCCGCGGCACCGTCGACTGCGGTACCGGGTACGAGTGGTGGCTGATGGAACAGGCCAAGGCCCGCAACCCCGCGGTGAAGCTGTACGGGCTCGCCTGGGGCGCGCCCGGCTGGATCGGCAACGGCAACTTCTGGTCCCAGGACATGATCGACTACCTGATCGCCTGGATGGGCTGCGCCACCCAGCACGGACTCCGGATCGACTACCTGGGCGGCTGGAACGAGCGCGGCTACAACAAGGCCTGGTACGAGAATCTGCACGCGACCCTCGCCGCGAAGGGATACGGATCGACGAAGATCGTCGGCGCGGACTCCGACTGGTCGGTCGCCGGGGACATCCGCGGCGACGCGGCCTTCGCCGCCTCCGTGGACATCGTCGGCGCGCACTACCCCTGCGGCTACATGTCCGCCATGACGTCCTGCTCCACCACCTCCGACGCCCTGGCGACCGGAAAGCAGCTGTGGGCGAGCGAGAACGGTTCGGAGGACTACAACACCGGTGGCGCGCCCATCGCCCGTGCCATCAACAGGGGTTATCTGGACGCCAAGTTCTCCGCGTTCATCAACTGGCCGCTGGCCGCCGCGCTCTACCAGAACCTCCCGTACAACACCGACGGCATGCTGACCGCCACCCAGCCCTGGTCGGGTACGTACAGCGTCGGAAAGAGCACCTGGGCCACCGCGCACACCACCCAGTTCACCCAGCCGGGCTGGCAGTACCTGGATTCCGGCAGTGGCTACCTGGGCGGCGACCGGGCCAACGGCAGCTATGTCAGCTACAAGTCACCGGGAAAGACCGCCTGGAGCACCGTCATCGAGACCCTCGACGCCACGGCCGCGCAGACCGTCAGCCTCAAGACCGCCGGAGGACTGCCCGGCGGCACGGTGCACGTCTGGTCCAGCGACTTCGCCTCCGGCCGGCAGAGCGACTACCTCGTGCACACCGCCGACCTCACACCCGTCAACGGCGCCTACCAGCTGACCCTGCAGCCGGGCCGGGTGTACTCGGTGACCACCACTGCAGGACAGGGCGCCGGAACAGCCGCCTCACCCACCCGCGGGCTGCTCGCACTGCCCTACTCCGACGACTTCCAGTCCACCCGGCACGGCGGCGAGGCCCGGTACCTGGCCGACATGAACGGCTCCTTCGAGGGCGCGGCCTGCGGCGCGGGCCGCACGGGCACCTGCGTACGGCAGATGGCCACGACGACCCCCATCACCTGGGACAGCGGCAGTGACCCGTACGCGACCCTCGGCGACCTGAGCTGGTCCGACTACACCGTGTCGGCCGACGCGATGCTCGAACAGGCGGGCGCGGTCCAGCTGATGGGCCGGGTCGGCACCCAGAAGGGCTTCTCCCCGGGCAGCATCAACGCCTACTACCTCAAACTCACCAACACCGGGGCCTGGTCCATCCTGCGCAACAGCGCCACCGGAGCGGTCACCACCCTCGCCTCCGGCACCGTCGCCGCGCCCGGCACCGGCAGCTGGCACCGGCTCGCCCTCACCTTCGCCGGCCGCACCATCACCGCGACCATCGACGGCACGAAGGCCGGCTCCGTCACCGACGACTCCTACGGGGCGGGTCAGGTCGGTATCGGCACCGCCGGGTACGTGGCCGCCCAGTTCGACAACCTCAGCGTGACGCCCGGCTCCCCGGCCGCCGTGTCGGGTACGTACACGCTGGTCAACCGCAACAGCGGCAAGGCGCTCGACGCGGCCGAGCAGGGCACTGCCGACGGCACGCCCATCATCCAGTGGACCCGCAACGGCGGCGGCAACCAGCAGTGGAAGATCACTCCGGCCGCGGGCGGCTACTACACCGTCACCGGAGTGGCCAGCGGCAAAGCGCTCGACGTACCGGGCGCCGCCAAGGTCGCCGGGACGCAACTCGACCTGTGGACGTCCAACGGGGGCGCCCACCAGCAATGGCTGATCGTCCCCAGCGGTGGCGGCTACTACACGCTGGAGGGCCGCGACAGCGGCCAGCTCGCCGACGTCAGCGGTGCGTCCACCGCCGACCAGGCGCCGGTCGTCCAGTGGCCGGCCAACGGCGGCAGCAACCAGCAGTGGCAGCTGGTGCCCGTCTCCTGATCCGTTCCGGCCCTTCGCCGTGCCTCCGGCCCTTCGCCGTGCCTCCGGCCCTTCGCCGTGCCTCCGGGGCGGCCGGGTCCAGACCCTGCCAGTGGTAGGAACCGCGCTGGTACGTGCCGCGTGCGTACGCGGTACAGGGGGCTGGGTCGGCCGCCCCGGGCGGCGAAGCATTCCTTCCGGGAGCCCGCGGCACGATCGGTGCGGCGGGCCCGGTATCCGGAGGGAACGGGACGATGGCGATTGTTGAAGGGGTGCCGGCCGGCGTGGAGGCGCCGGCCGGCGGGTCCGTACGGGAGTCCGTGCCCGACCGGATGACGGGCCGGCTGCGGCTGGTCCTGGTGGTGCTGCTGGTCGCGCAGTTCATGCTGGCCGTGGACTTCTCGATTCTCAATGTGGCGCTGCCGGTGGTCGGCCAGGGGCTCGGGTTCCCGCTGGCGGACCTGCAGTGGATCGGTACGTCGTTCGCGCTGGCCGCCGCGGGGTTCACGCTGTTGTTCGGCCGGATCGCCGACATCGTCGGCCGCCGCCGGCTGTTCCTCGCCGGGCTGGCGGTGCTGGGGGTCTCCTCGCTGGTCGGCGGGCTGGCGGTCAGCCCTGGCATGCTGCTGGCTGCCCGGGTCGCCCAGGGGCTGGCGACCGCGGCCGTCACCCCGGCCGGGCTGTCGCTGCTGACCTCTTCCTTTCCCGAGGGCCCGCTCCGCGACAAGGCGCTCGGTCTCAACGGCGCCCTGATGTCGGCCGGCTTCACCGCCGGCGCGGTCCTCGGCGGTGTACTGACCGACCTGCTCTCCTGGCGCTGGGCGTTCTTCGTCAACGTGCCGGTCGCCGTCGCGGTGCTGATCGTGGCCCCGCTGGTGATCAAGGAGAGCCGCCCGGCGGTCCGCCCGCGGCTGGACGTACCCGGCGCGATCGCGGTCACCCTCGGCCTGCTCGCCCTGGTCCTCGGGCTGACCACTGCGGGGGAGAAGGGGTGGGGTGACCCGGTGGCTCTGGTCTCCCTGGCGACCGGCGCCGTACTGCTCGTCGTGTTCTGCCTCGTCGAGAAGGGCGCGTCCGCTCCTCTGGTGCCGGTGGCGATGCTGCGGCGCCGCACCGTGATCTGGGGCAACGTCGCGGGCCTCATCGCCTTCGTCACCGAGACCTCGCTGGTCTTCCTCATGACCCTCTATCTGCAGAAAGTGCTCGGCTTCTCCCCGCTGGCGGCGGGCCTCTCCTTCGGTGTGCTGGGCCTGGGCACCGTCGCCGGCGGTCTGGTCGCGGCCCGGGTGATCGGCCGGATCGGCACCAGAGCCACGCTCGTGACCGGTGGTGTCGTCCAGGCCGTGGCGACGGTGGCGCTGGTCGCGCTGGGCGACGACCGCGGCTGGATGGCGCTGCTGCTGGCGGGCACCTTCCTCGGCGGGATCGGCAACATGCTGGTGATCGTCGGCTTCATGGTCACCGCCACCTCCGGCAACCCCGACGCCGAGCAGGGCATGGCGACCGGGCTGGCCACCATGACCCAGCAGGTCGGCATCACCATGGGCGCCCCGGTCATGAGCGCCATCGCCACCGCCGGGATCACCGTCTCGTCCGGCACGGGCGCGGTGCTGGACGGCATCGGGAACGCGGTCCTGGTGAACGCGGCCCTCGCGCTGGCCGGAGCGGTCCTCGCGGCCCTGTTCCTGCGCGGCACACGGCGGACGTGACGCGGGTCTCACACCCCATTCCGGCGGTGTGCCACAAGGGCGCCGCGCACCCGGGTCGCCGCCGGAAGGCCCGCATCCGCCATGGATGCGGGCCACGTGCTATCGTAGATCTCAGTTGCAGTTGTGGTACCCATGAAACTTTGTGTGCACCTGACGGTTACATCCCTCAGGTGCATTTTGTTTTTCCGGTCATCTCCGGATGGGCTCATTGCGGCGACGCGGAACACGTGAAGTGCGTGTTCCGGCTGTGCCCCCTATCAGAGGAGATTTGACATGGCTACTGGCACCGTGAAGTGGTTCAACGCGGAAAAGGGCTTCGGCTTCATCGAGCAGGACGGCGGCGGCGCTGACGTCTTCGCCCACTACTCGAACATCGCCGCCCAGGGCTTCCGTGAGCTCCAGGAAGGCCAGAAGGTCTCCTTCGACGTCACGCAGGGCCAGAAGGGCCCGCAGGCCGAGAACATCGTTCCCGCCTGACGCTGACAAGAGCTGAGCCAGGGCCCGCACCTCACGGTGCGGGCCCTGGCCGTTGCCCGGACTCCGTAGGACCTCCCGGGCACCATTCACCACACGGACCTCATCGGTCCGGTATTCCGGCCGCCACTTCTCAGTAGGCGCCGTTTTCATCGGAGTTCACCGCGCGGATATTTCCGCCGGACTCCGCATTCGTCATTTGCTTCGGTTCGTTTCTTGCGATTCCTTGCGCGGCTGCCGGCCGCCGGGACTTCCTCGACACGCGCCGCCTCGAGGAAGGTTCCGCATGAACCGCACCACG
This sequence comes from Streptomyces sp. SID13666, assembly GCF_010548325.1. Classification (NCBI taxonomy): domain Bacteria; kingdom Bacillati; phylum Actinomycetota; class Actinomycetes; order Kitasatosporales; family Streptomycetaceae; genus Streptomyces; species Streptomyces sp. SID13666. The sequence goes on along the minus strand of NZ_JAAGLX010000002.1, from coordinate 396,268 downwards.
CGCTCGAACAGCCCCTACTCCCGCAGCAGCCGCACCGGCGGCTCGGGCAGTGGCGGCAGCTACAGCAGCCGCTCCGCCGGCTCGGGCAACAACACCGCCGGTTTCACCGGCCGTTCCCGCTCGCAGTCCCCGAACCGCTCCGGCGGTTCCGGCCGCCGGCCGGCCGCGCTGCAGGGCGAGTTCGCCCTGCCCGTGACCATCACCCCGGCGCTTCCCGCCGTCACCACCTTCGGCGCGCTGGACATGCCCGTCGAGGTGCTCAAGATGCTCACCAGCCTGGGCATGAACGAGCCGTTCCCGATCCAGGGCGCGACGCTGCCGAACTCGCTGGCCGGCCGTGACGTCCTCGGCCGGGGGCGTACCGGCTCCGGCAAGACCCTCGCGTTCGGTCTGGCGCTGCTCTGCCGCACCGCCGGACAGCGTGCCCAGCCCCGCCAGCCGCTCGCCCTGGTGCTGGTGCCGACCCGTGAGCTGGCCCAGCAGGTCACCGACGCCCTGACCCCGTACGCCCGCTCGCTGCACCTGCGGCTGGCCACGGTCGTCGGCGGTATGTCGATCGGCCGCCAGGCCAGCGTGCTGCGCGGCGGCGCCGAGGTCGTCGTGGCGACGCCGGGCCGGCTCAAGGACCTGATCGACCGGGGTGACTGCCGGCTGGACCGGGTGGCCATCACGGTGCTCGACGAGGCCGACCAGATGGCGGACATGGGCTTCATGCCGCAGGTCACCGCGCTGCTCGACCAGGTGCGCACCGACGGCCAGCGGATGCTGTTCTCGGCCACCCTGGACCGCAACGTCGACCAGCTGGTGCGCCAGTACCTGCACGACCCGGTGGTCCACTCGGTGGACCCGTCGGCCGGTGCGGTCACCACGATGGAGCACCACGTGCTGCACGTGCACGGCGCCGACAAGCGCGCCACCACCACGGAGATCGCCGCCCGTGACGGCCGGGTGCTGATGTTCCTGGACACCAAGCACGCCGTCGACCTGCTGACCCGCGAGCTGCTGGCCAGCGGTGTGCGCGCGGCCGCGCTGCACGGCGGCAAGTCGCAGCCGCAGCGCAACCGGACGCTGGAGCAGTTCAAGACCGGCCACGTGACCGTGCTGGTGGCGACCAACGTCGCCGCCCGCGGTATCCACGTCGACAACCTGGACCTCGTCGTCAACGTCGACCCGCCGAGCGACCACAAGGACTACCTGCACCGCGGCGGCCGTACCGCCCGCGCGGGGGAGTCCGGTGTGGTCGTCACGCTGGTGCTGCCGAACCAGCGCCGCGACATGACGCGTCTGATGGCCGACGCCGGCATCACGCCGAAGACGACCCAGGTCCGTTCCGGCGAGGCCGAGCTGACCCGGATCACCGGTGCCCAGGCCCCGTCCGGTGTTCCGGTCGTCATCACCTCCCCGGTGTCCGAGACCGCGAAGCGCAGTGCCGCCTCGACCCGCGGGCGCCGCAGCCGTACGGCCCAGGCTCGTCGCGCCGGTGCGCCGGATCGTTCCTCCAGGCCCCGTACGACCGCCGTCTGACCGTTGCCGGCCAACGGCCGGCAGCACCCCGAATACCGCCGGGCCCCACTGACGAGTGGGGCCCGGCTTTTCGTTGTCGCTGTCAGGCGGAAGGGCCGTCAGGCGGAGGCGTCGTCAGGCGGACGCGTCGCCGGTGCGCGGCTCGGGCGGAGCGACCGGGAGCAGGGCTTCGCCCACCCCGTCGGCGAGCGTCAGGACCTGGTCCGCACCGGTCAGTTCGAGCGTGCGCAGCAGTTGCGGGCTGACGTCGGCGAGGACCAGGACGTCCCCGCGGTCCTGCAGCGTCTGCCGGATGGTGAGCAGCAGGCCCAGCCCGCGGGAGTCGCAGAAGGTGAGGCCGGCGCAGTCCAGTACCAGGCGGGACCGGCGGGTGTCGCCGTCCTGCTGGGCCGGCAGCTCGCCGTTCCCGGGCCGGCCGTCCTGCCGGGCCCGGAGCAGGTCGGCCACGGCGGTCGCCAGGACGTCCTCGCTGTCGAGGTCGAGCTCGCCCGCCAGCGCGAGTACGTCGACATCCCCCTGGCCGTGGCGTACGGGCCGCACCTGCAGCCGAGTCATGGTCGTCTCCCGAAGATCAAGATCGAGGAAATCTGGGTGTGCTCTCGTCGCCCCCACCCCGCCTTGCCACGGGTCGGCCGACTCCGTGGCGAGGTAGCGCGAGGGAAGCGTACCTGGCTTCCCGGCGTGCGTAAATCTGTCTCGGCCACGATAGACATTTCCCGATCGGGTTGTTAGGTTTTCTGACGTAATGCAGGACGTCGGTGATCTCCGGCTGTCGCCTCCCCCCGAGTGGGCTGTCCGCCGCAGAGGTGCAATGACCCCCAGAACCCGTACGAACACGACCGACAGGTTCGACGACGACGACTACCCCGCCTACACCATGGGCCGGGCCGCGGAGATGATCGGCAGCACGCCCGCCTTCCTGCGGGCGCTGGGTGACGCGCGGCTGATCACCCCGCTGCGTTCGGAGGGCGGCCACCGCCGCTACTCGCGCCACCAGCTGCGCGTCGCCGCCCGCGCGCGCGAACTCGTCGACCAGGGCACGGCCATCGACACGGCGTGCCGCATCGTCATCCTGGAGGACCAGCTCGAGGAGGCCCTGCGCCTCAACGAGGAGCTGCGCCGCGGGGCCGGCGGCCCGCCGCCCGGGGACGACTGACCGTCCGGGCGGCGCATCCGGGCCGGACGGGGCGGTGCGGGCCCGTGCCACGACGGCGCCGGAGCGCCTAGGGTCGGTGCTGTGCTGAGCATCGTGGATGAACTGACCGGCCCTGGTCCGCTGCGGATCTGCGCCCATGCCCCACAGGACGGCGATCCGGGCGATCTGACCGGACTGCGGGTGCTCCTCGTCGCCGACGTGCTGGCGCGCGTCGTCGAGCTGCGCGGCAGGGCGGTGCTCATGGGGTGGACCGGACCGCAGGTGCCCTCCGCCGACGGGGCGGGCATCCGTCCGGCCGACGCCACCGGCACCCTCGAGGAGATCACCGAGACACTGGGCGGCCCACCGGTCGTGCACATCACCCATCGCGCCTACGAGGGCGCGGGCGGCGCCAGCCTCCGCGTCGGCGAGGCGAGCGCCACGGGACCGGACCCGGTGGACGAGGACATGCTCGCCGTGCGCGTGCTGCTCCTCGGCCACCCGCACCACGAACCGATCGCCGTCACGTCCGAGGAGATCGCCGTGGCCGGCCGCCTGCTGGCCCGCTGGCGGCGAGCGGTGGCCGACTGGGCCGAGGAGCCGTCCAAGCCGATGGCCGCCGACCTGGTGCGAACGGCCCGGGCCACGCTGGAGGACACCCTCGACACCTCCGAGGTGCTGCGGCTGCTGCGCGGGCTGGAGACGGCCGGTGAGGTACCGTCCGGCGCCAAGTTCGAGACCTTCGCGCATCTCGACCGGGTTCTCGGCCTGGAAGTCGTCCGCGAGATCGGCCGCCCGCGCTCCGCCGGGGCACCGGCATGAGCGGGATGCGGCGACTGGTGATCCTGCGGCACGCCAAGTCCGCCTGGCCCGACGGCGTTCCCGACCACGACAGACCGCTGAACCGGCGCGGCCTGCGCGATGCCCCCGCCGCCGGCCGGTGGTTGGACGAGGCGGGCCGGCTGCCCGACCTCGTCCTGTGCTCCTCCGCCCGCCGGACCCGCCAGACCTGGGAACTGGCCGCCGCCGAGCTCGACGGCGCTCCACCGGTCCGCTACGAACCGCGCCTCTACGCGGCGGACGACGACGATCTGCTCGACGTCGTCCGCGAAGTGGCCTCCGATGTCGGGACGTTGCTGCTGGTCGGCCACAACCCCGGCCTCCAGGAACTGGCCCTGCTGCTCGCCGGCGAGGCGGCCGGCGACACCCTGGAGCGCGCGCGGACCAAGTTCCCCACGTCCGGCACCGCCGTGCTCACCTGGAGCGGACCGTGGTCGGCCCTCGAGCCGGGGTCCGCCCTGCTGACCGACTTCGTGGTTCCGCGCGGGCGGCGTGAGGAGCGTTCCTGACGGCGGACGGCCGGAAGGGCGTTCCCCGCCTCAGCGGAAGGTCCCGGCGGCCGCGACGGTCGCCGGGGTCGCGACGCTTCTGACGGGTCCAGCGGCCTTGACGGGTCCGGCCGTTCTGACGGGCGCGGTGGTTCCGAGGTGCGCGGTGGTTCCGACGGGCCTGGGAGCGGGGGCGACCAGCGACGGGTCGACGGTGAGGGCGGTGACGCCCAGCGGCGCCCCGAGCTCGTGCAGCGCGGACGCGGACAGTCTGATCCACTCCTGGCCGGCGCCCAGCGCCGCGACGAGCCGCTGCTCGGTGGTGAAGGCGACGGCGGTGCGGCCGCCGAGCGGGGTGCGGAAGAAGCGGGCGGTGCAGCCCGCGGAACCCGGCCGGACAGGGACGAGAAGTGGTCCGGCCGGGATGCGTTCGGAAGGTTCGGGATCCTCCGCGTACTGGTGCTCGACCATCACAGTGCTCCTTGAAAGAGGCGAAGCGTTCTCCGGCGTGATCGCCGGCGCCGCTCCGATGAAGGTATCCCCGCGCGGGGGGTCGTCGATCACGCTCCTTACGGGGGCTTGATGCGGGCACCGGCCCCTTTGACGCGCTCCTGACGGGCAGCTGACGGGGCGCGGAGCGGCGTCCTGAGGCCTGCGTCGTCAGAGGTGCATCAAAGCTCCGGCCTGCGCGTCAAGCACGCGTCAGGGAGGGGGTCGGGGCCTGGACCTGCGGGCATAGCGTGATGGCAGTGCTCCCGGCGATCACGCGGGAGAGCATCTCGTCTCCCTTCCGGAGGACCGCCATGTGCCTGTGCCAGTACGAGGACGAACCCGAGCCGACCGAACGGATCGCGGCCGGTTCCTTTGTCGTCCCGGCGCCGTCGGACCGGCCGACTCCGTACGTCCGCACCACCCTCTGCGCCCGGTCGGCCCCGGCGTACCCCGCCGCCGGCCCTGACGTCGTCGCTCCCGCTCCCGTCAAGACCCTGGCGCCGGACAACTGGTGCCACGCGGACCGCACGACGCCGGCGCGCTGCGCATGACCGCCACCTCGCTCGTACCGGCCCTGGCCACGGCGCCGGCGGTGGACCCGTCGTCGCTCGTCGTCTGGCCCGCCTCCGCCCGTCGTCGCCGTCCACGACGGCACCGCCCGGCTCCTGGTACGCCGCGAGACGCTGACGGACATGAGCCTGCGCGACATCGGTCTGTAGGACGCGTCAGCCAGGACCCGTCAGCCAGGAGCCGTCCGTCTGGACCTTTCCGTCAGGACCCGTCGTCCTGCCGCGTCCGGGCGTGAGGCTGTCAGAGGGCCGTCAAGGATCTCGCCGGCCGTATATCGGGTCCGTCAAGGGATGCCGCCGCTGGCGCTTCGCGGGGATCCACTGGAAGGGACAAGGAGCCGGGGCGCAGGGTCCACGGTTCACCGGTCTCAGTAGAGAAGGAAGCGAAACCACCATGGCCGAGGCCACGCGGATCATCGTCGGCGTCAGCGGATCGCTGAGCAGCCTGGCCGCACTGCACCGCGGCGTCGCCGAGGCGCGCCGCTCCGACGCCCTCCTCGTGCCGGTGCTCGCCTGGGTGCCGGTGGGCGGCGAGATCGCGTATCGCAGGACGCCCTGCCCGCCGCTGCTCAAGGAATGGGAGCGCGCGGCCGGCAAGCGCCTGGACACCGCCTTCGAGCAGGCCCTCGGCGGCTACCCCAACGGCCTGCGTATCCGGCCGCTGATCGTGCGCGCCGGGGCCGGTCAGGCGCTGGTGCGGATCGCCGACCGGCCGGACGACCTGCTCGTGGTGAGTGCGGGCCGCCGCGGCCCGCTGACCCGGATGTTCCACGGCTCGGTGGCCCGCTACTGCCTGGCCCACGCCAAGTGCCCGGTGATCGCCGTACCGCCGTCCGACCTGCTGGAGACGCTCGAACGCGCGGGGCGTCACGGGTTCCCGTTCCCCAACACCCGCTTCGGAGCGCGCTATGCGACGCGGCGCCCCGACGAGATGAGCCCTGTGGGTGAAGATCCGTATCGCCCGACATCGACCTCATGACGGTTTGTCAGGCCCGGCGGGCCTTCTTTCGCGTCGCGGCCTTCGCTGTGCCCGCGGCCTTCGCTGTGCCCGCGGCCTTCGCCGTGCCTACGGCCTTCGCCGTGCCCGCGGCCTTCCGCGCCGGCTCTTTCCTGCTCGACCCGGTCGACCAGGTGAACTCGATCTCGAGCTCGATCTCCCCATCGCCGATCTCGACCTCGATCTCGCTGCGAAGATCGTCGGCGATCCGCAGGCTCAGCGTTCCCGGGCTGAGTTCAAGTTCGGCATCCTCACCTTTCCTCAGCGCGGCTGCGAGTGCTGTGAGCTGGTCAGCCGCCTCAAGGCGTGTCAGTGAGCGCTTCTGCTCGAACTTGAGGTCTTTCATGGGTGTCTCCGATCCGGAAACGGCATGGGCGTCGGGCGTCGCGTCAAGGCCATGCGGGCGTGTAGGGAACACGTCGTCCTCAGCGATGGCGGCGATGCCCACGAAGATCATTACCGCGCGTCCGCGCTCGGCCGCCCGGCCTACTTCCAATGTCGACCCACCGGGATCACTCCGCACCTCGGGGTGCCTGACCGACAGCGCTCGATGAGCAACTCGCAGCCCATCTGTGCAGGTCGGAGCGGTGTCGTAACGCATACGGCGACGACGTGACCGATCACGACAAACGGGCTCTCCCCATCCGGGCCCGCACCTGGTCGGACGCCTGCACCCATGGCCCGGCGGACCATGCGCCCCCATGCGGGAGCCCAGGATGGGTTCTACGATTGGGGAAGCTTCACGCTCGCGGAACGCGGTTCTCTCCGCCTCATATCTCCCTCTCTCCCTCTCTCTCTCGAGATATCTCCCTGAAGCTCGAAACTCACCAGGAGGCCATGCGACATGTCCACTGCGTCGGAAACCCCTGTCCTGGACACCCTTGCTGCCATGACGGTCGACTCGATCGAGCGATGCGGGATGGCACCCGACATGTTCATCGTCACGCGTATCGCGGCACTCGCCGCCTCGGATGCCCCGCCCATCTCGTACGTGGCGCATATCGACCCCGCACTCCAAGCCGGTCTGACCGCCGAACAGGTGCAGGACATCCTGGTCGCCATCGCACCCATCGTCGGCACCGCCCGTGTCATGACGGCAGCGGGCAACATCGCCACGGCGCTCGGCATCGCCATTGCCGTCGCCGATGCCGAGATGGAAGCCCAGGGCTGAATCTCCGTCCGCTCGTCCCGCCGCAGCAGCAGTTGATGTCCGCGGTGACTCCGCCGACCTGAGTCCACCAACCGGTTGACCTTCGTGGTGGGTCGCGGGTCCGCGCTCCGGGACAGCTGGGACGATTCGGCCCATGGCATCCAAGGCAGGAACCGCCGCGAGTTCGGCAACGGCGCGAATCGTCCTGCTGGCACTCGCTGCCGGCCAGTTCCTGATGGCGCTCGACAGCTCGGTCATGAACGTCTCGATCGCGACGGTGGCCGAGGACGTGGGCACGACGGTGACGGGAATCCAGGGTGCCATCACGGCCTACACCCTCGTGATGGCGATGTTCATGATCCTCGGCGGCAAGGTGGGGGCGCTGATCGGCCGCAAACGCGCGTTCATGATCGGCTGCGTCATCTACGGCTGTGGCTCCCTGACCACGGCGATCGCACCGAACCTGCCCGTGCTGCTGTTCGGCTGGGCGTTCCTCGAGGGGATCGGGGCGGCACTGATCCTGCCCGCCATCGTGGCACTCGTGGCGAGCAACTTCGTCGCCGAGCGCCGTCCCGCCGCTTACGGTCTCGTCGCGGCCGCAGGGGCCGTGGCGATCGCGGTCGGGCCGCTCATCGGGGGTGTCGCGACGACGTACTTCTCCTGGCGATGGGTCTTCGCCGGTGAGGTCGTGGTGGTGCTCGGCATCCTGCTGCTTGCCGCCCGCATCGTCGACACGCCGATCAGCGAGCGGCCGCGCATTGATCTCGTGGGCGCCGTGCTGTCCGCGCTCGGGCTCGGGATCTTCGTCTACGGCGTACTCCGCTCGGACGAATGGGGCTGGTTCCAGCCGAAGCCCGACGCGCCCTCGTGGCTCGGGGTTTCGCTGGTCGTGTGGCTGATGCTGGCCGGCCTACTGCTGATCTGGCTCTTCCTTCGCTGGGAGGCCCGCATGGTGGAGCGGCACAGGGAACCTCTCGTCGACCCGGCCATGCTGCACAACAGGCAGCTCACCGGCGGACTGACCATGTTCTTCTTCCAGTACCTCGTTCAGATGGGCGTCTTCTTCGTCGTACCGCTCTATCTGTCCGTCGCCCTGGGCCTGTCCGCGCTCAAGACCGGCGCCCGCATCCTGCCGCTCTCCGTGACGCTGCTGGCGGCCGCGATCCTGATTCCGCGCCTCTTCCCGGATGTCTCGCCGCGGCGGGTGGTGCGGCTCGGGACCCTCGCGTTGCTCGCGGGCGCGGTGATCCTGATGGCCGCGCTCGACGCGGACGCCGGCGCGGAAGTCGTCACCATTCCCCTCCTGTTGATCGGACTGGGCATGGGCGCGCTGGCCTCCCAGCTCGGGTCGGTCACCGTGTCCGCCGTGCCCGAAGCCCAGAGCTCGGAAGTCGGCGGCGTTCAGAACGCCGTCACCAACCTGGGCGCCTCGATCGGTACGGCGCTCGCCGGGTCGATCATGATCGCCGCGCTGTCGACGTCATTCCTGACCAGCGTGGAGCAGAATCCGGCGGTCCCGGCCGACGTCAAGAGCCAGGCGGCTGTCGAGCTCCAGAGCGGCGTACCGTTCTTGTCGGACGCCCAGCTCAAGTCCGCCCTCGGCGACGCCGGCACGAGCGCGAAGGTGACTCAGGCGGCACTCGACGCGAACGCCGACGCCAGGATCGACGGCCTGCGCGCCGCACTCGCCATCCTCGCCTTCAGTGCTCTCCTGGCGATGTTCTTCACCTCACGGATCCCGACGACCCAGCCCCGTTCGACGGAGCCGTAGCGGGCGACCTCGACGGCGGGTTGAGACCGAGTGCGGGGCCATCGCGGGGCTGGGACGGTCCGGTGAGCAATCCGCTGAGCAGGACCGGGGCTGTTGCCGTGATCCTTGCGTCCACGGACGGTCCACGGACGGTCCACGGACGTGGCCGGATCAGAAGGGAGCAGTGCCGATCTCCTTGCCCTGGGCGTCCCGCAGTTTGATCTCGGAGGAGTGGTCGGTGCCCTGGGTACCCGGCAGTCCCAGGGCGAAGTAGGTCTGGGTCAGGCCCGGGAGCCGGAAGGTCGGGGTGCTGTAGTGCACGCCTTTCCAGACACAGTCCACCGACTTCACGCTGGGACTGACCTGCCCGATGGTCACCCACCCCACGGAGCCGTGGCCTGACGGAGCGTCGATCGTGTAGCCGGTGGTGCTGACGCCGCCGTCCGAATTGGCCGGCTGCTGGTCGCAGCCGAACATGCCGGCTGTGCCGGTGTCCGGGCCGGTCGCTGCCACGACCGCGGTGCAGGAGGTGCCGCCGCCGGCGTGCACCAGCCCCAGCTTCCAGGGGACGCCCGCGATCTTTCCCGAATGTTCGGGGAAGGTTCGGTAGATCGGGAAGGGCGGATCCTGCGGCGTGCGTGGGGCCTTCGTTGTCGTGATGCTCGGCCGGGGGATCGCCGGGGCCTTCGGGGTCGTAGCGGCCGGTGGGGACATCGGGGTGGCCGTGGTGCCCGCGGAGTTCGCCTGCGCCGCCAGCCAGCCGCCTCCCCCCAGCACCGTCGCGACAGCTACCGCCGAAAGCCCCAGCAGGGCCCGCCGCGTCCGACGTTGCCGCCGGCCGGAGGTCACGATGGCTCCCAGTGGTACCCGGCCCACCTCACTGTCCTGCGACAGCCGCTCGAACACCGCTTTCAGACCGTCCTCGGTAGGGCTCGTGGGGTCGTTCATGACTGTCCTTCCGAAGGGTCGAGCCGCAACGCGGGATCGAGCCGAAGCTTGGCCAGTGCCTTGGAGGTCTGGCTCTTCACGGTGCCCACCGAGCAGCCCATCGCCGCAGCGACCTGCGCTTCGGTCAGGTCCGACCAGAAACGCAGCACCAGAACCGCGCGCTGCCGCGGCGGAAGCGCCGCCAGCGCCCGGTTGACCGTCACCCGCCATGCGGCGGCGGGTGCGAAGTCCACCGAGGCGGCCGCGCTCGCCTCGGTCCGGCGGTCCCACGCCACTTCCCGCACCCGACGCCGACGCATCCGGGTGCGGTGCGCATTGACCAGGACCCGATGCAGATAGGCGTCCACGTCCCGCGCCCGCGACACCTTGTCCCAATGGGCATAGCAGGACGCCAGAGCGGTCTGGGCCAGATCCTGCCCGGCGCCGACATCACCGGTCAGCAGATAACCGGTCCTGACGAGCGATGGCCACCGCCTCGCCGCCAGCAGGTCGAAATCCGGTATCCCCTCACTCTCCTCGACCGATTCCGCAGCAACTCCGGGGGGCGCCGTGCCACGCGCTTTCACGTTGAAGATGCTCATGACCCCCTTAGAGTCACGCGACACCGCAAATGGTTGCCCGGTCACCTCAGATCACGACTGAGCGGTGCCGCGGGCACCACGAGGAGCGCGCCGGCGGCACTGAACCGCTGCCCCTGGCTCTACGGCAGCAGCGGCGCCAGGAGTTCTTCGCCGGCGGGGTAGGGGAGTTCGGCGGGCAGGAGCCGGTCCGCGGTGTGCAGGTCTCCGGCGCGTACGAGGGTGTGGATCTCCTGGGCGAGCGGCGTCACGTCGGTGATGGTGACCGTCCACTCGTCCGCGTATCGGCGGGCGGCGTCGCCGGTGAGGCCGAGTTGGAGGGAGCGGTACGGCAGCGGCTGGAGGTGGAGATCGCGTTCCGGGTCCCATTGGACGCGGGCGGGGGAGCGTTTGAGGTCGCGCTTCCAGGTGGCCAGGTCGGGGTGGAGCCCGCGCTCGTAGTGGGAGAGGCAGGCATGGCGCAGCGCCCACTCGAAGCCTTCACGGGTGATCTCGACGGCGAGTACCGGCTCCTGGCCTTCCTTCAACGATCAGGCCGGGTCGCTTGAACGCGGCTTGATGACCATGTCGAGCCGGCTTGATGATCGTCCGCGGATTCCATGGACGAGGAGGCGCGATTGGATATACGAATGAAACCGTGTACTCACTGCGCCAGCGTGACAACCGACGGTCACTGACCGAGCGCCTGTTGCTCTACATGCTGCCGGGCCTGGCAGTTGCGATTGGGGCCTTGCTGGGGCTCCTCACGTCTGACCACGTCTCCCCTGTCCTGGTGGTCCTCACAGCCCTGGTCATGGTGTGCGGATTTGCGGTACCACCGGCGGTTGATGCGCTTAGCGATCGAGTTTCGAGGCGGGCGCTGCACCAGCAACTGCTGGCTCATAGGTCTGATACCGCAGCTGCGCAGCGGGCGGAGCAGTTGCGCAGTCACTTCCACCCTAGAGGGCGTGGAATTCTGCCTTCGCTCGTGCGCGAGGGCTCATACTTCATGGGCCGGCTTCGAGTGCTGCGTGAGCTGGTGGACTGGATCAACGGCGCCGGTCTGGACGTTGCGTGGTCTCGTGTCGTGACCGGTGCCCCGGGATCCGGTAAGTCAGCGGTTCTCGGAAGGCTGGTGAGTCTGGCCGATGCCGGACAACCGAATGAGGTGCTTGCCACCGCACCAGCCGGGACGCGACCGCCGGTCGGCTCCATCAGCATGGCGGTGCACGTACGTGGCCACACGGCAGACGAAGTGGCCGCCGAGATCTCACAGGCCCTGGCGATCGACGAGGGGACGTGCAGCGGTCTCCTCGCACATCTCCGCGAGGATTTCGAGCATCGATCAACTGTGGTCGTCGTCGATGGGGTGGATGAGGCTGCCGACGCCCATCGGCTCATCATTGACCTACTCGAGCCGCTGGCGGCGGCGTCGGAGCGGACGGGCATCCGTCTGCTCGTCGGCACGCGCCGAGGTGGCGAGGACCACCTGCTGCGGCTGTTCGGAGCTTCGGCGCTCGTACTCGATCTGGACGAGGAACAGTATCTGGATCGACGCGATGTTGCTGAGTACGTCCGTAGCACATTGCTGGCCGATCCGGACCCGCAGGTCCGCACTCCCTACCGTGGCCGCCCTGCACTCGCGGAAAAGGTCGCTGCGGCCGTAGCCGCTCGTGCCGGCTCCAGTTTTCTCGTGGCACAGCTCACGGCGCTGTCCCTGATGGGATCTGACGAACCCGTGGATACAGGGAGCTCTGGGTGGGCGGCGACGTTTCCCACCACAGTGGGTGCCGCCATGGACCGATACCTTGGTGACGTTCAGCCAGGTGGGCCATGGTTACGCGATCTGCTGATGGCTCTGGCCTGGTCGCAGGGCGATGGCTTCAGCGACCCAGGAACCTGGGCGGCCGCGGCCACCATGCTGGGAACAGCCGCGTACTCCGAACGCGATGTCACCCGGCTGCTCCTGGACAGCTCTGCGGTGGACCTGCTCCACCGCAGCACCCACGCAGACCGTGTCGCCTTCCGACTCTTCCACGAAGCGCTGGGCGAGTATTTGCGGCAGTTGAGCACTCGTCAGCGTCCGGCAGCCGAGGTCCACCGCCGTCTTGCGGACATCCTCCTCGAGAAGCTGTCATCGTCTTCCCTTGACGAGCGGGACTGGGCGCACGCCGACAGGTACACGCGTACCTATCTGCCTTTCCATGCGGGCGAGGGCCAGGTGTTGGACCAGCTTCTCGATGACGCGGGCTTTTTGGCTGCCGTGGATCCGGCTCGCCTGCTGACGGCACTCCCCACCACTCGCACCGGGTCGGGCTGGCGAGTGGCTCGCATCATTCAACGAGTCGGCCAGCAACTCCTTGTGGCACCGGAAGACGAGCGCATCTGCTACCTCGAGATGGCGGCCCACATGGCTGGCGACGTGCGCCTGGCGGGCGAATTGGCAGCTACGGCTCCCGATCGTCCCTGGTCGGTGCTCTGGGCTCGCTGGGACGCGCTCATTGAGAGCCGCATGCTCGGTCACCATGACGACTACGTCCTTGCTGTCGACACCGTTGAGACAGCGAGGGGGATCGTGGTGCTCTCGGCGAGCGCATGGGGCATCCAGGCGTGGCGCCTCGCCGATGGAGAACCCATGGTGACCGGCGTACGGGAGCCGGATTCACGCATCCTCAACATGGCTACCTTCCGGCAGGGTGACGGCATCGCCATCGTGACCCTTCACGAGGATGGGCATCTACTGCGCACGACGCCGGACGCGGTCGATCCGCAGAGGATTCTCGCGGAAGATCGTGCGCCAAACGGTGTCTGGTCGTTAGACGTCGCAGGTCAATCCGCAGTGGCTACGGTCAGCCGAGATCACGTAGTCGAGGTCTTGTCCGTCAGGGACGGTCATGTGCTGGATCTGCCGCCCGTCGCGATCGGTCGAGAAGACCAAGTTCTCGTGGTGGACAACGTAGGCGGGCGGTGCCTTGCGGTGGTGAGCGGCAACAGTGGTGACATTAAGACGTGGGACCTCACCACCGGTCGTCCGCTCAGTGAACCGCTGCATCCCGGAGTACACATGCCGGGCTGGCGGAATGACACGCGCTTCTGGGCAGCATCGCTCGCTGAGCGCCAGGACGGGCCTGTGCTCCTTCTGGGAACTACGGCAGGCCAGGTGATCGCCTGGGACCCGGTCCGTGGAGAGATTGTCGGGGACCCACATCATGGTGACGCGGGAGTGTTCACCACCCTGGTTACGGGGCACGACAACGATCTGTGGTGTTGGGGCGATTGGAACGGCAACCTCTTCATGCGTGGCGCCGCCCAAGAGGAGGTACGGCAACTGGCCGTTCATGACGGTGGGGTGCAATCGCTGGCACAGTGCGAACTGAACGGTGCCCGCCTGCTTATCTCGGGGGGACGCGACGGCGCCGTACGTGCCTGGAACATCCAAGCAGCCCGCCCGGCGGCTAGTGTCGGCGACCACCACAGCGTCGTCACAGGCGTCGACTCCACCCAACAGGGCTGCATCGCGTCCATCAGGGCCGGCGGCTCTCTCGTGATCTTTGCGGCTGACGGCGGTGGCGTCCTCGCCGAACTGAGGCGATCGGCCGAGGAGGGCTTCCGCAGCGCAGCCGTGGTGCCGGGCGACCCGCGGTCCTTCGTCACGCTGGATAGGCAGAGGCACATCACCCTACGGGTCTTCCCGGACGGCCAAGCGTCACACGAATTCCAGTTGGCCTCGGACGAGGAATGGAGTTCCATCGCTGTCATGAACAGGCAGCGGCCATTGCTCCTCGTCACAGCGACCAGCGGGCGACTGGGATTCTTCGACCTTGCCACGTGCGATGCTGTTCGGCCATCGCTGGCCTGCCACACCGGCAGGTTCATGGTGGCTCCACTCCCAGAGCAAACGGACGAAGCACTCCGGTTCATCACATGTGACTGGGAGTGCCTCCAGGCCCGGCTATGGAATGTGAGGAGCGATGAGACGCGGCATCTCGACCTACCAGTTCGCAGAATGGACAACGGCGACCCGGTGTCTATCTCGGCTGTCTCCTTCGGTCACATAGGTGACCTCCCGGTCGCTGTCGGAGCCTGCGCCTACTCTCGTCTGCACATCTGGAACACCGAAGACGGTTCCCTGATGATCGATGCTCAACTCGAGCAGGCTCATCACATGGCATTGGCCGACGTGGACACCACCCAGATCGGCAGGCAGTCGCTCATCCTCTCTGGCGGACACACCTGTTCCGCTGTCCTTTGGTCCGCGGAAAGTCGATGAGAGCACCATCTACGGGTCGGATCACCGTTGTGGAGCACCAGGTTCCTTCCCGGCAAACGAGCCGTCGTGGCTGGTCCACGCGGCATCATGGTTCTCAAATTGGGCTCCAGCCTGCTCAGTCGATTCGAGCACCCCTGAGAAGCGATCAACGAAGTAATCCCAAGCTCTTCAGCCCACGAAAGAGGTCATGAACGCGGATTGATGACCCACGTCAAGCCGTGTTCATAGTCCATTCCTTGCCGCCGCTCATTGCTCGTTCGTACAACCCCATTCCATGTGCGGGTGACAGCGCTCAGGGGTATCGGGTTTCTCCGGTGATAGCTAAGTCAGCTAGTGGTGTGCTCCGGATCGGCTGCCTGGGCTTCGGCGAAGGTGCCGTAGTCGATGGAGCGGTTGAGCAGGGTGAAGTCCATGTCGCCGGCGGTGAACCGACTGGTGTAGTAGTGCCCTGTTGCTGCCCGGGGGTTCAGGCCCGTGACAGAGATGCGACAGGCCCCTTCGTGCCGAGGGCTGCGGTGCTGGTGCTCCGCGCGCGGCGTGTTGTCGTAGAGGAACCCGATCTCTGCGGTACCAGAGTTCTCGGGGGAACTGATGTGGGCGTTGCTTGAGCGCGAGGTGCTCTCCTTGGTGCGAAGCGTGGCGTGCAGGCTCCAGAAGGTCTGCTCAATCGTTAGGTATGTGGTGATCGGCCCCCGGTTTCCGCCTTCGGGTATGTGGCTGTCCGCGCTCGGGGACAGGATCACGCGCCATGTGCCGGTGACCCAGGGTCGGCCGGTGAAACGGTGGATTCCGGACCAGCGCCAGACCCACTTGTCGAAGACGACCACGCCGTATCCGACAGCGGCTGGGATGTAGGCGAACAGGTAACGGAACTGCGATGGGTACAAACCCAGCACGAGCAGAATGCCTGTGTAGAGAGTGGCGGCGACGGTTGCGCCAGTGCGGATGGTGGTGGCTGTGCCCATCGTCAGCCTCCGTAGCCGAGGTAGTACCAGGCGCCTTCGATCAGCTCCCGTGCGTCCTTCTCCGCCCACTTCTGGCCTTCACCGAAGAGCTTCTTGATTCCGTTCGGTTCCACCATGCGCTGCGAACCGAACCAGGTCCCCGTGAGCTGCCGGCGGACCTCTTGCAGACTCGCCCGGACTGCGTCGTCGAAGTCGCCAGCGAGGAAGATGGGTTTGGGCACGTTGTAGATCAGACACTCTGAGAAGTACGACGGCAGTGCCTCGATCACGCCCGCAGCCGCGAGGTCGTTCTCCACGTTCTTCAGGACCCGAACCACGAACTTGTACCGCAGATTGGTATCGGTGTTCTTAGTGCGACCGTTGATCAGTTGCAGCTCGGGCCAGTTGATGATTCGCTTGCCGTTGCGGCCATAGACGGCGCTCCCCACGTACTGGCCCCCGGGAGCTGAGAAGTCGTATGTCACCCACTTGAAGCACGGCACCACGTCGATGCTGGGGCGGCTCCCGAGAACCTCCGGAACGAAGAAGGCGAGGTTGTGGTCCGGGTCCACCCGTCCGAAGTGATTCGTGAGAGCAACGTAGACCTCCTGGCGGAGACCGGTCTTGGTCCATGTCCCCTTGTCGGCCTGCTCACCGAACCACCAGCTCGCCAGGCCGTCGGTGTGAAAGGGATGGTTGAGTTTCACCATGATGTCCACGTCGCTGTCGCCGCGGACGTTGGTGTTGTTTGGGTAGGAGCCCTTGGCTGCGACCGTGATGTCCAGGCTCTGGAACGGCCTGTGCTGATCGACCGCCGCCTTGACCATGCGCTCGGCCCGATCCAGCCGAAGCTGCTCGGACGGGCCGGGCGGGTTCTTCCACTTGTTGACCAGAGCGAGACGCTGTGTGAGCGTCAGCTGCCTTGCCATGAGCCTCTCCCTACATCCCGGCCTACGCCGGGAACAGCGTACGGGCGGGGACCGACAAACCGATCTACGGCAGACACATCCGACCGAAGCTGCTCGTTGGTTCGGGGATGGGGATGTAGAGCCGACTTTGCGGTCCGCGCTCCGCAGGTACAGGGGCAATGTCTCGCTTTCAGCCCGTTTCGACCTGACCATCGGCTGAGATTCGAGGTGCGGCAGACAAGTAGGCCGACTGCATCTGGCTCGACCGCGGAGCAGACAGGCACTCATTTGTCGGAATGGTGAGAGCCTCGGTCGGGACCAACTGGGGGAGTAGCCTGACGAGGATCGCCTCGACCCCGGAGAGCTCCAATAGCCACCGTGAGCCTTTTCTAGCCTGTGGCTGACCTCAGCGGGTGGCCGCGATTGCCGCGCTCTACTGCTTCATGCGCCTTCGGTGTCCAGCCGCTCCGCGGACTGGAGCAGGTATGCGGGCAATTTTGAACTGGCCGCCAAGCCTCGATTCCGATGAGGCGGCCCTGCTCGTCGAAGTCCAGGTTGATCATCCCGCCGACGTTCACCGGATCGCAGGGGTACGTGTGCGCGGACTGCACGCGATCCTGCGGTTCGGTGAAGTACACGTAGGCGGCGTCCACAGTCTTGTCGTAGGTGACTCGCACGTCTGGCACGGTGATCTGGGGCCCTTGGTGAAGTTCATGTCGGTTCTGTCGTTGTCCATGCGGCGGGTCTCGTCGCCCTCGTGCTGACGCGGCGAGTTGCAAGTCCAGGACAGCCCTGACCATGTCGGTGCTGCGGCCGGCATTGCCTGGCGCAACGAACAGCGGTCGAAAATTGGTGGCCACCCGAACCGGCCGGCCCCACGCTGTATGCCATGGAAGAACCGCACCGCAGGATCCGCGCGCTCCACACGGCATCCACGATTACTGTCTACCAGGCATAATCCCCTGAAATCGGACTTCCCGCGGTCCGCGACGGCCGCTTTCCCGCAGCGTGGAAGCGTGACCGCATGACGTGGATTAAACCAAGCTTCCTGTGGATGATGTACCGCTCCGGTTGGGGTACAAAGGAAGGCCAGGAGACCGTTCTTGCCGTCGAGATCGATCGCGACGGCTTCGACTGGGCGCTGCGCCACGCCTGCGCGTCGAGCTACGTCAGCGGGCTGCACCCCGATCAAGCCGCCTGGCAGCGTGACCTCAAGCGCGCGCCGGCTCGTGTCCAGTGGGATCCCGAACGAGACCTGAACCTGCGTTCCCTGCCGTACCGCTCACTTCAACTGGGGCTCGCTGGCGAGGCATCGCTGCGTTACGCGGACGAATGGACCGTATCCATCAGAGACGTGACCCCGCTTGCCCGCGAAATCCGCACGCTCGTCAGTCGCGGCGATTCAGACTCCGCCGCGCAGCTGCTCCCCCAGGAACAGCCATATCCCGGCGGTGACGAACTGCTGGCCCACCTGCGTCCCTGACCGGCAACCCGGACACAACGGCCGGCATCGCCCGGGGCCACATGGCAGCACAGGCTCACTGGGACGAAGGTCAAGCCAGGCGACCCCGCGCCCGAGGGCTCCCGTCCAACGCATCCCGCGAGGCAGGCCACACACCGGCAGCCGTTCACGGTCATGTCACCAGCAGCATGGATAAGGTCTGTGAACGCTGCTTGATGATCCATGTCAAGCCGTGTTCATAGTCCTTTTTCGGGCCTAGCCCGAGAGGCTGCTGTAGGTTCCGTTTTCACATGTCATCTTCGTGTCTCGTAACCTGCTGCTATGGGCAGTTGTCCAAGGGAGTTGTCAGTGGCTTTGTCCATGTGATCTGTTACTTTCTGCGGTGCGCGTGGAGGGGTAGCTCGTTCCGACTTCACGCATGGCAGCTCGTGGCCCTCGGTGAGCGTCCGCCTGGCCGATGACTGTTGCGCCGGGAGCCCCGCCATCCGTTGTCAGCGGTGGGAACTAGCCTGTCGGCGTGCCATCTACCGATGATCGACAGGTTCCCGCCGCGCTCGCCGCTGCCCTTGCTGTTCCCTTCGAATACAGCGACGGCGAAGGGGTCGACTTCGAGCCCTTCCCGGCCTTCTTGACCGGTGAGGACACCACCGACTGGTTCCGGGCCTGGACCGGGAACCCGGAACTCAGCGGCGACGCCTTCCGCGTGTTCGGCCAGGACGGCTCGGGCGGGTATGCGGCGTTCTGGCTGGTACGCCCTGGCCAGCCACTCGTCGATCAGCCCGTGGTGTTCTTCGGTTCCGAGGGCGAGACCGGCGTCGTGGCCCGCAGCCTGGGCGACTTCCTGTGGCTGCTCGCCGGCGGCTACGGCCCCTGTGAGGCTGCCACTGACTACGAGCCCGACTGGACTGCGCAGCCCAACGAGGCATTCGCGGCTCTCGCGCAGCGATTCGCCCCGGACCGGGAGCAGTCGGCCGCAGCCGTGATCGAGCAGGCAGCTGGGGAGTTCCCGGACTTCGACGACTCGATGATGGGACTCTGTGGCTGAGCGAGGCCGGACCGCGAACCCTGCTGGCAGGCAGGGAGATCCCGCACGGCCCGCCACCGGCAGGGCGGCTGGTCGACTGACACGTTGGCGACAAGTCAAGTGGACACAGCCATCCTTCAGCCGGCACCTACAGCTGTCTCCGTGCTGGATGCGCCTGCCAAGGGAAACGTCGTGCGACATCAGCCCAGGTAGGGCTCAGCGCGGTGCTCCATGAAGTGGCGGATTCGGAGCTGCTGAGTGTGATGCATCGGAAGCTCGGCAATCTCAGCCTGGGCGATGAATCGGAGCTCCGTCGACTCATCCGACATGGCGAGTCGACCACCAACGACTCGGGCGGTGAAGCAGACGTTGAACTGCCGTCGTACTTCGCCGTCCGAGTAGGCGATGACGTGCCGCGGGTCGGTGTACGTGCCGACAAGCCCGGTGATCTCCACGTCCAGGCCGGTCTCTTCCTTGACTTCACGGACTGCGGTACCTGGAAGCGAGTCCGTCATGTCCATACCGCCGCCCGGCAAGGCCCAGAGGTCGTTGTCCGTCCGCCGCTGAAGCAGGATGCGGCCCTCCTCGTCGGTGACGACAGCGGACGCTGCCACGACCAAGCTGTTGGGCTTGGGCGCTTTGGGGTTGTCGTAGTACTCGGTCCGGATCACGGTCACGTCTCCTGTACCTGCGTCGCTGTCGCCCAAACCGCATCGAAGCTTCCCGCGTAGGTGTCGAACATTCCACCATCGCCGTGCCGGCGGAGGTGCCAGACGGGTGCGGCGTATGCGTTCACTCCCCAGACATGGGCATTGATCAGGGCCTGGTCATCGGCGCGATACAGCGAGTTGTAGAGGGTGGTCCCGTGCGTCCGGACTCGATCCCGGGCACACCCACCAACGGCGTGTAGTGCATGAGGGCGAGCCGGCAGCGCGATTCGATGCCGTGCCCGAATCGCTCTTCCTGGCCGCGCTGCCGAACGTTGGGGTCGTCCGGATCACCAATGGCGATGCGGACCGCGCAGCCATCGGTGGCTCGCTCCTGCAGAAGCTCATTGAGCCGGGGATACGCCTCGTGCAGAAAGATGGCGGCGTACACCAACACGTCGATCTGCTCGTGTGCTTGCGACAGCATGTCGACGAACGTCGACGCTGGAATGTCAGCGCGCTGATCATAGAGAGCTACCAGTTCGGGACTGACTGCTCGGGCAGCGCGGGCCTGCCTGAGCGCTGGCCACAGAGCGTGCACATCTTCTCCTAAGGTCTCTGCCGCCAGCATGGCCGTGACGCGGCGTGGCGTTCGGCCGAGATTGACCCATCGCTCAACGGATTTCGGGTCCACCTCGGCCTTTACCGCAAGGGCGGCGTATGTCCAGCCTCCGGCTGCCATGGCGGCACGTAATCTCTCGTTCGGCATCTGATCTTTCCCCACCTGACGGGACGGCACTAGGGACGTTCTACCCGGTGTGGGACGTCCCGAAGTGGGTTTTGGGGGAGGTTCCAACGTCCTGGTGATGCGCGTGATGATCCCGGCATGAGCAATGACGGGATTCCTGAAGTCGGCGCGCTGGCAGTGGATACAGCCAAGCGGCGCACGGGCCACGTCATTGGCCGCGTAGGCCCGTACATCCAACTGCGGCCAGTCGGCGGTGGAACGGAATGGGGCGCCTGCCCGGAGGACGTCAAGCCTGCCGGGACTGACGGTCAGACTGGTACGCGGGTCGACGACGCGAGCAGCGTTGAGGACCGGTGGTCGTGATGGCCCGCGTTGCGGCGCTGAGGGTACAGCGCGGGGACCGGGTCAGTGTGCGCGGTCAGTGGCGAGAGGTGAAGGCGGTTCGTTCGGACCGGTTTGCCTCGGGTGGCCTGGTAGTCGTGCTGGTCTTCACCTCTGGTCTGGCCCTGCGGCTCAATGCGGCGGACGGCCTGGCGGTCGAACGTGGTGGCCGGGGGCTGCGGTGATGGTGGGCAGGGCGGTCTATCGGTACACGGATTGGTCGCTGGCCACGGACACAACGGCTAGCGGCCCGATCTATGCGGCGGAGTGCACTTCGTGCGGCGAGGCGTCGGCGGCAGCGGATGAGCAAGAGGGTCCGGAGGTGTGGTGCTTGCGCCATGCCGGGCTCACTGGGCACACGGGATTCCGTGGCGTGATCACGAGCTTCTTCCGGGCCTCGCTGGTAGAAGGGCCACGGTGAGGGGAGTGGGTGCCCGCGAGCGGGTGGCGTCTGCCGCTTTCGTGCTGGAGGTCTGGTGGTGGCGCCACGTGACGGATCGCCGTCTGTTCCGCTTGCTGGATGGGGAGCGTGCCCGGATCACTGCCGGGATGTCCGATGCCCGCGCGCAGGAGGATCTGCGGAGGTTGCCGGCCGGGTTCGCTGAGCTGGTGGCGGCCGAAGCGCGGGAGGGTCGCTCACTGCCCCCATAGGTCGGGCCGGGGTCGTCGTCCGGGAAGGTCCGGCGGCTGCCGTTCTTGACCTTCCCTGGCGCAGCGATGTCACCGTGAGTTCGAATCTCACATCCTCCGCAGCCAGAGACACCAAGTCGGCCCCCGACCAGGGACATCGGTCGGGGGCCGTTCTCATGCGTGTTGCCTGCGGGCGACCGTGGTTCCCCGTGGTTCCCCGTGGTTCCCCGTGGCTTCCCGGCAGATCGGGCACGGAAGGGGCACGGGGATTAACGCTGGGCGCTGGCCGAGGTCTGGTAGTCGAGGGTCGCGTCAGGGGGGCCACAATGCAAGATCGCGTCGACTGCGGCCCAGTCACTGAGAGGCACGTCGTAGCAGTAGAGCATCCAAGGATCGTCCGGGTCCGGAGTGATCACTTCTCGGAGTTGGATGATCTGCTCGCGGCTGATCGGGCGCTCAGTTCGCAAGAACTCGTCGTCCTTGCTGAAGCCGTCCAAGGACCAGACGACGGACGGTTCATCTATTGCCATGCACCGAGCCTAACGGCGCCCTCGGCCTGATCATGCGGTGCCCGCCACGCTGCTCTTGGCTGCCATCCCGTCTGCCGTCGTCCCGCTTTGTCGTATCCGCTGTGGCATCTTGAGGAACATGATCGAACCCGATTGACGCGCGCGACCCGGCGTCAGATCGAGCGCAGCGACGTCGGTCAGCTTCGCGCGGTCCTGAGACGGCCCGCGAGACAATCCTCTACGGACTCACCCATTCGTCCAGCCTGAGCTTCACCTGGTGATTGTGGTCGGCATGCCAGATCACCTGACCGGTGACTACAGCGCCCATGCGGGGTAGATCCATCTCGGGTGGCATGAGTGTGACCTCCGCCAACCCCACTGCGTTTGGCACGCCATCTATCCGGACAAACACGCCGAAGCGTTGGCGACCGATGACCTGGCAGCTGATCGTTGCTCCTACCGGGAGTGCGAACACGGTCGCCGGCCAATCTCGGCGAACGTCCTCTTCGGCCGGGATTCCGGGCCCCGCCGGCCACGCGTACTCAGACATGGGCCGATCATGCCAGTGCGAGGCTGGCCTGTAGAGCCCTAGTTTGGAAGACCAGGGATGCGGATGTTGGCCGACCTGGGAAGCGTCTGACCTGCCCCGGAGCGGAAGCGTCGCCGGGATTCCCCGCGAATCCCCGCCGCTTCCCGCCGGACCGGGCACGGATCGGGCAGGGGGTTGCTTGCTAGTAGCGCAAGCGAGCTTCATCTCCGTCGATGGTGAGGATGTACTCGGTGAGCGGGGTGCCGCCCCCGGCTGGAACGAGCGTGAGCCCAAGATCACGGATGGGCCTCAGGACGCGCATCATGGCGGTCCCCTCAGGATCGGGCCCGCGTAGAGCCGCGAAGGCATCAAAGAGCGGCCTGATCGGCTCCCAGGCCGGCGTGGGAGCGAAGCGCAGGAGAAACCTCGGCTGGTCGACGTCATATCCGGTGAGCCGGCCGAGTAGCGTCTCGCCGTCCATGAGATCCCAGTCCGACGTTTGCCAGTGCTCGTTCATATTGCCCCCGGTTGTCTGAGGCACATCCGCTGTGGGGGAGTGCCGGAGGTGCGGATCATATGAGTTCGGCCGGTGGTGCCGGGCCACCCCTTGACGGCTCGGAGACGGCCCGGGTGGATCAGCTCGTTCGGCGGCGGGTTTGTACGCACCTCCGCTTCAATGTCCACCATGGAACTCCGAGAGGAGTGCCCGTGGACGGCTGGCAACCACAGGGCCGACGATGGTATGCGCCGCGTGTGAGTGGTCAAGGAGACCAACACCCCATGCAGGCCATACCTGTGGACACATCCCGGCTCGGCGTACTGCGGTGCGCGGTGGCGCCGGAGGCCTCCCGGCAGATGCTCTCCTGGCGCTCCACGCCGGTCTGGTCGTCGTCGTTCACATGGGAGATCCGGCAGTAGATCGCGGCCGGCTCCCCTTCCCAATCGGTGCGGCTCTTCTTCGTCCGCTGTGGTCCGGCTGCCTGGTTGGCACGCAGCGCGCGCCGTAATCGTGCTTCGGACTGCTGGTTGTTGGTGTCGGGCGTCATGGAAAAAGACTATGAGCGCGGCTTGATCCACGTGATCCGGTTCCGTTGCCAGGCCGCCGGGAACCGGCCGGTGCTCGCCGCCGGGAGTCCGATGTGCGGCGAGTACGCCTGGTAGACGGTGACGGTCGTCTCCGTGTGCAGTGCGCGGATCCGGTGTTTCGGCTCGTCCAGGAGGTGTTTCGGTTCTTCCACGGGATACAGGGTGCGGCCACCGGCCGCGGGGGCGCCAACGGTTTCTACGGGTGGGTCGGGCCCAGGGTCCAGTAGACGACGGACAGGGTGGCCATCGAGACGAGGGTGGAGACCATCACGGAGTCGCGGGCGAGATCGGTGTCCAGGTCGTACTGGCGCGCGTAGATGAACGCGTTCTGGGCGGTGGGCAGCGCGGAGCAGAGCACCACGGCGAGCAACTGGTGCTGCGGCAGGTGCAGAAGGAGGCCGCCGACCGCCAGGGCGACGAGGGGCTGTACGAGGGTCTTGAGCACGACCGTCACGCCGACCTCGGTGAGCCGGCCCGTGCCGGTCGCGGCCGGGCGGCCGTGCAGTGACATGCCGAGGGTGACGAGGGCGGTGGGAACGGCGGCCGCGCCGAGCAGTTCGCAGGAGTGGCCGAGGGCCGTCGGAAGCTGCCAGCCCGCGGCGGAGACGACGGCGCCGAGGGCGGAGGCCATGATGATCGGGTTGCGCACCGGCATCATCAGCATCCGGGTGAGGCCGCCGCTCCTCCAGCCGGCGCCGGTGCCGGCGTCGAGCAGGGTCAGGATGAGGGGGGATATCAGCAGCACCTGGAAGAGCAGGATCTGGGCGACGAACGAGGCGTCTCCGAGTACCTGCAGGGCCACCGGGATCCCGAGGTTGGCCGAGTTGACGTAGCCGGCCGCCATGCTGCTGATCGCCTGGTCGGCGAGCTTGTGGTGGAAGAGCCGGCGAGCGGCCAGGAGGCCGAGGGCGCAGACCACGACGGTGCCTGCGGCGAAGGCGATCATCGAGGTGTTCGCGAAGGTATCGAGGCGCGCCTTGGAGATCATGACGAACAGCGCGGCCGGCATGGCCACATGGAAGACGAACCGGCCGAGGACGGGTTCCGCCTGCTCGCCCAGCAGACCCGTGCGGCTGACCAGGTAGCCGGCCGCGGTGAGTATCCAGATCGGGGCGAAGCTGGAGAGCAGGGAGGGCATGAATCCTCGGGTCCGGTGGGTCACGGGCGCGGCCCGAAGGGGCCGCGGGTCGGCGGTTTGCCGCCGTCCATGATCCCCGCCCGCTTCCCGGCGCCTCCGGCAGGGCATGCCTGAGGGCGCCGCCGCGCCGACCCGCCGCCGCGCCGACCCGCGGCGGCTCCCGTCGACCCGGGCGGCCCCGGCCTAGGCCGTCAGCGCCTCGGGGGCGTCCTCTGCGCTCTCCGCGCACGCGGTGACCAGCTCGTCCAGGGAAACGTCCAGCGCGGCGGCCAGCGCTGCCACGGTGAAGAAGGCCGGGGTCGGTGCCCTGCCGGTTTCGATCTTGCGGAGGGTCTCCGCGGACAGTCCCGCCGCGGCGGCGACCTCCACCATGCTGCGGTCGCCGCGGGCCCGGCGCAGCAGCGCGCCGAAGCGCTCACCGCGTTCACGTTCCCAGGGGGTCAAAGGAGTTCTCACCATGACCGTGATACTAATACCGGTATAAGTATTGGGCATCATCGAGGTCATCAGTCAGGGGTCAGCAACATGGTGGAGATCAAGACCGACGCGGCGCTGGAGGCGATGCGCGAAGCCGGGCGCGTCGTGGCCCAGGCGCTCGGCGCCGTCCGCGCGGCGGCGGCCGTAGGGGTCCGGCTGCGGGAGCTGGACGTCGTGGCCCGTGACGTTCTGCGCGCGGCCGGGGCGCGTTCGCCGTTCCTCGGCTATCGGCCGGAATTCGCCCCGGTGCCGTTCCCCGCGGTGATCTGCGCCTCGGTCAACGACGCGATCGTGCACGGCATCCCCGGCGACCACCGGCTGCGGGACGGCGATCTGGTCAGCATCGACTGCGGAGCCGAGCTCGACGGCTGGACCGGCGACGCCGCCATCAGCTTCATCGTCGGCACGCCGCGTCCCGCCGACCTGCGGCTCATCGACGCCACCCAGCGGGCGCTGGACGCCGCCATAGCGGCCGCCGTCCCGGGCAACCGGATCGGGGACATCTCGCACGCCGTCGGCACCGTCGCCAAGGCGGCCGGCTGCGGGATGCCCGCGGACTTCGGCGGCCACGGCATCGGCCGCCGGATGCACGAGGATCCGGGGGTACCCAACCGCGGCCGTCCCGGCCGCGGCTTCCCGCTGCGGCACGGTCTCGCGCTCGCCATCGAACCGATGCTGATGGCCGGCGGACGTGACGACTACCGTACCGATCCCGACGGTTGGACACTGCGCACCGTCGACGGCAGCCGGGCCGCCCACATCGAGCACACCGTCGCCGTCACCGCGGAGGGCCCCCGCGTCCTCACCCTGCCCTGACCCGGGTCAGGGCCGCAGGTCGCTGTGCCCGCAGACCCAGGCCAGCGCGTCGTGCACCCCCTGGATGTAGTCGCGCGGGATCGTGCGCTGGGTGGCGTCCGCCAGCTGCACGACCGCGGCGTCCGCTTCGGCCGTCAGCAGGGGCAGATCCGGTGCCCCTTCGCACGAGGCGCCCGTGACCGGCGCCGGGTCGCCGCGGCCCAGCGCCCACAGGTAGCCCGTCAGGGCGCCCCGGGAGAGCTGCGTCTGCTGGGCCGGCCCCGCCCCGACGGCCTCCAGGGCGTGAAATGCCTCCTCGACCTCGGCCAGTGACCTGGTGCCGACGGTCTGTTCCTTGTGCGGCTCTGCGCTGGGAAACCTCATACCTGTACGTATGTCCCCTCCCGCGCCGCTGATGTGTGCCCGGGCGGGGACGGGATCCCGGCCGGGTCGACCGGCCCGTCCGGTGGTCAGACACACCCGGCCGGTGCGTCCGGCTTGACGGTGTCGAGGTGGGTCTCCACCCACGCGCGCAGCACGCCGAGCGGCACGGCCACACCGCGCCCCAGCTCCGTCAGTTCGTACTCCACGTGCAGCGGGACGGCCGGGTAGACGGTGCGGTCGACGAACCCGCTGTCCTCCAGCCGGCGCAGGGTGCTCGTCAGGACCTTGGGGCTGATGCCCTGGAGGCGGCGCTGCAGTGCGCCGAAGCGCTGCGGCCCTTCCTCCATCGCTCCGATCGCCAGCGCCGTCCACTTGTTGGCCAGCAGGTCCAGCACGTCGCGGCACGGGCACAGCGCGGCGTACACGTCGTGCTGTGCGTGGTTTCCTGTCGTGCACGCGATGGTCATGGCCACTGCCTTTCCCGGTCGTGGAGGGTGGGCGACACGCCGGTTGCGTTGCCGTTCACGGCTCCCACCTGTGATGCTTTCCAAAAGATAGTAGTAGCCCTTGCAGGTAACCACTACCCCATGGGTAGCGTCCACGGTGTTGACGATAACCGGTCGGCGCGCCGTGTGCGCGCCGGCCCCACCCCCCACCGGGAGCCATCAGATGAACGAGAAGCCGACCATGCGCGCGATCACCCAGGACACCTTCGGCGGCCCGGAGGTGCTGCATCTCACCGAGCTGCCGCGCCCGGAGCCGGTACCGCACGAGGTGCTGGTGCGGGTGCGTGCCGCCGGGGTCAACCCGGTTGACTGGAAGACCCGGGAGGGCGGCGGCATGGCCGGTGCGCTGGGCGCGCCGCCGTTCGTGCTCGGCTGGGACGTCTCCGGCGTCGTGGAGCAGGTGGGGTTCGGCGTGCACACCCTGGAGGTCGGTGACGAGGTGTACGGGATGCCGTCGTTCCCCCGGGAGGCCGGCGCGTACGCCGAGTACGTGACCGCCCCGGCCCGGCACTTCGCCCGCAAGCCCGCCACGCTCGACCACGACCACGCCGCCGCGGTGCCGCTCGCGGCCCTCACCGCCTGGCAGGCCCTGACCGTCACCGCCGGAGTCACCGCAGGTCAGCGGGTGCTGATCCATGGCGCGGCGGGCGGGGTGGGGCACTTCGCCGTGCAGTTCGCCAAGCATCTGGGGGCGCACGTCACCGGGACCGCCCGCGCGCCGAAGCACGCCTGGCTGCGCGAACTGGGCGCCGATGAACTCGTCGACTACACCGCGGTCCGCTTCGAGGACGAGGTGCGCGACATCGACGTCGTCATCGACCTGATCGGCGACGAGCACGACCGTACGAGTACCCGCTCGCTGGACACGCTGCGCCCCGGCGGGATCGTCGTCGCCGTCCCGTCGGGTGTCTCGCCCGCGCTCATGGAGGCGGCGCGGGATCGCGGAGTGCGGGCCGCGGCGTATCTCGTGGAGCCCGACGGGGCCTCGCTGGCCACGATCGCCGAACTGATCGACAAGGGCGGCGTCACCGTCGAGGTCGAGGACGTCCTGCCGCTGGCGGAGGCCGCCGAGGCGCACCGTCGCGGCGAGCAGGGCCGCACGCGGGGCAAGCTCACCCTCCACGTCGCGTAAAGGGTCGGAAAGGCGTTCAAAGTGAACGTCAACCCTGAGGGATATCAAGGGTTGAGGGGTGGGGCTCCGTGAATCAACCCGGGCCCCTCCCCGCATTCCCGACGGGGAGCCGGAAGGGCTGGTGACGAGGCGGCCTGGATCAGGACGGGTCGTGGTTGACCTCGGAGGCCATCCGCGGGTGGAGCACGCCGGGGTAGAGCCGGGCCTTGGCCACCGGCTCGGCGACGCCTCCCTGCGGCACCATCTCGACGACGCCCCAGGGGCTGTCCGGCAGGAGCACCGGGATCACGTACGAGGCCGAGCAGCCGACGCAGTCGTACTGGTCCTCCCAGACCTCCACGTCGACCAGGCTGCCGGGGTTGCGCGCGACGTGCTTGTGCAGGGCGTGGCAGCGGCCGCACTTCTCGCCGGGCTCGCAGGTGCTGCCGCACGGGCACGGGAGGTCGAGCCGGACGGGGGGCTGCCAACGCTGGACGCGGCACGCCTCCGCCGTCTGCGAGGTGTGGCGCATCGCCAGGATGTTGCGGGCGGCGACGTTGTACGTCTCGCCCGTCGCGGTCATCCGGTCGCGGATGACGTCCTTGCGGGCACGGTTCGTCGTCATACAGTCCTCCAGCGGTTTTCCACGCGGTCCCGCAGAAGGCCGGGAAGACCGGACTGAGGCGATGGCGTGAGTCGATGACCCTTGTCCTCGCCCTCATGACCCACCAGCGCGGGCCCAGGCTCGGAACAGGCAGACGCGGCTGCCGTCCTCCACGGTACCCGGAATCGGTCACGCCGATTTCCCCCGCCGTGGCGGTGCCACGGCGGGGGACGGGCGGTGGTGGGCCGGCGCCGGTTACGCCGCGGCTCCGTCCGGGTGCGGGACGGCGGTGACCGGGGCGTCCCAGTCGATGCGGTAGCCGGCCTGCCAGGCCGACTTCTCCGGCTTGTTCAACTTCATGACCAGGGGGAGGAGCAGATCCCGCAGCACCCGGCCGACCGGTCCTGCGGCCTTGTTGCTGTTGGTGCGGTTGGCTTCCTTGATGATCCGCTCGACGCGGGGCCTGCGCAGGTCCTCGTAGGCCGCGAACGCCTCCTCGTGCGGCAGGTCACGCAGGCAGCGGGCCAGCTGGACGGCGCTTTCCATGGCGAGCGAGGCGCCCTGTCCCGAACTGGACGAGGCCGCGTGCGCCGCGTCGCCGATCAGCACCATCCGCCCCCGGCTCCAGGCCGGGACCCTCGGCATGTTCTCCATGGGGCCGGCGATCAGCAGGTCGGCGGGGTCGGTCTTCAGCAGCAGGTCCGCAGCCGGGACGCGATCGCCGGTGAACGATCCGGCCAGCACGCGCAGCCACTCCTCGGCGCCGGTCCGCCCGGCTTCGGCCACGGTCATCGGCTCGGGGTGCGGCAGGTTCACGAACCACACACCCGACGAGTCCTCGTGCACCTGGTAGCCGAGGAAGGCGCGCTTGCCGAACATCATGTACATCTTGCCGCCGGTCGGGGGCAGTCCGGTGTTCCTCACCGGGGCGCCGAAGCTGACCAGGCCGCCGTAGTTGGGTTGGGGCGCGTCCGAGTCGATCAGCGAGCGCACCGTGGAGCGGATGCCGTCCGCCCCGATCAGCACATCGGCCGTTGCCGTCGTCCCGTCCGCGAAGTGCGCGGTCACACCGTCGTCGCTCTCCTGCGCGGAGACCAGCCGCTTGCCGTGCACGGTGCGGACACCGCGGCGGGCCGCCTCGTCGTAGAGCACCCGGTACAGATCGGCGCGCCAGACGAACTGCGACGACTCGACGCCGGGCGGGCTGCCGAACTCGCCGAGCCGCTTGCCGTTCCAGCTCTGCAGCACGATGTGCGTGGTGGGCGTGCCGATGGCGCGTACGAGGTCGCCGACTCCGATGACGTCGAGGGCGCCCAGACCGTTGGGCGCCAGGCCCAGCCCGCCTCCCACACCGTCCGCCCTGCTGTCGTAGGCCTCGTACACGGTGGCTTCGATACCGGCTTGGTGCAGGGCGATCGCGGCAACCGGGCCGCCGATGCCGCCGCCGATGACGAGGGCGGTTCGGATGGTGGAGCGCATGACGTGGTCCTTTCCCAGCGGGTTTGTGCGGACACCGCAAGCATCGCATATCCACTAGTTGCAAGTCAACTAGTGGATATGAACCTATGCATCGGTTCATGGTTCACAAGGAGCGCAGGCGAAGCCTTCCCGCTCAAAACGCGAAAACCCCCGCGCCGTCACGGCAGCGGAGGTTTTCGGGCGGAGTTCTTCGGAGGGAGCGTCCGGTCGTCGGGGACCTGGGAGCGGGCACCCTGGTTGCGGCCGGTCAGCCGACCACGGCGACGGGGGCGTCCCAGGCGTTGTGGTCAACGGTGACCGTGGCCCCGCCGAAGGTCTCCTTCTTGTTCACCGCGTACTGGTGGCCGCGGCGGTGGCCGGTCCACAGGGTGGAGGCGAAGGGGAAGCCGGTCGTGGTGTCGGCGTTGTTGTCGTAGCGGGCGTACCAGAGGGCGTTCGGGAGGTCCGCCGTGTGGTTGCCGGCGGCGGTGGCGATCGCGGCGGCGCTGGACTGGCTGAACCCGTAGAACCCGGCCCAGTAGCCCTTCGCGTGCGCGGCACGGTCCCACGCCTGCACATAGGTCAGGACCGACTGGACGCAGGAGGCGTTGCTGATGTCGTACGCCTCCATGTCCAGGTAGATCGCACTGCCGGCGCGCATCCCCAGTGCGGACGCCTTGGCGACGGCGTCCGCGCCGTCCGCCGTGCCCAGTGAGGAGGCGTTGGCGGCGGTGATCCGCTCGGGGTTGCTGCTCGTCTGGCAGGGCGGCTGCGCCCCCACGTACAGCGGGATCAGTTGCCAGCCGGCGGCGTGCACCGACTGCACCCACGAGCTGGTGAGCTGCGGCTGCGCGCAGCCGCGGTTCTTGCCACCGATGTAGACGGCGGCGGCGCCGTACGGCGAGCTCTTGCGCCAGGCGCTCATCGTGGTCAGGTTCGGGGCGGTGCAGGTGTCGAAGGCCTGACCGGTGAACACCCGCGACGCCGGCAGCTGCACCACGGTGTGCGACTGGGGCGGCGGCTGCTTCGCGCCGGGGCCCGCAGCGGTGGTGGCGGCCGACGACGCGTGGGCGGACGGCCCGCCTGGGGTCCCGGCCGACGGTGTGCTGCCCGCCGGGGACGAGGCGCCCGTCGCCGGCTTGGCGGTTCCTGAGGCGGACGGCTTGGCCGTTCCGGCCGCGGAACCGGCGTCGCTGTCCAAGCCGGTCCCGTCGGCAGCGGTACGCGACTGCCGTGCGCCGTCGCTCCCGCGCGAGGAGACAGCCTCGGCCGTGATGGCGCCGCCGCCGGCGAGCAGGATCAGGCTGGCGACGGACAGCGCTATGTAGCGGCGCTGCTTGGGCTGGCGACGGTTCGGCACGGAGTCCTCAACAGGTGGGCGGGACGGCCCGGATCAGGACCGGCGGTTCGGTGATCGACTGAGTACATATCACTTTCTCCGCCGTGTCACCAAAACCCTGGAGGTCGAGCTGGTATTCGGCGGACCGGTGGGTCGGCACGTAGCCCAGTCCGTCGTGCATGGCGCGGCGCGACGGCGAACGTCCCGGCGAGGTCGTCGGGGACGGTTCCGGCCCAGGAGACCAGCCGGTAGCCGGGGTGCGGGCGTTCGGTGAGCGCGGCGAGGTCCGCGCGCTCCAGCGGGAGCCGGGCGTAGGTGAGTGCCAGGACCTTTCGGGGCCGGTGCGTGCGCACTCCCTCCCGCCCGCCCGAACCGGTCAGCCGGTCCGGGCAGTCGGCCACCCGGTCGGCCGGTCAGCCGGTCCGGGTCAGCGTGAGGTCGTCGACGTCGAACAGGAATCCGCCGCCGCCGTTGAAGACGAGGAACAGGCCGGTGCCCGCACTCGGGGTGAGAGACGCGGCGGTATCGGTGAAGGTGTCCCAGCTGCCGGTGACCGGGACGGTAACGGTGCCGAGCAGCGGTCCGGTGGGGGATCCGGTGTGGACGGCGGTGGTGCCGCCGGAGCCCGCCGAGGCGACCCGCAGGGAGATCCGGGTGAGGTGGGAGGTGTCCTCGGCGGCGATGCCGATCCAGTCGCCGGCCTCGATGTAGCCGGCGGTGCGAGCGCCGTGGGCTCCCGCGTGGTCGGCGGCCTGGACTCCGTTCTGGCTGGTCCAGTTCTCGGCCTGGAGCGTGGTCGTGGTGGGGGCCGTCGAGCCGGGGGTGAGGGTGATGTCGTCGACGTCGAACAGCGCGCCCTGGCCTCCGGAGTAGGTCAGGTACAGGCCCGGTGCGGTGCCGGACGTCAGGGGCGTCGACACGTTCGTGAACGTCTCCCAACTCCCGGTCACCGGCACGGCGACGGAACCGAGGAGCGGACCCGTGGCGGAACCGGAGTGGAATCCGATGGTGCCGCCCGCGCCTGCGGAGGCGACCCGCACCGTCACCGTCGAAGCGGTCCGCGGGTCGAGGGCGGCGTAGCCGCTCCAGTCACCGTTGTCGATGTAGCCGGCGGTCGCTCCGCCGTGCGCCGCCGCGTGCGCGGCGGCCTGGACCCCGCTCTGGCTGCTCCAGGCCTCCCCTTGCACGGTGGTGCCGACGGGGGTGCCGATGGGGTTGTCGCAGGCGGAGCTGACGGCTCCCGCGACGGTGCGGATGCCGCCCAGGACCAGCGTGGTGAACGCGGGATCGGCCCAGCTCTCCTGGGTGTGTCCCATGCCGGTGTACCAGGCGCGTCCGCCGTCGTAGGGGTGGCACCAGGTGTTGGGATGGTCGCCGCCCATGGTGCCGCCGGAGTAGCTGCTCTCGTCGAGCGCGGTCAGGACGTGCACCTGCGCCCGGGGGTTGGCGCGGTAGTTGTACCACTCGTCGGTGCGGGTCCAGCGGGCCGGAAGGTGCGCGGTGGCCGGGTCGGTGCGGTCCTCGACGGTGACGGCGGCCTGCTGGATGGCGGGATGCGAGTCGAAGTACGCCCCGACCAGGCTTCCGTACCAGGGCCAGTCGTACTCGGTGTCGGCCGCGGCGTGCACTCCCGCGTAGCCGCCGCCCGAGCGGATGTACTGCTCGAACGCGGACTGCTGGGCGGCGTCGAGGACGTCGCCGGTGGTGCTGAGCCAGATCACCGCCTGGTACTGGCCGAGGTTGGCGGTGGTGAAGGCGGCGCTGTCCTCGGTGGCGTCGACACCGAAGCCGTTGTCCTGGCCGAGTTTCTGGATGGCGGCGATCCCGGCCGGTATGGAGTCGTGCCGGAAGCCGGCGGTCTTGGAGAAGACCAGCACCTTGAAGGCCGGAGCGGCCTGGGCGGAGCAGGTCAGGGCGAAGGGGGCGAGCAGGCCGAGCAGCGCGGCGGCCAGGGTCGGCAGCAGCGGCCGGCGGCGCGCGCCGTGCGTGCGGCGGAACCGGATGGATGGGTACATGGAGTGCCTTTCCGCAAGATGGGTGAGTCAGGCGCTGCGGGTGAGGGTGAAGTCGTCCACGTCGAAGAGGTAGTCGCTGCCGCCGGTGAAGGTCAGGCAGAGCGTCGTGGCGGGGTTGGCGGTGAGCGTCGTGGAGACGTCGGCGAAGGTCTCCCAGCCGCCGGTGCCGGTGACGGCCACGGTGCCCAGGACCGTACCGGTGGCCGATCCGGCCCGGATCTGCAGGGTGCCGCCGGCTCCGGCGGAGGCGACCCGGGCGCTGAAACCGGTGACCTTGGACAGGTCGGTGCCGGCGTACGTCGCCCAGTCGCCGCTGTTGATGTAGCCGGCGGTCTTCCCGCCGTGCGCGGCCGCGTGGTCGGCGGGCTGCAGTCCGCCGGTGGCGGTCCAGCTCTCCGCCTGGGTGACGGTGGTGAGGGCGGCACCGTTGGTGACGGTGAAGTCGTCGACATCGAAGAGCGAACCGCCGGTGCCGCCGTGGAAGACCAGGAAGAGCCCGCTCGTCGTGGAGGGGGTCAGTGGGAACGTCAGGCTGGTGTAGTTCTCCCAGCCGCCGGTGACGGGGACGGTGACACTGCCGAGCAGCGGTCCGGTGGCCGATCCGGCACGGGCTTCGAGGGTGCCGCCGATGCCGCCGGAGGCGACCCGTACGGTCAGCCCGTTGGCGTGTGTGAGGTCGGTGCCGGCGTATCCTGCCCAGTCGTTGTTGTCGATGTAGCCGAGGGTCTGGCCGCCGTGCGCGGTGGCGTGCGGGGCGATCTGCACGCCGGCGGAACTGGTGAACGCCTCACCCTGGACGGCGCCCGGCACCGTGCCGGACCCGCCGAACGTGAACTGGTCGAGGTCGTAGAGGTTCCCCGTGCCGCCTTTGAAGACCCAGTACAGGGTGTGGGTGCCGGTCGGGGCGGTGACGGTTCCGGTGACGTCGGTGAAGGTGTTCCAGTCGCCGGTGACCGGGACCGTGGCGGATCCGATGAGCGTGCCGGTGGGGGAGTCGGCCCGCAGTTCGAGGGTGCCGCCGGAGCCGGCCGAGGAGGCGCGGGCGGTGAAGGTGGTGATGCCGGCCAGGTTGTAGGGGGTGAACGAGATCCAGTCGCCGTTCTCGATGTAGCCGACGGTCGTGCCGCCCTCGGCCGCGTCATGGCCGGCGGGCTGGACGCCGCTGGAGCCGGTGTAGTACTCGGCCTGCTTGGTCGCGGTGGGTGTGACGTTGGTGGCGGTGCCGGTCAGCGCGGGCTGGCCGTTCGCGCCGTTGTCGGTGTACGAGGCGCGCCAGACGCCGAACAGGTTCGCGGAGCCTGCGTGTTCACCGTCGACAACGGTCTGGATGGTGCCCGAGCAGCCGGTCGCGTCGGTCATGGCATGCGCGTGGCTGTCGTGCCCGAGCAGGTACTGGACCTGCACCCGGGAGCAGTCGACGGCGCTGTCCTCGGCGTCGGTGACGGTGACCCGGAAGGGGACGGCGTCGCCGAAGTGGAAGATCTGGCCGTTGGCGGGCGCGGTGACGGTCAGCACCGGCGCGGTGTTGCCGACGGTGACGGTGACGCTCGCGGTGCCGGTCAGCCCGTGGGTGTCGGTGACGGTGAGCTTCGCCGGGTACTGGCCGTTGGCGGCGTAGGTGTGCGACGGGTCGGCGGCGGTGGAGTCGGTGCTGCCGTTGCCGTCGAAGTCCCAGGCGTAGGTGAGCGCGTCGCCGTCGGGGTCGGTGGTGCCGGCGGAGGAGAAGGTGACCGCGAGTGGCGCCCGGCCCGAGGACGGGGTGGCGGCGGCCTGGGCGACGGGTGCGCGGCCGCCGGCGCCGATCGCCTCGATGCGGTACAGCCCGGAGAAGGAGTCGCCGTCGCCGAAGCCGGTGCCGTAGTCCAGGACGTACAGGGCGCCGTCCGGGCCGAAGGCCATGTCCATCACCTGGGTGCCGGTCCAGGGGAAGTCGGTGATGGTGCCAGCGCTGCCGTCCGCGTTGACCTGCACGTCCTTGATCCAGCGGCGGCCGAACTCGCCGATGAAGGCATGCCCGTCGTAGGACTGCGGGAACTTCACCGAGGAGGAGAGGTTCGGGTCGTAGTGGTAGACCGGGCCGCCCATGGGTGACTCGCTGCCGCAGCCGAACTGGGCGACGCTGCAGTCGTCGTACTTGATCCAGGACGACCGGGCGGCCGGCAGCTTGCTGATGCCGGTGTTGTTGGGCGAGCTGTTGACGGGGCCGCCCGCGCAGTCGAACTTCGCGCCCGAGGTGCTGGTGCCGAAGTCGAAGGCGTTGTACGTCTCGTTGGTGGTGTTGGTGCCGGTGCAGTACGGCCATCCGTAGAAGCCGGGCGAGGTCACCCGGTCGAACTCGACCTGGCCGCCCGGTCCCCGGGTGGCGTTCAGCGCGCCGGCGTCGGGCCCGTAGTCGCCGATGTAGACGGTGCCGGTGGGGCGGTCGACGCTCATGCGGAACGGGTTGCGGAAGCCCATCGCGTAGATCTCGGGCCGGGTCTTCGTCGTGCCCGGCGCGAACAGGTTCCCGGCCGGGACGGTGTAGGTCCCGTTGGCCTCGGGGTGGATGCGCAGCAGCTTGCCGCGCAGGTCGTTGCTGTTGGCGGCGGAGCGCTGGGCGTCGTAGGCGGGATTGCGTGACGCGCGGATGTCCAGCGGGCTGTAGCCGTCGGAGGAGAAGGGGTTGGAGTCGTCGCCGGTGGTCATGAAGAGGTTGCCCGCGGCGTCGAAGTCCAGGTCGCCGCCGACGTGGCAGCACATGCCGCGGTTGGTGGCGATCTGCAGGAGCTGCTTCTCGCTGACCGGGTCGATGGTGTTGTCGGCCCGCAGGGTGAAGCGGGAGAGCTGGTTGTGCCCGGCGAAGGGTGCGAAGTCGGCGGCGGTCCCGTCGGAGGGGGCGTCGCCCGCCGGGGTGTTCAGGACGGGGGAGTAGTAGACGTAGATCCAGTGGTTGGTGGCGACGGCCGGGTCGGTGGTGATGCCCTGGATGCCCTCCTCGTCATGGGTGTAGACGGGCAGCGTGCCCGCGACGGTCGTGGTGCCGCCGGCGTCGGTCTTGAAGATGGTGCCGCGCCGGTCGGTGTGCAGGACCATGCGGTCGGGGAGCACCGCCAGGCTCATCGGCTCGCCGGTCTGCGCGGTGCCCCGCGCGAGCTGGACCTGCTGGAAGGCGGCCGCGGCGGCTGCGGCGTCCGGGTGCGGGCCGTCGTGCGCGGCCGCCGGGGTGATGGCTCCGGTGGCGCCCAGCAGGAGCAGCGCCGAGGCGAGGAGAGCGGTGAACAGGGTGCGGAACCGGACGCGGCGTGGACGTGGACGTCTCGCGGGCCTTGCGGGCAGGAGGCTTGCGGGCAGGACTGAACGCACGGGGTTCCCCTTCCAGGGCAGCGCGAAGCCGCCTTGCGGAAAGGACGCCCCGCCGAGGCGCCCGGTGACCGGTCCTCCTGAACTCTCAGGAGGCGTTCGTTAGTTGAGGGGAGAAAGTAAGTGGGCCGGGAGCAGTCGTCAAGAGGTCCCGCACCGGTTATCGGTGCGCCGCGGAGCCGCTGCGCGGCAGCGGGAGCCGTGCGGTGTCGATGGCGTCGATGATCGACGACGCTCCGCCCCTGGCCGCCGCGGTGAAGCCGAGGGTGGACAGCGCGACCTGGCAGCCGCCGAGGTTCGGCGCGATGGTATGCGCGGCGAGCGTCCGCCGGGCGGGCGGCATGATCCAGGGCGCCAGCGTCACGAAGTAGCCGCCGAGGATGAGGGCCTGAGGGTTGAACAGATTGAGCAGGATCGCCGATCCGCGGCCCAGCCACTCGCCGACCCGGATCAGCGCGGCGGTCGTCCGCGCGTCGCCGGCCTCGGCCCGGCGGGCCACCTCGGCGACCTTCGCGGCCAGGTCGGTCAGCGGCTGCGCCGTACTGCCGGCCAGGTCCGGAGCCGCCTGCTGGATGATCGAGCCGATGCCGACCAGCGCTTCGAAGCAGCCTCTGCGGCCGCAACCGCACAGCGGACCGTCCTGCATCAGCGTGATGTGCCCGACCTCGCCGCCGTACCCCGAAGAGCCGCGCATCAGCGCGCCGTTGATGATCACGCCGCCGCCCACGCCGACCTCGCCGGTCAGATAGACGAGGTTCTGGGTGTGCGCCAGGGCACCGCGCCGGTACTCGCCGACCGCCCCGAGGTTGGCGTCGTTGTCCAGCGACAGGGCGACGCTGCTGTCGTCGAGTTGCTCCCGGAAGCGGTCGACGAGCGGGAACTCGTGCCAGCCGAGGTTCGGCGCCTCGGCCACCTCGCCGTCGGAGGTGCCGATCAGACCGGGGACCGCGATGGTGATGCCGAGCACCTCGCGGTGCTGGCGTGCCATCTCGCCCATCGCCCGGCGGGCCAGGTCGGCCAGTCGGACGACACAGCCCTCGGCGCCCAACTCGGCTGCCTGGACCGGCTCGTGCCAGGTCAGGACGTCGCGTTCGGCCAGGTCGACCATGACCGCCGACAGATAGTCGACGTTCACCTCCAGGCCGAGCGCGGTGAAACGCCGGCCGTCGAGGGTGAGCATGACGGCGGGCCGGCCGATCCGCCGCTCCTCGCTCGCCCCCACTTCGACGACGATGCCACGGGTGATCAGCTCGGCGACGATGTTGGAGATGGTGGCCTTGTTCAGCCCGGTACCGGCGGCCACTTCGGCCCGCGAACACGGTGCTTCGCGGCGGATGAAGCGCAGGACGACGGCGAGATTGGTCTCCCGGACATCGATGAAGTCGACAGCTCCGCTGCTGACGGGCCGCATGGCACACCCCTTTGTGCGAAGCATTGACAGTCGTTAGTCGCGACCACAAACTAAGTCGCACCGCACCGGGGCGTCAAGGTTCCGACTGCCCCTCACGTCACCTTAATCGACCGGTAATCGCAGGTCACAGAGGTGCGCCAGGACCGGTGCCGCTCCGCCGCACAGCCGCACACGTACCGCCGCTCAGCACCACAGCCGCTTACGTACCGCCGCTTTCTGGCGCCACCGAGGAGGTCCCCGTGACCGCCACCGCAGATCCACCCCTGCTCGCGATGCGGGGAATCGTCAAGGAGTTCCCGGGCGTCCGCGCCCTGGACGGGGTGGACCTCGAGGTCCGCGCCGGCGAAGTGCACTGTCTGCTGGGGCAGAACGGGGCCGGCAAGTCCACGCTGATCAAGGTGCTGTCCGGCGCCCACCACCCCGACGCGGGCGAACTGCTGTGGCAGGGCGAGCCGGTACGGCTCTCCCACCCCACCGCCGCCATGCGGCTCGGCGTCGCCACCATCTACCAGGAACTCGACCTCGTGCCCGGCCTCAGCGTGGCCGAGAACATCTTCCTCGGCCATGAACCGGCCTCCTTCGGTGTCACCCGGCGCGGCGAGATGCACCGCAACGCCCGTGAACTGCTCGGACGCCTCGGCCACGCCGAGATCCCGCCGTGGAAGCCGGTCGGCCAACTGCCCGCGGCGGCGCAGCAGGTCGTCAGCATGGCCCGCGCGCTGTCGCACGACGCCCGGCTGATCGTGATGGACGAACCCTCCGCCGCCCTCGCGCACGACGAGGTCACCAACCTCTTCCGGATCATCCGCGAGCTCGCCGCCACCGGGGTGGCCGTCGTCTACATCTCGCACCGGCTGGAGGAGATCCGCGAGATCGGCGACCGCATCACCGTCCTCAAGGACGGCCGCACCCGGGCCGTCGGACTGCCCGCCCGCACCACCCCGACCGCCGACGTGGTCGCTCTGATGACCGGCCGCGCCGTGGAGCACACCTTCCCGCGCCGGCCCGCGCCGGGAATGCGCAAGGGCGGTCCCGAAGTGCTGCGCGTCGAGGGGCTGTCGGTGGCGGGCCGCGTCCACGACGTCTCGTTCAGCGTCCGGGCCGGCGAGATCGTCGGGATCGCGGGGCTGGTGGGCTCCGGCCGCTCCGAGATCCTGGAGGGGATCTACGGCGCCCGTACCCCGCTGGCCGGCCGCGTCCTGCTCGGCGGTGCGCCCCTGCGCCCCGGCAGCACCACGGCGGCCGTCCGCCGGGGCATGGGCTTCGCCCCGGAAGAACGCAAGTCGCAGGCGCTCCTCATGCTGGAGAGCGTCGGACGCAACATCACCGTCGCCTCGCTCAGCCGCTACACCCGCTACGGCTGGTTCGACCGCCGCCGCGAATCGGCCGACGCGGCCCAGCAGATCGCCGCCGTACAGCTGCGCCCCGACGATCCGGAGCGGCCGGTACGCACCCTGTCGGGCGGCAACCAGCAGAAGGCGGTGCTGGCCCGCTGGCTGCTGCGCCGCTGCAAGGTGCTGCTGCTGGACGAACCGACCCGTGGCGTCGACGTCGGCGCCCGCAGCGAGCTGTACGCGCAGATGAGGGCGCTGGCCGACGCGGGTCTCGCGATCGTGCTGGTGTCCAGCGAGGTGCCGGAGGTGCTCGGTCTGGCCGACCGGATCCTCGTGCTCCGCGAAGGCCGGGTGATCCACGCCTGCGACGCGGTGGACATCGACGAACACGGGGTCCTCGACCTGGTGATGGAAGGAAGCGCGCTATGAGCGACACACCACACGCCCCCGCCCCGGACCTCTCCGCTCGCGCCGGCGTCCCCGGCGGCGTTCCCGAGGCGGACGAGCACCGCCGGGTGGAGGAGCTCGCCGCGCACGCCGCCAAGGAGGGCGTACGCACCGGGCCGTTCGCCTCCCTGGGCGGGATCGGCGGGCTCGGGGGACGCGGCGGGGGATCCGGCGCCGCCCGGGGCGCCGGCGCGCTACGGCATCTGGCGCTGGTGATCGCCCTCGGCATCCTGTGCGGCATCGGGGCCGTCACCAAGGGCAGCAGCTTCGCGACCACCAGCAACATGGTGCTGATCCTCAGCCTCGCCGCCGTGATCGGGGTGGTCACCGTCGGGATGACGTTCGTCATCATCGGCGGCGGCATCGACCTGTCGGTCGGCGCGCTGATCGCGCTCGCTTCGGTGTGGTCGACCACCACCGGCAGCCAGGCCCAGGGCCCGGCCGTCATGATCTTCACCTCCGTACTGGTCGGCACGCTCTGCGGGTTGCTGAACGGTCTGCTGATCGCCTACGGGCGGCTGGTCGCGTTCATCGTGACGCTGGCGACGATGGTCGCCACCCGTGGTCTGGCCGAACAGCTCTCCGACCGCAAGTCGCAGATCGTCACCGCGGACACGTTCCTGTCCATCGCCGAGACCCGCTGGCTGGGCATGCCGCTGCTGGTCTACATCTTCGCCGCGGTCGTCGTGCTGGGCTGGCTGGTGCTGAACCGCACCACGTTCGGCCGCCGCACCTTCGCCGTCGGCGGCAACCCGGAGGCCGCCCGGCTGGCGGGCATCAACGTCCGGCTGCACACCTGTCTGCTCTACGTGGTCTCCGGTTTCTGCTGCGGCATCGCCGCAGTGATGCTCACCGCGCAGGCCAACACCGGTGCGAGCACCCACGGCATGCTCTACGAACTCAACGCCATCGCCGCGGTCGTCGTCGGCGGGACGCTGCTGACCGGCGGCTTCGGCTCCGTGCTCGGCTCGATCCTCGGCGTCCTGGTCTTCACGACCATCACCGACCTGTTCATCCTCAACAACCTCACCACCCCCATCCAGGAGATCGCCCAGGGCGCGATCATCATCGCCGTCCTGCTCATCCAGCGCTGGGGCCGTGGCCGGTCCGTCACCACCTGATTCGGAGACCGATATGAGCACCAGTTTGGACCGCAGACACGTCCTCTTCGGCGGGGCGGCGATCGGCGCGGGCGCCCTCCTCACCGGATGCACCAACAGCAGCGACAACGACAAGAGCGCCCCGCAGGTGAAGGCCGGCGCGTCCTCGTCGGGAGCGACCGCGGGTAAGGCGGTCACCATCGGGTTCTCGGCCCCGGCCGCCGACCACGGCTGGACCGCCGCGATCACCATCAACGCCAAGGCACAGGCCCAGCAGTACTCCGACGTCACCCTCAAGGCGACCGAGGGCACCAACGACGTCGCCGCGCAGATCCAGCAGGTGCAGTCGCTGATCGACGCCAAGGTGGACGCGCTCGTCATCCTGCCCTTCGACGGCAAGGCCCTCACCGAGATCGCCAAGAAGGCGATGGCGTCCGGCATTCCGGTGATCAACCTGGACCGCATCTTCGCCAGCGGACTGGCCTACCGCACCTGGATCGGCGGCGACAACTACGGCATGGGCGTGAACGCGGGCAACTTCATCGCCCGCCGGATGAAGGCGGCGGGCAAGAGCGATCCGGTCATCGTCGAGGTCGCCGGGATCGACAACCTCGAACTCACCCAGCAGCGCAGCAAGGGCTTCAAGGACGCGCTGGCCGCCAACGGGCTGCGGCTGGCGGCCCGGCAGGCCGCCGACTTCACCGCCGCCACCGGCCAGCGGGTCACCGCGCAGCTGCTGCAGGCCACTCCGAAGATCGACGCGATGTGGAACCACGACGACGACCAGGGGATCGGCGTGCTCGCGGCGATCAAGCAGGCGCAGCGCGACAAGGAGTTCGTCGTGGTCGGGGGCGCCGGATCCCGCAAGGCCATGGAGTCGATCAAGGCCGACGACAGCCCGGTGAAGGCCACCGTGCTCTACAGCCCGAGCATGGCGTCGTCCTCGATCACCGTCGCCCGGCTCATCGCCCAGGGCCATGGCATGGCCGACCTCGTCGAGCACGAGGTACCGGCCTCGGTCACCACCTTCTCGGCGGTGGTGACGAAGGAGAACGTCGACCAGTACATGGCCGTCGGCTTCTCGTAACCACCCGGCCGGACGGCGGCGCGGCCGTTCCGGAAACGAACGACGGAAACGAACGACGGAAAGGGATCGACGACGATGTCCCCAGCACAGCCACCGGCCCTCGGCGTCGGCCTGGTCGGGTACTCCTTCATGGGGCGCGCCCACTCCCAGGCCTGGCGGTCCGTGGGCGCGTTCTTCGAGCTGCCGCGCCGCCCCGCGATGGTGGCCGTCGCCGGCCGGTCGGGTCCCGATGTGGCGCGCGCAGCGGAACAGCTCGGCTGGGCCGAGGCCGTCACCGATGTGAAGGAGCTGCTGGTCCGCGACGACATCCACGTCCTGGACATCTGCACTCCCGGCGACAGTCATGCCGAGCTGGCCGTCGCCGCGCTGGAGGCCGGCAAGCACGTGCTGTGCGAGAAGCCGCTCGCCAACACCGTCGCCGAGGCCGAGGCGATGACGGCGGCCGCCGAACGGGCCGCCGCCCGCGGTGTCCGCTCCATGGTCGGCTTCAACTACCGGCGGGTGCCGGCCATCGCGCTCGCCCGCCGGCTGGTGGC
This sequence comes from Streptomyces sp. SID13666, assembly GCF_010548325.1. NCBI lineage: Bacteria > Bacillati > Actinomycetota > Actinomycetes > Kitasatosporales > Streptomycetaceae > Streptomyces > Streptomyces sp. SID13666. Next base: position 353,599 of record NZ_JAAGLX010000002.1, on the reverse strand, counting down.
CGACGGCAGACTGGGGCGGATCCGGCACATCCGCGCCCAGTACCTCCAGGACTGGATCACCGATCCGCTGTTCCCGCTGGTGTGGCGGCTGCAGAAGGAACGGGCGGGCTCCGGCGCCCTCGGCGACATCGGCGCGCACATCATCGACCTGGCGCAGTTCGTCGGCGGCTCCCGGATCACCGGCGTCTCGGCGGTGACCGAGACCTTCGTCAAGGAACGCCCGCTGGCCGGCACCTCGGACGGGCTCGCCCCGGGAGCGGCGGCCGGCGGGACGGGTCCGGTGACCGTGGACGATGCCGCCCTGTTCACCGCGCGCACCGCGGCCGGCGCGCTCGCCTCGTTCGAGGCCACCCGGTTCGCCGCGGGCCGCAAGAACGCCCTGCGGATCGAACTCAACGGATCCGAGGGGTCACTGGCCTTCGACTTCGAGTCGATGAACGACCTCTGGTTCCACGACCACACCGAGAACGCGCGGACCGCCGGTTTCCGCCGCATCCTCGTCACCGAACCCGACCACCCCTACGCCGGCGCCTGGTGGCCGCCCGGCCATCTCCTGGGCTACGAGCACAGCTTCACCCATGAGATCCGGGACTTCGTGCAGGCGATCGGGGACGGTTCCGATCCCGCACCGTCGTTCGCCGACGGACTGCAGGTGCAGCGGGTGCTGGCCGCCGTCGAGGCCAGCGCGCGCGACGACAGCCGGTGGACACCCGTCGGCTGACCCAGGACCCTGCCCGACCGCCCCCCTCAGCGCGGGGTGGTGGCTCCTGCCGCCGACAGGCGCCGCCGCCCCGCTTTCCACCGGCCGTCCGACAGCCGACGACCGGACCGACCCGCTCCCGCCGGAGGACCGCCATGCCCCGTCCCGTCACCCTCTTCACCGGCCAGTGGGCGGACCTGCCCTTCGAGGAGGTCTGCGCGCTCGCCTCCGGCTGGGGATACGACGGCCTGGAGATCGCCTGCTGGGGCGACCACTTCGAGGTCGACCGCGCGCTCGCCGATCCCGGCTACGTACCGCGGCGGCTGGAGATTCTGGAGAAGCACCACCTCAAGGTGTGGGCGATCTCCACGCACCTCGTCGGCCAGGCCGTCTGCGACCACCCCATCGACCAGCGCCACCAGGACATCCTCCCGGCCCGGATCTGGGCCGACGGCGACGCCGAAGGGGTACGCCGCCGTGCGGCGCAGGAGTTGAAGGACACCGCCCGCGCCGCCGCGCTGCTGGGCGTCGACACCGTGGTCGGATTCACCGGCTCGTCGATCTGGCACACCGTCGCCATGTTCCCGCCCGCGCCCGCCGCCATGATCGAAGCGGGCTACCAGGACTTCGCCGACCGCTGGAACCCGATCCTCGATGTCTTCGACACCGAGGGCGTCCGGTTCGCCCACGAGGTGCACCCGTCGGAGATCGCCTACGACTACTGGACGACGGTCCGCGCGCTGGAGGCCATCGGCCACCGGCCCGCGTTCGGCCTCAACTGGGACCCCTCGCACTTCGTCTGGCAGGACCTCGATCCGGTGAACTTCATCCTCGACTTCGCCGACCGGATCTACCACGTCGACTGCAAGGACGCCCAGGTCCGCACCGGTGACGGGCGCCGCGGCAGGCTCTCCTCGCACCTTCCGTGGTCCGACCTCCGGCGCGGCTGGGACTTCATCTCCACCGGGCACGGCGACGTGCCCTGGGAGGACAGTTTCCGGGCGCTGAACGCCATCGGCTACACCGGACCGCTGAGCGTCGAATGGGAGGACGCGGGCATGGACCGGCTGCTCGGTGCCCCCGAAGCGCTGGCCTTCGTGCGCCGCCTGGCGGCGATCGAACCCCCCGCCGCCTCGTTCGACGCGGCGTTCTCCGCGAAGTGAACGCTCAGCGGGAGCCGGGCGACGGCAGCAGCAGGTAGGTTCCGCCGGTGCCGTCGACGTGCACGACATGTGCGCCGACCCGGACGACCTGCACCGGTCCTGCCCGCCAGGCGCCGCACGGGCCGCCGCCGTCCGGGAGAGGTCCCCAGATCTCCCGGAAGGTGCTGCCGTCGGGGTTGGTGCCGGTCTCGGTCAGGTTCTCGCCGTCCGGCCTGAGCGTGCCGGTGTCGTCGCCGGCCTCGCCCACGTCATGGTGGAAGCGGACCTGCTCACCGTCGTACGAGGTACGGCCGGCGAAACCGCGGCTGTCCGCGTAGTACGCGCCGGCCTGCACCCACACCACATGGTGGTCCTCGCGCAGCGGTCCGCCGTCGCGGCTGATTCCGGCGCGCAGCCACGCACCGCGGCTGGGAACGTTCATGCCGCCCAGCCTGCCCGACGCGGTACCACCCCGTCGGTCATGCGAGGAGCTTGCCGGCACGCACGTACGCCCACTGCAGCAGACCCGCGGTGACGGCCGCGCTCACACACACCGTGAGGAGGAGATGCTCAGCCGTCGGTGTGTGCAGGGCGAGCACAAAGGGAACGATCAGCGCGGCGATCGCCACCAGCGGTCCCGACAGGTACCAGGCCAGGAAGAGCACCGGGCCGACGCTGCCGGTCGGACTCTGCGCGGGCGACAGCAGCAGATGCTGCTTGGACACACCCCGGCAGGCGTTCACCAGGCCGGCGGCGACGAACGCCGGCACCACGGCCGGCGCCAGCGCGACGCGCACCCCGCCGCCGAGCAGCACCACGCAGACCCCCGCGACCAGGGCGAACACCAGCCCCAGGACCACGGGCACGATGGTGTGCCGCAGCATGAGGCCGCCGTACGGGTACGGGGACCACGAACCGCGCCGGGTGTCGTCGGTCTCCAGCCGGGCCGGTTCCAGAAGCTGTGCGACGGCCCAGTAGCCGAAGACCAGTGCGGCGGCCGTGGCAGCGACGCCCCCGGCGTGCCGTGAGTCGGCGGCCACGACCGCGCTCAGGACCGCGAGCACGGACAGCAGAACGGAACGCCCGATCCGGCCGGGGGCGTGGATCAGCGCGAGCGCGTCGCGCCACGGCACGGCCAGGACCGCGTGGCGCGGCGCGGGCAGCTGCAGCCGCGCGGGGCGCGGCGTCCCGGAGGCGCCCGCGGCGACCTGGCGGGCGGTGCGCAGTTCCACCGTCTGCAAAGCGGCCAGCACAACGGTCGTGGTGCGGGACCGCTGCCGCACGGTGGCCAGCGGCAGCGAACCCGCCGCCCGCCGCGCCAGCTCGATCGCCGCCGCCGTGACGGCCAGCGCCAGCAGCGCCGCGACCGGACCGCCCGGCACGGCTGCCGGGGTCGGCGACAGGGCGGCGATACCGCTCCAGCCCCACGGCCCCGACCACAGCTCGATCCGTTCCAGCCAGGTCACCCGGTGACCCGCTGCCGCCAGCCCGCTCTGGATGGCGAGGGCCAGTACGAGGAGACCCGCGTACGGGGTCGCGGTCCGCACCCGCCGGGCGAAGGACTCATGGGCCTCGACGGCCACGGCTAGCGCGGTGGCGAGCAGCGGTACGCACACGCCGCCGACCGCGCACCAGGCGAAGGCGGCCGCGAGCCCGGTCTTGACCGTCAGTCCCAGCGTCACCATGCCGATCACGGAGGCCAGCAGTCCCACGGACAGTGAGACCGCGCAGGAGAGCCAGAACCACGGCAGCAGGATGCGGGCGATACGCACCGGCTGGGTCAGCAGCCAGTCCGCGCTGTCACGCGGCGGCACCACCGGCCCCCGCCACAGCGCGTCGCGCGCGGCGACCAGTAGCGCGCCGAGTGCCAGCGCGCAGACCCCCGACGGGACGGCGGCGAGGATCGCCGCGCCGTGCACGGTGTAGTCCGCGCCCATGGAGCTCTTGATGAACAGGCTGAAGCCGGGGAGCACACCCCACACGACCAGGATCAGCAGGACGCAGTAGACCGCGAAGCCGACCTGGCCGGCCCGCTTGCGGCGGTGCGGGGAGCGCAGATTGCGCAACAGCAGCAGCGCCTCGGCGGTCCAGTCGTCCTCCTCCTCGTCCCAGGAGGCGTCCCGCTCGTCGTCGAGGCCGCCGTCGGCTCCGTCGTTTCCGGCCTGTTCCCCGGTGTGCCGCGTCGTCATACTCACCGGGCCGCGCCCGCGACGCCGGTCTGCCACGTGGTGTCGGCCGCGTCGTCGGAAAGCACCTCATCGGGTGTGCCGTCGGCGACCAGCTTGCCCTCGCGCAGCACCAGCACCCGGTCGGCGACCGCGCGCGCCAGCTCGGCGTGGTGGGTGACCAGCAGGACGCCCACCCCGTCGGCCGCCTCCGCGGCGATCAGGTCGGCCAGCCGCCGCCGCGCGTCGGGGTCGAGCCGCTGCTCGGGCTCGTCCAGCAGCAGCAGATCCCGCGGCCGCACGAGCGCGGACGCCAGCAGCAGCGACTGCAGCTGCCCGGAGGAGAGGCCCGAGGGCAGCGACCTGGCGTGCTCGCTCAGCAGCCGGTCGGCGAGTACGTGATCGATCCACGCGTCCGCCCCCTCCACCCCGTGCGCGACGGCGACGAGCTGCAGGTGCTGGCGCACGGTGAGGTCCGGGTAGCACGCCACGGTGTCCCCGACCACCGCCACCCGGGCCCGCACTCGGGCGTCGTTCTCCGTCATGGGGCGGCCGTCGAAGGTGACCTTGCCCTTGGTGGGCTTGTCCCGCCCGGCGGCGATCCGCAGCAGTGTGGACTTCCCCGACCCGTTGTGGCCGAGCAGCGCGACGCACTGGCCGCCGTCCAGCGAGAGGTCCACCGGATGCAGCACCGTGCGCTTTCCGTAGGAGCGGCTCACGCCGGTGAGTTGCAGTAGCGGTGCGCCCATCGGCCGTGCTCCTCAGAACGTGTCCTTCACCTTGCTGAGGCGAACGGTATCCGAACACGAAGGTGTCTCCCGCAGCGACGGGGGCGCTGCGGGAGACACCCGTCCGGTTGCCGGGCGTACACCAAGGGGGTGTCAGTCCTCCCGATGGTGCGTCCGGCTCGGGAGCAGGAAGGCTGACGCGAAGGCCGCGGTCAGCAGCCCGGCCGCGATCCAGAAGGTCACCTGCATGGCCCCGTCGAATCCTCCGGTGCCCCCGTGGGTGAGGCAGCTCAGGAAGACCGTGCCCAGCGCTGCCACCCCGATACTGTTGCCCACCTGCTGGAAGGCGTTCAGCAGTCCGGAGGCCGAGCCGGTCTCCTTGATGGCCACGCTCCCGATGGCGATGTTGTAGTAGGGCGTCAGTACGCCGCCCATACCCAGTCCGATCACCAGCAGCGCCGGCAGCAGCTGCCACGCTGTCACCGTTTGATCGCTGGAGTGGATGTTGGCGACGACGACGGTCAGGGCCACCGCCCCGACGGCCAGAGCCCCCAGCCCCGCCTGCAGGGTCGCCCGGTCACCCCACCGGCGCACCAGCACCGCTCCGGCGAGGGCCGCACCGATGGCCGAGCCGAGTGTCCAGGGCATCATCACCAGCCCGGCGTCCAGGGCCGAGAACCCGTGGCCGAGCTGCAGCTGAACGATGAGCGCGAACATCATGCCGCTCAGCGCCACGTAGTACAGCATGCCCAGCAGCAGCGCGACGACGAACCGCATGTTGTTGAACAGCCCGAGCTCCACGAGCGGGGTGCGCCCTGCCGCGGCACGGCGCCGCTGGTGCATCCCGAAGACGACGAGCACGGGTAGCGCGGCGGCCATGCTGATGAAGCACCAGGCGGGCCAGCCCTTGTCGCGTCCCTGCATCAGGGGGTAGGCGAGCAGGAGCATCGCCGCCGCCGCCAGCGCCGTACCCACTCCGTCCAGCCGGCGCGATCGGCCTCGGTCGGTGGGGCCGGTGCCGGGGATGAGTTTGATCCCGCCGATGACCGCGGCGAGACCGATCGGTGCGTTGACGAAGAACACCGCGCGCCAGCCCAGGCCGAACAGGTCGCCACTGGCCAGAGCGCCGCCCAGGATGGGTCCGATGATCGCCGCCATACCCACGACCGGGCCCATCATGCCGATCGCCTTCGGGAGTTCACGCCCCGGGAACAGCTCCCGCAGGATGCCGAGGCCCTGCGGGACCATGATGGCGACGAAGAACCCCTGCAGGCTGCGCATCCCGATGAGCATGTCGGTGTTCACGGAGAGTCCGGCGACCACCGACGCGACGGTGAAGCCGGCGGTGCCGACCAGGAACACCCGCTTGAGGCCGAAGATGTCGCCCATCCGCCCCCCGGTGATCAGCATCGTGGCGAAGGCGAGGGTGTAGCCGGCGGTCATCCACTGGAGATCGGAGTAGCTGCCGTGCAGTCCGGTGCGGATCGTCGGGCCGGCGGTGCTGACCATCATGGAGTCGAGCAGGTCCATGCAGTGGGTGGCCAGGACCGCGGCCAGCGCGTACCAGCGCAGGCGGTGCCTTGCCGGGACGGCGGTGGTGGTGGCCTCCGCGACGACAGCCATGAGGGATCCCTTCGAAGAACTGCGCAGGCAACTGCGAGCAGGGTTCCCCGAAGCGCTCCAGCATCGCTTGAGACTCCCGGACCGCCGAAGCGATCAGGCCCGGATGCGCTCCGGGCCGGACGTCAGTGGGCGGCGAAGTCCTGGGTCCACCAAGGGCCGCCGGAACCAAGGTGGGCGCCCACTCCGATGTGCGTGAACTGGCAGTTGAGGATGTTGTCCCGGTGTGCGGCATCGCTCATCCAGTCGGCGACCGCACGGGAGGCGGTCGACGGGCCGCGGTCGATGTTCTCGCCCCATCTGCTCCACGTGTAGCCCGCGGCGGTGATCCTCGCGTCCGGGCCCACCCCCTCCGGGGTGTCGTGCTCGTAGTAGCCACGGGCGGCCATGTCGTCGGAGTGTGCCTGCGCCGCCGCATGCAGCTTCGCGTCCGCGCGCACCGGGCGGCAGCCGTGCAGCGCCCGCTGCGCGTTGACCAGCTCGGTGACCTGCTGTTCGAGGGTGGGCCGGGGACGGGCGGGCGGCGCCGCGGGCTTGGTGGTCGGAGCGGGCGTCGCGGTCGGCGTCGGGGATAGGGGGGCGGGCGCGGTGGTCACGGGTGCGGTGGCCGCCAGGGAGGGCGCGGCAGCCGGCGCGGGGGACGCCTGACCGGGTCCCCACCGCAGCGCGGCCACCACCGCTGTGCCCGTCACCAGCAGCACGCCGGCGACGACGGCCGGCGTACGGGGCCGCCGGGAGCGCGGCGGTTTTCCGCGCGAGCCCGAGCCGCGTGAGCCTCCCGAGCCGCCACCGGAGCGGTGCGAACCGCCGGAGCCGTGCGCACTGGCGGGACCATGGGCACCGCTTGAACCACCCGAGCCGTGTGCTGCGGTCGGTGAGCCGGCCGGGGAGCCGAGGCCGGGGGAATGGAGGACGGGCACCAGGCTGAGCCGGGCGAGCAGCCCCTCGGCCGGCACCAGGTCGGCGGCGCGCCCGGAGCAGTCCGGGCAGTCACGGGCGTGCCGGGCGATGCGCTTGCGCCACAGCGCGGACGGTATCTGGTCCCAGGGCGCGACGAGGTAGCCCAGCTCGGGGCAGCGCGGTACGGCGGCCAGCGCCCGCACCACGAGCCGGCCTGTCTCCAACTGCTCCTTCATCCGCTGGACGCGCACCGCCGCGTGCCGTGCCGGGACCCCGAGCCCGGCGGCCAGCTCCTCGCGGGTGATGACGTCGGCCGCCTCCAGCCACCACAGCGACAGCAGCTCCCGGTCGTCGGCGTCGAGCCAGCGGGTGGCCTCGGCCACCTCCCGGCGCTGCCCGGACAGGCCGAGCCGCCAGATCGTCAGGTCGGTGAAGTCGGCCGTCGGGTCGGCGATCTCCCGCGCCTGGTCGAGCCCGTCGGCGCGGGGCGTACCGCTCGCCGACCGCAGCCGGCGGACCTGGTTCATCGCGATGGCGACGAGCCAGGAACGGAAGGCCGCCGGATCGCGGAGGTCGGGCAGGGCGCTCAGGACGCGCAGCATCGTCTCCTGCACGACGTCGTCGACGTCGGCATGCCCGTCCAGCGCCCGGCCCACGATGTTGTAGACCAGCGGCAGATACGCCGCGACCAGCTCCTCGCGGGCCCCTTCGTCCCCGGCCCTGGCGGCCGCCACCAGCGCGGCCCCGCTGTCCCGCTCCACGTCCGACCGCTCCCGTCCACCGTCTCGTGCCGTGTTGCCCCGCACCGTCCGTGACCTCAGGAGGCCGCGCCGAAGTCCTGGGTCCACCAGGGACCGTTCGCACTCATGTTGATGCCGACGCCGATCTCTTTGAAGGCGCAGTTGAGGATGTTGTCACGGTGTCCGGGGCTCTTCATCCAGCCGTCCATCGCGGTTTGGGCGTCCTTGGGGCTCTTGTAGATGTTTTCGCCCCATGTGCTCCAGCGGTAGCCGGCGGCCGTCATCCGCGCGCCCGGCCCGACGCCCTCAGGGGTGTCGTGCTCGTAGTAGTTGCGGGCGGCCATGTCATCGGAGTGCGCCTGGGCCGCGGCCTGGAGCTTCGCGTTGACGGTGACGGGTTTGCAGCCCTGCCGGGCGCGTTCGGTGTTGACCATGTCCACGACCTGCTGCGCGTACCGGGCGGTGGTTCCGCCGCCGGACAGCGTGCCCGAGGAGGGTGCCTTACGGGAGCCGACGCCCGTGCCGGTCCCCCCGGTGCCGGTGCCCGTTCCGGTGGTGTGCGGCACGGTGGTGGCCGGGTGGGTGCCCGGCCGCTGCGCGGAGGGGGTCGCCGTGGCGGAGGCGCTGTGGGAAGGGGTGGCGGGGGCCGCGGATCCCGTGGCCGCCGAGGCGCCGCCCGGGGTGCCGGCCGGATCGGGGGCGTCCGTGACCGGCGCGGGTCCGGCGGCCGCACGCGTCTCGTCGGTCCGGTCCGTCGTCGACTGGACCACGGTGTACCCGCCGCCCGCGACGGCTATGAGCGCGGCGGCGCCACCGACGGCCGCCGCCCACCGCGAGCGGCGCCCCCGGTGCTGCCCGCTCCGCCCGCTGTGCCGCCCGGCGCTGCGGCCCCGCCCGGCGGCCGAATGCGTGCCCCGGCCGTCCGGGCGCTGCTGGTACGGGGCGCTGCTCGCGCCCGGTTCCGGGGTGGACGTCGGGGGCTGGGTCTCACGGTTCACGCGGCTTCACTTTCCGGTGCGGGGTCTGCTGGGTGCGGGTGCACACACAGGAGATCCGGCGGGCGGAGGCCGATAACAGAAATCCGTGGACGAGTTCCGGCAGGCCGTCAGGCGGGGGTGTGGCTCCGCGCCCAGAGCATTGGCGGCGGCATGCGGTGGAAGACACCGGAGCAGGGCGCGGCCACCTCTGTGCTGGTCGCGACCTCGCCGCTGCTCGACGGCATCGGCCGCCGGTACTTCGAGGACTGCAACGAAGCCGCGCCGAACGAGCCGGGCAGCCGCAGCGGGGTCGCCCCCTACGCCCTCGACCCCGAAGCGGCCGAGCGGTTGGTGTCCGTGGGGACGCCGGCCTCGTAACCGGACGCTCCGTCCTCCGGACCACGGGGCCGGCCCGGGGACCTGAGGCGTCCGGTGCCCGCGCCGGCTCCGGGCGGCGTGCCGGGATCCTCCCGCGGCCACGGAGCCACCGGATTGCCCACCCACCGGGACCCCGCCGGTACGCCCTCGCCGCGCATGACGAGCGAGGAGGCGCCGACGCAGGCCCCGGCGCCGAGCACCGAGCCGGGCAGCACGATGGAGTGCGGGCCGAGCGTGGCGCCCGCCCCGACGTGGACCGCGTCGAGACGCATCAGCCGGTCGTGGAACAGATGCGTCTGCAGGACGCACCCGCGGTTGACGCTGACGCCGTCGTCCAGCCGCACCAGATCCGCCTCGGGCAGCCAGTGGCTCTCGCACCACACCCCACGGCCGATGCGCGCACCCAGGCTGCGCAGCCAGATGTTCAGGAACGGTGTGCCCGTCAGGGTCGTGCCGATCCAGGGCATGGCCAGCTCTTCCACGAAGTTGTCGTACAGCTCGTTGCGCCAGACGAAGGACGACCACAACGGGTGCTCGCCCGTGCGGAAGCGGCCCACCAGCATCCACTTGGCCGCGGTCGTGAGGAGCAGCGCGACGATGCCGGCGCCCACGCTCACCAGACCGGAGACGGCCGCGCCGACCAGCAGCCCGTACGTGGTGAAGACGGCCTGCAGCACCGCGAGGGACCCGGCGCCCAGCAGCGCGGAGCACAGCATCGGGACGACACGGCACAGTTCCACCGCCGAGCGGGCCAGCACCAGCCGGCGGGGCGGGTCGTAGGTACGCCCGGGATCGGCGTGGTCCGGGACGCGGGGCAGCGGGAAGCCCGGCCGTCCGGTCCAGGACGAGCCCGGCTCCGCGTGCTCGGGGGCGTCGGACAGCACTCCGATGAGGGCGTGGTCGGGCAGCTCCCGTCCCGGGCCGACGATGCCGGAGTTCCCGACGAAGGCCCGGCGGCCGACCCGTGCGGCGCCGAGCCGCAACCAGCCGCCACGGAGCTCGAACGGGGCGACGAGCGAGTCGTCGGCCAGGAACGCGCCGTCGTCGGCGCGCAGCAGTCCGGGCAGCGCGAGCACGGTGGACGCCTCGACCCGGCGGCCCACCCGGGCGCCGAGCAGCCGCAGCCAGACCGGGGTGAACAGGCTGGCGTAGAACGGGAAGAGCGAGCCGCGCGCCGTGGTCATCAGACCCGACACGATCCAGGTGCAGAAGGCGACACCGCCGTGCGCGCGGTGATGACCGGGCTTCACCGGGATGCCGAACAGCCGGACGAGGACGACGATCAGCCCCGCGTACGCCACGACGCCCACCACCATGAGCAGCGGGGTCAGCCCCAGCAGCCGCACCAGGACCCCGGTGAGCGTCCCCTCGCCGCGGACCGCCTGGTACGTCATCCACAGCGCGGGCGCCGCCGCGATCAGCGGCAGCAGGTTGAAGACCGGCAGGGCGAGCGCGTAGGCGAGGTCCCAGCGGCGTGCACGGTGGTGGTCGGGGAGCGGCCAGCCGTCGCCGGCCTGCGGTGTGCCGGTGACGGGGCGGGCGGGGGAGCCGTGCCACTGCCGGTGGTCCGGGACGTCGCCGAGGACGCAGCTGCCGGGCGCGATGTCGGCGCCGTCGCCGATCCTGGCACCGGGCATCAGGGTGCTCCGGGTGCCGACGCGGGCACCGGCCCCGATCTCGACGGCGCCCAGGTGCAGGACATCGCCGTCCAGCCACCACCCGGCCACGTCGGCCTCCGGTTCGACGGCGCATCCGTCGCCGAACCGGGCCATGCCCGTCACCGGCGGCGCGGTGTGCAGATCGACGTTCCGCCCGACCCGGCAGCCCAGCGCGCGGGCGTAGTGCCGGGCCCAGGGTGTGCCGAGCAGCGAGGCGATGTTGAACATGGCCACCGTCCGCTCCGCCGCCCACAGCCGCAGATGGACCCGGCCGCCGCGCGGATAGGAACCCGGTCGCATCCCGGCGGTGAGCAGCCGGGCCGCCGCCGAGCCGATGGCGACCCGGCCGGCGGCGCTCGACAGCACCATCCAGCCGCCCAGGATCAGCCACCAGGAGGTGTGCGGCGCCCAGGGCAGCGGCCCGATCAGGTTGTCGACCGTCGCGAGGCCGAGCATCCACCGCAGTCCGCCGAGCGTGTACAGCACGGACAGCACCAGCAGTTGAACGGCTCCGGCGCGGCGCGGCGTCGGCCGGACCTGCCGTTCCTCGCGCGGGCCGCCGCCGAGTTCGTCGAGGTGGGCGGCGAGGTCGCGCAGCCGGGGGCGGCCGTAGACCTCCGCCACCGAGACCCCGGGGTACCGCTCCCGCAGGACCGAGACGAGTCGCGCGGCGGCCAGGCTGGTGCCGCCGAGCGCGAAGAAGTCGCTGTCACCGGTGACGGGCAGGCCGAGCGCCTCCCGCCACTTCCCGGCGAGCCAGGCCGCCGTCTCCCCGAGCGTGGCGCCGTCGCCCGACGGGTCCGCTCCGGTACCGGCGGTCGTCGGCAGCGGCCAGGGCAGGGCGTCGCGGTCGACCTTTCCCGAGGTGCGGGTCGGCAGTTCGTCCACCACGGCCAGGGCGGGGACCAGCGTCGCCGGAAGCCGTTCGAGCAGCAGGGCGCGCGCCGCAGCCGAGTCGAACCGCGGCGGGTCCTGCTGGGCGGTCGCGTCTCCGCCGTCCTGTCCCTTCTCCCCGTCCGGTGGGTCCAGGACGAGGTAGCCGACCAGTACCTGGCCGCCCGCCGCCGTGTTCCGCACGGCCGCCGCGGCGGAGCGCACCCCGGACAGCGCCCGCAACGCCGCGTCGATCTCACCGAGTTCGACCCGGCGGCCGGCCAGCTTCACCTGCTCGTCGGCGCGCCCGACGAAGACCAGGCCCTCGGGTTCCGCCACCACCAGGTCACCGCTGCGATAGACGCGCGGGCCGCGCAGCCCCGGGTGCGGACGGAACTTCTCGGCGTCCTTGGCGGGGTCGAGGTACCGGGCGGCGCCGACCCCGCCGATCAGCAGTTCTCCCGTCTCGTGCCAGGCGACGGGCTTGCCCTCACTGTTGACGACGGCGATCTCCCAGCCGTCCAGCGGTGTGCCGATCCGGACCGGCTGCCCCGGCGTCAGCAGCGAGGCGCACGCGACAACGGTGGTCTCCGTCGGCCCGTAGGTGTTCCACAGCTCGCGGCCCGGCGCTGCCAGCCGGTCGACGAGTCCGGCCGGGCACGCCTCACCGCCGAGGATCAGCAGCCGCACCCGGGCCAGCGACTCCACGGGCCACAGCGCCACCAGCGTCGGCACCGTGGAGGCGACGGTGACGCCCCGTTCGACCAGCCAGGGCCCCAGGTCGACGCCGGCCCGCACCAGCGACCGGGGGGCCGGTACGAGGCACGCCCCGTGCCGCCAGGCCAGCCACATCTCCTCGCACGAGGCGTCGAACGCGACGGACAGCCCCGCCAGCACCCGGTCGCCCGGGCCCAGCGGCGCGTCCGTGAGGAAGATCCGCGCCTCGGCGTCGACGAACGCGGCGGCCGAACGGTGGCTGACCGCCACTCCCTTGGGACGGCCGGTGGTGCCGGAGGTGAAGATGATCCAGGCGTCGTCGTCGGGTCCCGGGCGGCCCGGCCGGCCACCGGGCCGCTGCGCGGGGCGCGGCACGATCTCGCATCCTGCGCCGATCACCGCGCACACCGCGGCGTCGGCCCAGATCAGCTCCGCGCGCTCGTCCGGATCGTCGGCGTCCACCGGTACGTAGGCCGCTCCGGTGCGCAGCACCGCCAGGATCGCGAGGTACAACTCCGCCGTGCCCGACGGGACGCGCACCCCGACCCGGTCGCCCCTGCCGATGCCCGCGGCCGCCAGCCGGTCGGCCAGTTCCGTGACCCGGGCCGTCAGGGCGCGGTAGTCGAGCAGCCCGGAACCCCCATCGGCCCGCGAGCCCGTGCTGGTGTCCAGAGCGGGCGCGTCGGGATGCGCCCGGGCCGACGCCTCCAGCACATCGAGCAGAGTTCTGGCCGGTGCCGCCCCGGCCACCGGCCACACCGCCCCGGCCGCGAGTCCTGGGGCGCCGCCACCGAAGCCGCCGGTGCCGGTTCTGGCTGGGACTTCGCCACGTTGTTCTGGTGCTTTCACTTACCTTGCTCTCGCAGTGTGGCTCAGATATCGGTGCGCGGCGCCCGGTTCCGCCGCCGCGGGAGTCGGGGCCCGCACGGCCCCGCGAGACCGTGAGACGACACTGGTGGTGGATGCACGTTCCCGCGGTGTCCCACGCAGGGGAACGCCTTGTATGCACCCAAATGATGTCATTCACTGATGTGATGGGGCGGTCGGCCGGCTGCTGCGGCCGACGTGCCGCGGCCGGGGGCCGGGGGAGTTCGGCCGCCGGCCCGGGCCGGCCCAGGAGCCCGTCACGTCCGCGGACGTGACCTCCGGTACAGCACGGTGCCGCCGATCAGCAGGGCAGCGCCCGCCGGTACGGTGAAGCCCAGGGAGTCCGTGCCCGTGTGCGCGAGCGACTCGCCGGCCTCGGCCTGGACGAGCGGGGCCTGATGACCCGCCGGTACCGGCACGGTCAGCCGCGGAGGCGCGGGGAGGGTGCGGACGGGAGGCGTGTCGGGCCGGTTTGAAGAGACGTTTCCGCTCGACGGGTTCCCGATACCCACGACGCTGACCGCGTTCCCCGTGATGTTCACCGGCAGATCGATCGGCAGCTGCAGGCCGTTGCCCGACAGGAGCCCCGGCGAGCCCTTCGTCGCGCCGTGCGCGGCCGAGTCGCCGGTGGTCGTGGACCGGGCGCCTCCGGTGCCCTGGCCGGCGGCCGGACCCGCGGCAGGACCGCCACCGTGCGAGACGTCGGCACATCCGTTGCCGGACGACGGGTTGAGCAGGCCGACCACACTGACCGTGTTCCCGCACAGGTTGACCGGAACGTGCACCGGGATCTGCACCGAGTTGCCCGACAGCACCCCGGGAGATCCCACCGAGTCACCACCGGCGCCCGCGTCGGCGTGCGCGTATCCGGCACTGGCCAGTGCTCCGCCGGCGACCATGGCGGTGAGCAGTCCCTTTCTGGCGACCTGTTTCATAGGTTTCCTGCCTTCCGGAATTCCACGCGGACCGAACGTCCGCACCCGTCACAACGCACCGGAGGCATTCGGGTTATGGCTCATATGTATTTCACTCCCTTCGAGTGGTCGTGTACGGCCCGGCCCAAGTGGCCTGGGGTTCCCTCCTCGCGCGCGGCGGACCACCCGGCCCGGAGCGGCGAACCGCACGTCCTTTAGCATGTCGGAGCATGACGTTCACCCACCGCCCGAGCGGCGTTCCCGAGAGGCCCGTCCTCGACGGGCTGGAAGAGAAGTGGTCTCAACGGTGGGACACGTCAGGCGTATACGTATTTGACCGCTCCAGGACGCGCGAGCAGGTGTTCTCCATCGACACCCCGCCGCCCACCGTCAGCGGTTCGCTGCACGTCGGCCATGTCTTCTCGTACACGCACACCGACGCGATCGCGCGGTACCAGCGCATGTGCGGCAAGGAGGTCTTCTACCCGATGGGGTGGGACGACAACGGCCTGCCGACCGAGCGGCGCGTGCAGAACTACTTCGGTGTCCGGTGCGACCCGGCGCTGCCCTACGACCCGGAGTTCACCCCGCCCGAGAACCCGGGGAAGCAGCAGCTCCCCGTCTCCCGGCGCAACTTCATCGAACTGTGCGAGCGGCTGACCGTCGAGGACGAGAAGGCGTTCGAGGACCTGTGGCGCCGGCTCGGCCTGTCGGTGGACTGGACGCGGACGTACCAGACGATCAACGACGAGGCCCGTGCCACCTCGCAGCTCGCTTTCCTCAACTGCCTCGCCCGCGGCGAGGCGTACATGGCCGAGGCACCGACGCTGTGGGACGTCACCTTCCGCACCGCCGTCGCCCAGGCCGAACTGGAGGACCGCGAGCGGCCGGCCGCTTACCACCGGCTGGTGTTCCACGGCGCCGACGGCCGCCGCGTCCTGATCGACACCACCCGCCCCGAACTGCTCCCCGCCTGCGTCGCGCTCGTCGCCCACCCCGACGACGCCCGCTACCAGGACCTGTTCGGCACGACGGTCCGCACCCCGCTCTTCGATGTCGCCGTGCCCGTGCTGGCGCACCAGCTGGCCGACCCGGAGAAGGGCTCGGGCATCGCCATGGTGTGCACCTTCGGCGACACCACCGACGTCACCTGGTGGCGCGAACTCCGGCTCGACACCCGCCCGGTGATCGGCTGGGACGGCCGCTTCACCGCGGATCCGCCCCCGGGCGTCGACTCCGAAGCGGCGCGCGCCGCCTACGGCCGGCTGGCCGGAGCCACCGCGCACACCGCCCGCGAGCGCGTCGTGGAGATGCTGCGGGCCGGCGGCGAGATGGAGGGCGACCCGCGGCCGGTCACCCACACGGTGAAGTTCTTCGAGAAGGGCGACAAGCCACTCGAGATCGTCACCACCCGCCAGTGGTACCTGCGCAACGGCGGGCGCGACGTCCCGCTGCGTGAGGAACTGCTCCGGCGTGGCACCGAACTGCGCTGGCACCCCGAACACATGCGGGTGCGCTACGAGAACTGGGTGAGCGGACTCAACGGTGACTGGCTCGTCAGCCGCCAGCGGTTCTTCGGCGTGCCGATCCCGGTCTGGTATCCGCTGGACCAGGAGGGCAACCCGGAGTACGACCGGCCGATCGCCCCGGACCCGGCGGCGCTGCCGGTCGACCCCAGCGCCGAGGCGCCCGCGGGATACACCGAGCAACAGCGCGGCGCGCCCGGCGGCTTCACCGGCGACCCCGACATCATGGACACCTGGGCCACCTCGTCGCTCACCCCGCAGATCGCCGGCCGGTGGCTGAAGGACCCGGATCTGTTCGAGCGGGTCTTCCCCATGGACCTCCGCCCGCAGGCCCACGAGATCATCCGTACCTGGCTGTTCTCCACCGTCGTCCGCTCGCACGCCGAGCACGGCGTACTGCCCTGGAAGCACGCCACGATCTCCGGGTGGATCCTCGATCCGGACCGCAAGAAGATGTCGAAGTCCAAGGGCAACGTGGTCACCCCCGCCGACCTCCTCGTCCAGCACGGTTCCGACGCCGTCCGCTACTGGGCCGCCAGCGGCCGTCCCGGCACCGACACGGCCTTCGACACCGGCCAGATGAAGATCGGCCGCCGGCTCGCGGTGAAGATCCTCAACGCCAGCAAGTTCGTCCGCGGCTTCGGCGAGGTGCCCGACGGGACCCCCGTCACCGAACCCCTGGACCGCGCGATGCTCGCCGAACTCGCCGCGGCGGTCGAGGAGGTCACCGCCGCGTTCGAGGACTTCAACTACGCGCGCGCCCTGGAGCGAACGGAGCACTTCTTCTGGCGCTTCTGCGACGACTACGTCGAACTGGTCAAGGACCGTGCCTACGGCGCCGAGGGCAGTGCCAACGGATCATGGGACATCGACGGGACGCACTCGGCCCGCGCGGCCCTGACCACTGCCCTCGACACGCTGCTGCGGCTCTTCGCCCCCGTGCTGCCGTTCGTCACGGAGGAAGTGTGGTCCTGGCACGCCGAGGGCTCGGTCCACCGTGCGGCCTGGCCCGCGGCGGCGGAGATCCGCGCCCTGGCCGCCGACGGGGACGGAGAGCTGCTGGCGACGGCGGCCGAGGTCATCGCGGCGGTCCGCAAGGCCAAGTCGGAGGCGAAGGTGTCCATGCGCGCCGAGGTGAAGGAGGCCGTGGTCTCCGGTCCGCGTGAGGTGCTCGACCGCTACGCCCTCGTCGACGCCGATGTGCGTGCCGCCGGCCGGATCGGCGCCGTGGAACAGCGGGAGGACGCCGGACCCTTGGCGGTGCGCGTCAGTCTGTGACCGGCCGGACGGCCAGTCCGTGACCGACCGGACGGACCGAAGCGGCTGCCCCGGGCCCATGAACCGGGGCAGCCGCGGCTGCGGGGCGCGATCACACGCCGGGGGGAGCGGTCAGTTGTGGTCGGCCCGGCGGCGGCGCAGCATCACGACGCCGCCGGCCGCGACGCCGAGGAGGGCGATGCCGCCCGCGATCCGGCCGGTGTTCATCCCGCCGACCGAACCGCCCAGACCGGTCCTGGCACCCTTGCTCGCCGTGCCGACCTCGAACCGGTAGGTGCTGGTGGCGCCACCGGGACACGCGACGTCGATCGAGTACGTGCCGGCCTTGATGGCGGACCTGATCGTCGTGGTGCCGGTGTAGATGCGCGCCGAGCCGGTGGAGAGCTCGACCTTGCCGGTGAAGGCCTCCGACGTGGCCGAGGCCGAGGAGGCGGTGCAGCCGCCGCTGACGGAGATGACGACGGTGGAGCCGGGCATGGCCGGGCTCGGGGTGACGCTCAGCGAGGGCTGGTCCGCGGCGTACGCGGCACTGGCACCGGCTCCGATCGCGACGGAGGCGAGGGCGGTGGCAGCCAGGACCGTGGCTATGCGACGCATGGTGCGAACTCCGTTCACCGACACGGGGAGCGCACGATGTGCACGCAGTCGACTCCATGCCTGAGATCCATCCAAAGGGGATATGTGTCGGCCCGCGCATCCTCGCCGGGGCCCGAGCGTCCCTCGGACGGCGGCACCCGACGTCGTGCTGGGCAGCGATCCGGCAGGTCACAGCATCATGGGCGGGAGGGACGGCCGCTGCCCGGCGCACCGCCGAACGAGTGGGAGCGCCACGGCCGGGGCGCCACTCGGCGACCGGAGGGGCGACCGGGCGGGTTCGGACCGGGGTGGGACCGGGGCGGGATCGGTCGCCGCGACACAGGCCGCACCTGCACAAAATGTGCCGACCGGCAGGGCGTTCGGCGAAATTCACCCACAGGACTGAACCGCCAGCTGCCTGCACGTTTCTGCTTTTCCCACGGTCCCTAGAGTTCAGGGATGTCGCCCGGGACCCCGGTGGTAGTCCGTATGGCTGAGTGCTTCCGTCGATCCGGAAGCTGTTGGACAGGGGACCGCGCATGGATGAGGACACCCAGCCCGCCACCGCGGGCCAGACCTCCCTCCGGTCGGACTCCGCGCTGTCGCGGCGCCGGCTCGTCCACACCTACGAGCGGGGCGAGTTCACCGTGGTGGAGTTACGCGGGGAGATCGACCTGTCCACGATCGAGGAGGTCGGCGCGGGCGTGTCCGCCGTGACGGAGTCGCCGGGCGCCCTGGTGGTCGTGGACCTGCGGCCTGCCCAGTTCTTCGACTGCGCCGTCCTGACGCTGCTGGTCCGCACCCACCGCCGGCTTCTGGAGCACGACGGCTGGATGGGGCTGGTCTGCACCCACCCCTGGCATCTGCGGATCCTGCGGCTGGCCGGCCTCACGATGGACCTGCGCCCCGTCGCGACGGTGGAGGCCGCCTGCGCCCGCGCACCGCGCAAGCGCCCGGACTGACGCAGGCGCCCGCAGTGACGCCGGCGGTACGGCGGCCCGGAGTCGGACGGGCTCAGCCGCAGGTGATGTTGGCGTGGTCGAAGGACGCCGTGAAGGGCCGCTTCTGCGGATCACCCTGGGGCGACTGGGCGCGGTTGACGACGGAGAGGCCCACCCGGAGTTCCGGTGTCCCCTTGCCTCCCGACGTGCCCGGAGTCGGCGCCTGCCCCAGCTGCTGCCAGTCCGCCGCACCGCTCGCCCGCCAGGACGCTGTCACCGTATCGCCGGTACGCCGCAGCCGCAGTTGGACGCTGGTGGCGTCCGTCCTGACGAGCGTCCTGCCCTTGGCCGCCGCGGTGGTGAAGGCGTAGTCCACGGTGACGTACTTCCCGTCGTCCCTGAAGTACTCGAAGGTGATGCCGCCGGTGTCGCCGTAGCCGCGCTCCAGCCGGATGTACCCGAAGTCGGCCGCGCTGAGGAAGAGGCCGGCTCCCTGGTAGGTGTAATGCGGGGACGCGTTCACTTCGGTCTCGGCGGTGAAGTTCCCGTTCACCTCCCGGTAGAACATGGGCGCCCTGGCACCGATCGAGGGGATGTCGGCGCGCAGATCGGCGCCGTCGGCGGCGGTGATGTCGAGCTTGCCGCCGGGGAGCGCGATGGTGTCTTCCATCTTGTTGATCGGATGCCAGCCGGCGGCGCTCACGTTCGAGGTGAAGGGGTCGTTGATGCCGCCGCAGGGCAGCGCGGTGGCCGGGCCGTCCGGGGCGGGTGAGGCCGTGCTCGGCGCGCCCGAAGCCTTGCTGTCCCCACCCGTGTCGTCCTTGTTCCCCAACTGGTTCAGCGCGATGGCCACACCGCCGCCGATCAGCAGCACCGCGACGGCCACCGCGAGGATCGCGCGGCGGCGCTTCGGCGGCCGCTGGACTCCGGGATGCTGCGGGGCCTGCGGGGCCGGGACGGTGGAGTACGCGCTGTGGCTGCCGGGTCCGTTGTACCCGGTCCCGCCGGAGGCCGGGACGAACGGCGGCGGGCCGAACCCCGCGGGCGGGCCGGCTCCCTCCGCACGACCCGATCCCTCCGCCGGACCGGGATAGCCGTAGCCGGACGGCGCCGGTGCGGTGAGCGGAGCGGTGGGGGCCGGCGGCGGGTCCAGCACGGTCCGTTCCTCGTCGAGCATCCCCGACTGGCGCAGGATCGCCCGGGTCAGCGGCGCGGGCAGCCAGCGCCCGCCCGACGCGAACGCAGCGGTCGGCGCCTGATCGGGGGAGTCCAGCCCGTCCAGGATCTGCGCCGCGCTGGGCCGTTCCCACGGGTTCTTGGCCAGACAGCTCCGAGCCAGCGGGCGCAGTCCGCCCGGCAGGTCGTCCACCTCGACCTCGTCGTTGACCACCCGGTAGAGCAGCGCGGGGGTGGGGCCGGTGCCGAAGGGGGACCGGCCGGTCGCGGCGAAGACCAGCACCGCGCCCAGCGCGAAGATGTCGGTGGCGAAGGTGACCTCGCCACCGGTGACCTGCTCGGGCGCCATGAATCCCGGTGAGCCGATCGCCGATCCGGCCATCGTCAGCCCCACGGACTCCAGCGCCTTGGCGATGCCGAAGTCGATGACCTTGGGACCGTCCAGGGCGAGCAGCACATTCGACGGCTTGAGGTCCCGGTGGACCAGCCCCGCCCGGTGGATGGCGACCAGTGCCTCGGCGAGCCCGGCGACGAGCATGCGCACCGAGTCCTCGGGCAGCGGGCCGAACTCCGTCACGGCGCTGGTGAGGGACGGTCCGGGGACGTAGCCGGTGGCCAGCCACGGCGGGTCCGCGTTCGGATCGGCGTCGATGACCGGTGCCGTGAAGACCCCGCTGACCCGTTTCGCGGCCTCGACCTCACGGGCGAACCTGATGCGGAACTGCGGGTCCTGGGCCAGATCGGCCCGGACCACCTTCACGGCGACGGACCGGCCGCCCGGTGAGCGCGCCAGATAGACCTGCCCCATGCCGCCCGCGCCGAGCCGTGCGCTGATCCGGTACTGCGCCACCTGCCGCGGATCCCCGGGCCCCAGTTGTTCCACCGTGCCGCACCCCCTCCGGAACCCGTGCCGGCCGGGCGCCGCAAGCTCCCCCACCGGCGTCGCATCCGGCCCACGATCAGAGTAGAGCCGCGCGGCCCGCGGTGGGGTGTGTCGCGCAAGTCGGCGTGCCGCCAGATCCGGCGGGGCTGTCGAGCCCCGCCTGCCCGCCCGCGCTGTTGGCTATCGTGGCTGATCTGGGAGAGAGGACCCCTGTGGGCGAGAACAAGGAACGCATGCTGGCCGGCGACTGGTACCTCCCGGACGACCCCGACCTGGGTGCGGATTCCGAGCGGCGTGCCGAGCTGTGCGCGGCCTACAACTCGGTCGACCCGGGTGCGCGGCCCGCACCGGCCGAGCGTCGCAAGCTCCTGGAGCACCTGCTCGGCGCGGTGGGCGAAGGGGTGGTGATCCGTGCGCCGTTCCAGTGCGACTACGGGCGTCAGATCACTGTCGGCGCCCGGACGTTCGTGAACTTCGGTGCGGTCTTCCTCGACGCGGCGCCCATCACCATCGGAGCCGACGTGCAGATCGGTCCTAACGTCCAACTGCTGACGCCGGCCCATGAGCTGGACACCGAGCGGCGGCGGGCCGGCTGGGAGAAGGCGGTGCCGATCACGATCGGCGACAACGTCTGGCTCGGCGGCGGGGTGATCGTCTGCCCCGGAGTGACCATCGGCGAGAACACCGTGGTCGGCGCCGGTGCGGTGGTCACCAAGGACCTGCCGGCCGGTGTCCTGGCGGTCGGCAATCCGGCCCGGGTCATCCGCTCGCTGGACACCTGACCGCCCTGTTCGGAGGGGGTTGACTTAGAGCGCTCTCCAGGATGCAGACTCCTGCTCAAAGCCCGGCACCGATGGGTTCGACGAGGGGAACGCACATGCGGTACCGCACGATCGGCAAGGACCCGGCGACCCGCCGCGAGGTGAGCGTGCTGAGTCTCGGCGCCATGCTGTTCGGCACGATCACCGATGAGGCGACATCGTTCGCGATCCTCGACCGGTTCGTCGAAGCCGGCGGCACCTTCATCGACACGTCCAACAACTACGCCTACTGGGTCAACGGCACCCAGGGCGGCGAGAGCGAGGAACTGCTCGGCCGTTGGCGCCGCAGCCGCGGTGCCGGTGACGAGCTGACCATCGCCACCAAGCTCGGGGGGCGGCCGCTCGCCCCCAGCGCCACCATGGCCCTCGACGTCGAAGGCCTGTCGGCCAAGACGATCCGGGAGTCCGCGGAGCGCAGCCGGGAGCGGCTCGGTATGGAGAAGCTGGACCTGCTGTACGCGCACACCCAGATCACGAGCGTACCGACGCAGGAGATCGTCGAGAGCTTCGCCGGACTGGTCGCCGAGGGCGCCGTCGGTCTGCTCGGGGCGAGCAACCACTACGCGTGGCGGGTGGAGCAGGCCCGCAGCCTGGCCGCGGCGGCCGGCCTGCCGGGGTACGAGGTCCTGCAGTTCCACCACAGCTATCTGCGGCAGCGCACCGACTTCCCGAGCCGGCGCTCCCCGGACGGCCAGGAGGGCGTGCTCAGCGGCGACCATCTCAGCTATCTGCGCTCCGACCCCGAACTCGCGCTCGTCGCCTACTCGCCACTGCTGGGCGGTGCCTACGTCCGTGAGGACAAGCCGCTGGGCCCCGAGTTCGACCACTCGGGCACGCCGGTCCGGCTCGCCGCACTGCGGCAGGTGGCCAAGGAGACCGGGGCGACCGCCAACCAGGTGGTGCTGTCCTGGCTGATCGGATCCGAGATCCCGGCGATCCCGCTGGTCGGCGCCTCCTCGGTGGCGCAGCTGGACGAGAGTCTGGCCGCGGTCGACCTGGAGCTGACTGCGGAGCAGCGCGAGCGGCTGGACGCGGCGCGGTAACCCGTCGCCTGCGGCGGGCACCCTCGTACCGCCGGTGTGATCTCCGACCCCGCCCCGATGCAGGCCCGACGGCCCCGGCGTTGCGGCTCAGCGGAACTCGTGGACCACGTCGATCGTGCCGGCGATGTGGGCGTTGAACTCGTCGAGCTCCTCGGCCGGGACCCACAGTTCGAGGATCGTCCGGCCGCCGGCCTGCTGGACGGGGTACCGGGCCACGAAGTCGGAGTCGACCTCGAAGCGGGTGACGAAGCCCGCGCCGTCGTGCTTGACGTTCCAGTCCCGGGCGATCCTGACCGCGTAGTCCTCGTTGAGCACGGGGTAGAAGATCGGCTGCTCCGGCAGGCGCGGCGGCCAGGCACGCCACTCCAGCTCCCGGACCAGCTCCAGCTCCTTCGGACCGGTCGGGCGCCAGAGGGTTGTCGTCGGTCGGCCGGTCATGGTGAGTGCCTTCTGCGGAGGGGCGGAAGTCGGTGATTCCGCTGGTCAGGAGAGTGCAGGATAGCGGCGCCGTGCGTCGGGCGGCCAGGGAGTTCTCCGGGGCCGGGGCCGGGGCCCGTGCGCCGGGAGTGCCGATTACCGCTGGGGCCGCCGCGTTCGGCAGGATGCGGGTATGACCGAAATCCGTACCCCCCGCCTCATCCTCCGTCGCTGGCATGACGACGACCTCGCGCCCATGGCGGAGATCAACGCCGACCCGCAGGTGATGCGCTACATCGCGGACGGCTCGGTCCGTGATCTGGAGAGCACCGCGGAGGCCATCGAGCGCTGGGAGGAGGAGTGGGACGAGGAAGGCTTCGGGCTCTTCGCCGTCGAGCTGCTCGCCTCCGGTGAACTGGCCGGATTCACCGGACTGTCCGTGCCCAGCTTCCTGCCGGAGGTGCTGCCCGCCGTGGAGATCGGCTGGCGGCTCGGCCGGCAGTTCTGGGGCCAGGGCTACGCGTCGGAGGCCGCCCACGCCACGCTGGAGTTCGCGCTCCAGGATCGCGGCCTGGACCGCGTCATCAGCATCGCCGCGGTGGGCAACGACGCCTCCGAGAACGTCATGCGGAAGCTCGGCATGGTCGTGGAGCGTGAGACCGTGCACCCGGAGTACGGGACGCCGCTTCGCGTGCACAGCATCGACCTCACCGAGTACCACGCCTGACGCGAACGGGCCCCGGATCAGACGCCAGGGATCGAGGCCGTGGCGAGCTTCCGGAGCTCCTCGTAGTCCCAGGTGAGGGAGCCGTCGCGCAGGGAGTCGAGGACGCCGGTGACCCATGCCAGTTCGGCGCCGGTGATCGTGCGGACGTATTCGGTCTCCAGCATGGTCACGCGGGGAAGTTGGAAGCCCTCGGCCTCGGTGGCCAGTGCCGCGTCCAGTTCGGCGATCTCCCGGAGCAGCAGGTCCCGGCGCTCGGTGAGCAGCTCCTGAGCGGTCTCCGGGGTGAGCATCAGGAAGAAGGAGAGCGCGGCGGGGAACTCCGGGAACTCGTTGCGTGGCGTGGAGAGGATCTCCGCGAGCCACTGGCGTGCGGCGTCCCGGCCGCTGTCGGTGACCTGGTAGGTCGTGCGCTCGGGATACCGGTGATCGCGGTCGGTGTCCTGGACTTGGATCAGCCCTGCCTCCTGGAGCCGGCTGATCATCTTGTAGAGGGTCGCGCGCTGGCCGACGTTGACGACCTGGTCCTTGCCCCACTGCTTGATGAGGCGCTGGATGCCGTACGGATGCATCGGGCCGTTCTCCAGAAGGCTGAGGATCGCCAGGGCCAACGGGGAGCGCCGGAACTTAGTGGTCACAGAGATAAATGTACACCGCCCTCCTACTAGTTGCCGGAACACTAGAAGGTGTGCCACTATGAAGCCATGGCGAACACAGAGAACCTCCGCGAAGACTTCACTCCCGACAACGGCCCGGTCTGCATCGACGCGGACCACACGATGACCAAGCACCTCGGCAACTGGACCGAGGCCAACCGCTTCCAGATCCGCACCCGGCGCGGCGCGGTCGTCCTGGACCTGCGCTCTCCCGAGATCGCCGACGGCGACATCCACGTCCACGTCGACATCGACCACGGCATGCTCAAGCTGCTCGTGCCCTCCGACGCGACCCTCGACCACTTCGGGAGCCTGTCCTGGGTCGGCCGCGGCCGCGTCAAGGACCTCGAGAGC
Source organism: Streptomyces sp. SID13666 (assembly GCF_010548325.1). Taxonomy (NCBI): domain Bacteria; kingdom Bacillati; phylum Actinomycetota; class Actinomycetes; order Kitasatosporales; family Streptomycetaceae; genus Streptomyces; species Streptomyces sp. SID13666. Next base: position 328,825 of record NZ_JAAGLX010000002.1, on the reverse strand, counting down.
GCCTCGGCGACCCCCAGCGGCCGCCGGATCCACATCAGTGGCAAGGTGCACGGCGGTGAGATCCGCGTTCACCGCAACGGCATGGCGCACCTGTCCGCGATCTTCTCCCGCACCTTCCTCGAAGACGCCAAGCGCGCCCGCCGCGAAGGCGTCCTGCCCACCGTCGACGACCCGACCCGCTCCGTCTCCGGCACCACCGATCGGTGACCCGGTGCCGCCACGTCAGTAGTCAAGAATTCCGTTCCACGAACATGGTGAGGGCGGCGCGGATCCTCCACGGATCCGCGCCGCCCTCATTGCTTTGCAGGCCGCTTCCGGGCAGTCGGGCAGCCGGGGAGCCGGTCTACTCGGGCCAGGGCGAGTTCTGGATGGTCTCCACGAAGTCGCCGCGCTCGAACCCCGGGACGAAGTGCTGGAGGACATCGGCCTTCACGTTCCCGAACGTCGTCTCCGGCTTCGGGGCGATGCCCGCGGTGAACGCCTCCAGGATCCGCCGCTTGAAGTCCGGGCGGGGGTGCAGCGCGGTGATCTCGGCGCGGTCGCTGTCACGGATGTCCCGGTATCCGATGCCCAGGACGTCGTACTCGACGCCGGCGGTGAGCAGCGCGACCTCAGACTCCATGAAGCCGGGGATGCCGGGGGTGGTGTGCAGGGCGATGGCCGTCCAGACCCGCCGGATGCCGTCCTCGGGGAGACCGTGGCCGAGCAGGAAGCGGCGTGCCTCGTCGGCGCTGTCCACCTCGAAGCGGCGCCCGCTGCCACGGAAGGTTTCGCCGAGGCCCAAGTCGTGGAACATCGCTGCGACGTAGAGCAGTTCCGCGTCGAACCGCAGACCGCGGTTGGCTCCCTGCAGGCTGCCGAACCAGTAGACGCGGCGGGAGTGGTGGTAGATCAGCTCGCCGACCGTGTCGCGCACCAGCTCGGTGGCCTCGGCTGCGAGCTTGGTGTCCGGTACGGACACTCCGGCGGCGCTGGACTCCTGGACCGTCATGGAACGGCTCCTCTCCTCTGCTCGGGGAACGGGCCCGACCGGCCCTGGTGACTGTTCCAGCCTGCCCGCGGTGCCGGACGCCGCGCCATGTCGCTGAAGACAGGAACCCCACAGATGCGGACATGCGGCTACCGTGGACGGGTGCAGCGCCAAGTGATCGTCTTTGCCTTCGACGGGGTGCGGCTGATGGACGTCGCCGCTCCGCTGGAGGTCTTCGCCACCGCCGGGCGGGACACGGGCGCCTACGCCGTGCGGGTGTGCACCCCCGGGGGACGGGACGTCATCACCTCCACCGGCCTGCGGATCGCGGCCGACCTCTCCGCGGAGCAGGCCGAACGCACTCGGTGGACGGACGGGGACGCCCCGGCGGAAGCGGTTGGCCCCGGGGAGCGGGCGGGCCAGGAGGTCACGCTCATCGTCCCCGGCCCCGCCGACCTCGACACCCTCCGGAGGGAACCCGCCCTGGTCGAGCAGGTGGCTCGGCTGGCGGCGCGGGCGCAGCGCGTGGCGGCGGTCTGCACCGGGGCGTTCGCGCTCGCGGCGGCCGGCCTGCTGCACGGCCGCAGGGCGACGACGCACTGGGAGCACGCGGCGGAACTCGCCCGCCGGTACCCGGACATCCGGGTCACGCCCGATGCCATCCACGTCCAGGACGGGACCGTCCTCACCTCGGCCGGGGTGACGGCCGGCATCGACGTCTGCCTGGCGATGGTCGAACAGGACCACGGCCCGGAAGAGGCCCGCCGGGTCGCGCGTGACCTGGTGGTTTTCCTGCAACGGCCGGGAGGGCAGTCCCAGTTCTCCGCCGCCTCCCGCATCACCGCGACGCTCCACCCCGTCGTGCGTCCGCTGTTGGACGCCATCGCGGCCGACCCGGCGTCCGACCACAGCCCGCAGGCCCTGGCCGGGCAGGCCGGTGTGAGCCCGCGTCATCTGTCCCGGCTGTTCCGCGATCACACCGGCAGCACCCCGGCCGCGTACGTGGAGACCATGCGGCTGGAAGCCGCCCGGATGCTGCTGGAACGCGGCGAGAGCGTGACTTCCGCGGCCCGCCACAGCGGACTGGGCAGCGACGAGACCCTCCGCAGGACCTTCGCCCGCCACCTGGGAACCACGCCCTCCGCCTACGCCGCGCGCTTCCGCAGCACGCGCACCGAGGTTCCGCCAGCTCCGGCAACGTGACGTAACGCCTCGTGAACGCCTGTGGGGCCGGTCCCGTCCGGGGCCGGCCCCACGGGCAGTGTCAGACCTCCCCGGTAGCGTCGAAAACCGGTCCGTGAACCGGCGGACGGCGTATGGCTGAGGAGGACCACGATGGTAAACAGGATCACGGTCGACCGGCAGGGCCTGGGCCGGTCACTGACCCAATGGGGAGACGTCTACGGCACGTCCTACCAGCGCGACTTCGCCTCCCTCAGCCGATCCCACCGCAGCCGGCCCGTCGCCGAGATACTTCCCCTGCTGCGCCGGGCGGCCGAGAACGCGAGGCTCGGCTTCTCCCCGGCCGACCTGCTGGAACAGGCCGAAGCCATCAGCACCGGCGCTCCGTACGAGGTGCGGATCGGGTGAGGTGAGCGGTGGCGGGCCGGGGAAGCGGGCGAGTTACGGCCGGGGCTCGCCGAACCAGCGCCATGTGGTCACGCGGGGGTGGCCGGGCAGTTCGGCTCGCCCGGTCGCCCACAGCAGGGTGGGCCAGGGGTGAGTGGTCCGCGGCGCGTCCGGGAAGAGCCGGTCGAGCACGCGCGAGCAGATGTCGGAGGGCGGGGTCCAGGCGAGGCCGAGTCCCTCTGCCAGATCGTGGGTGTGCACCAGGGTCTCCACGATCCCCATCGCGGCGAACCCTTCCGGATCCGACACGCCGAAGCCGTGGAAGGCGCGAGTCCGCGATGGCGTCGTGCGCACCATGGCGACCAGCAGGGCACCGCACGCCTCCAGCACCTGCAGCAGTCCGTCAGGTCCCGCCGTACGGTCCGCGTGGACGGCGTTCGCCGGGCCACCGGGTCGCCGGCTCTCCCAGACGAACGGCACCTCACCCTCCAAAGGCGGTGTCCTGGGGCCCAGTTGAGCCGCGTAGGCGAACAGATCGTCGCTCAGGTGCTCGACGGTCTCCCAGCAATCCCACTCCAGCGAACCGGCCTTACCGTCCCAAGCCGTCGCGGGCGCGTTCCGCAGGGCGGCGACGGCGAGCTGGACCGACCGGTCGAGATCGTCCGCAGTCACGGCGGAAGGCGCGGATGACGGTGCGGCGGAGGAGGGCGACGGTGAGGCTTCCGATGATGCAGACATGGCAGGACCGTACCCGGCCGGAAGCGTTGCGCGCCGCGCTGCGGTCCCGATCTGCGCGCCGCGCTGCCGTGCCGCTGACCGCTTCCGGATACGACTAGGGCTTGTCGATGTGCACGTCGGTCGACTTCACCCGGGCGGTGACGGTCACCCCGACCGCCAGCCCCAGCTCCTCCACGGCCTCCCGCGTCACCACCGACACGATCCGGTGCGGCCCGGCCTGGATCTCCACCTGAGCGGCCACATCGTCGAGCGTCACGCCCGTCACGATCCCGCTGAACGCGTTCCGCAGGGACGTCGCGACCGCGTCGGGCCCCGTCGGTACCCCGGCGGCCCGCTCCTTGGCGAACGCGGCCAGACTCACCCCGTCGATCACCCGGTTCCCCGGGCCGTGCCGGTCCATCCGGATCTGGCCACCGTCGGCCCATCGCCGGACCGTCTCGGGACTCACACCCAGCACTCTCGCTGCCTGGCCAATGCTGTAGGACGACACGTCCGCACGATACCCGTGCGCCGCGCGCCGGCGGCTTCCGATCCGCCGGATCCCGGACGCGCCACGGCACGGCCAACTTCGGCGGCAGCACCGGCAGGTGTGTACGTTGGCCCAGTCCAAACGGCTCACCTCGCTCCGAGATCCGGACATCGGTGCCGTACGGCGGGGCAGCAAACACCTCAGCAGCTCTCTACGCAGGAGAATCCGCATGACGACCGTCGAGGACCACGAGCAGACGCTGCCCGGGGCCGGTGCGCCAACGGTGCCGGGCGAGCTGTCGTACCCGGAACGGAAGCAGCGGATACGGCGCCGGCTGGAGCGGCTCATCGGTATCGCGGCGACCGAGAACAACGCCCTGGTGCCGCTGCGCAACGGTGACGAGATCTTCGCGGCGATGCTGGGCAGCATCCGGGCGGCGCGGTACACGGTCGACATGATGACCTTCGTCTACTGGCGCGGTGCGATCGCCCGGGAGTTCGCGGCCGCGCTCGCCGGCCGGGCCCGCGAGGGCGTGCGGGTCCGGCTGCTGCTGGACGGATTCGGCAGCCGGCTCATCGAGCAGGAACTGCTGGACGAGATGGAGCAGGCCGGGGTGCAGGTCGCCTGGTTCCGCAAGCCGCTGTGGCTCTCACCGCTCAAGCAGAACCACCGCTGCCACCGCAAGGTCCTGGTCGTCGACGAGTCGACCGGGTACACCGGCGGCGTGGGCATCGCCGAGGAGTGGTGCGGCGACGCCCGCGACGAGAAGGAGTGGCGCGACACCCATGTGCAGGTGCGCGGCCCGGCGGTGGACGGTATCGCGGCGGCGTTCGCCCAGAACTGGGCCGAGTGCCACGCCGACCTCTTCGACGACCGTGACCGCTTCATCGAACACGCTCCGCAGGGCGACGCGATCGTCCAGGTGGTGCGCGGCTCCGCCAGCTTCGGCTGGCAGGACATGCAGACCCTGATCCGGGTGGTCATCGAGTCGGCCCAGGAACGTCTGCGCCTGGCCACCGCGTACTTCGCACCCGACGCCTTCTTCATCCATCTGCTGTGCGAGGCGGCCCGGCGTGGGGTGGAGGTGGAGATCCTGCTGCCAGGACCTCACACCGACAAGCGGGTGTGCCAGCTGGCGGGGCAGAACTTCTACGAGGAACTGGTCGCGGCCGGAGTGAAGATCTGGCAGTACCAGCCGACGATGATGCACGCCAAGGTGATCACCATCGACCATGTCGCCTCGCTCATCGGGTCGACGAACTTCAACCGGCGCTCGCTGGACCATGACGAAGAGGTCATGCTGGCCGTTCTCGACGAGACCTTCACCGCCACCCTCGACGGGCACTTCGAGGAGGACCGGGCGGTCAGCGAACTGATCGAGTCCGGCTCGTGGAACCGGCGTTCCTCCATGCAGCGGCTTCAGGAAGTCGCGGTCATCCCGATCCGGCGTTTCCTGTGATGCCGGTGGCGCCGGGAGGCAGCAGGAGTCCGGCGGCCTCCTCGACGCCGTCGGTCAGCGTGAGGACCTGGTCGGCGCCGGTGAGTTCGAGGGTGCGCAGCAGCTGATCGCTCGGCGCGGCCAGGACCAGGGAGCCGCCGCGGTCGTCCAGGGTCTGCCGCAGGCTGAGCAGCAGCCCCAGTCCGCGTGAATCGCAGAAGCTGAGTTGGCCGCAGTCCAGGATCAGCCGCACCTGGCCGGTGTCCAGCACCGATGCGGTGGCATCGGCCAGCACCTGCTCGCTGTCCAGGTCCAGTTCACCGACGACCGCCAGGACGGCCACGCCGTCATGACGGTGTATCCGTCGCGCCTGCAAGCGCGTCATGGAGCACTCCCACTCGAAGATCGACTGCCCCGTGCCGTCATTCTGCCAGGCGGTCCGCCTCCGGTCAGGCGCTTCGCACACTTGTGCCCTCGTGCACCGATGGAACCCGGCCGGACCAGCAGAACAGGACCGGGGCCGGGGACTGGGATGGAGTGGTGAGTGGTCCCCCGGCCTTCCGGAGACCTTTCGGGAGCCTTTCCCGGAGCACGTCCCAGAACAGTGTCCAGAGCACATCCGAGGAGAAGCGATGATCACCATTGTGTGTCACTGCGGCGACAACATCGGCCTCCCGAGCGGGACCGAAACCGATCAGGACGATGGGCGTATCTACCACGGTGACGACGACGGCAGGCCCACGGCCTGCCCGCTCGACGACGAAGGGGAGATCCGCGCCTAGCGAGACGTGGGCCGGCCCTGGGCCGTGCACGTCGTGGCGTGGTCGTTCACGACGCCGACCGCCTGGAGATAGGCATAGGTGATGGTGGTGCCGACGAAGGTGAAACCACGCCGCTTCAGGTCCTTGCTCAGCCGGTCGGAGAGATCGGTGCGCGCCGGCAGCGGATCCGTGGGCCGGGGACGGTTGACCACGGGCGTGCCGTCGACCCACTGCCACAGGTAGGTGTCGAAGGAGCCGAACTCCTCGCGTGTCGCGATGAAGGCGCGGGCGTTCTTCACCGTGGAGGCGACCTTGAGACGGTTGCGGACGATGCCCGCATCGGTCATCAGGTCGTCCAGCTTGGCCTGCTCGTACCGGACGATCTTCCGGTAGTCGAAACCGTCGAGGGCCTTGCGGTAGTTCTCGCGCTTGTTCAGCACCGTGGACCAGGACAGACCCGCCTGGGCGCCTTCCAGGAGCAGCAGCTCGAACAGATAGGCGTCGTCATGGGACGGGACGCCCCATTCGGTGTCGTGATAGTCGGCCATGAGCTCGGAGCCCTCGGCCCAGGCACAACGGGTGACGGTACCGGCGGTCGCTGCGCTCACGGGCTGTCCTCGGGGCTGCTGGGTCGGGCAGTGAATGTCGGGCAAGGTATACGGACTCGGCCGCCGTCCCGGAACTGCCGGCCCGGGGCGGCCGCCGGTCCGGATACACCGGATGCTACTGCGGGGCACTGACAGTCGCGGGTGCGCGACACCGCACGGCGGGGGGCGCGCACGGGCCGCCGGATCTTCTCCGGACGGCGCGGAACCGTGGTGTGATGGCGCCGTGAGCAGCGCAGCAGAAGAGACCAACCGCCGCATGCTGCGGGCCCGGGACGCGATGGACCGTGCCTACGCGCAGCCGCTGGACGTCGCGGCCCTGGCCCGGATCGCCCATGTGTCGCAGGCCCACTTCGCCCGCACCTTCCGGGCCACGTTCGGGGAGACGCCGCACCGCTATCTGCAGCGCCGCCGGGTCGAGCGCGCGATGTTCCTGCTGCGGGAGACCGACCACAGCGTGACGGACATCTGCTTCGAGGTCGGCTTCGGCAGCCCGGGGACCTTCAGCCGCACGTTCCGCGACATCGTCGGCCGGTCACCGAGGACGTACCGCAAGGAGGCGGCGGCCGCGAACGTACCGACGTGCTTCACGATGGCGTGGACGCGGCCGAGCGCCTGACCGCAGTCACTGCCCGTCGGCGCTGTCGGGCCCCTCCGGAGACCGAGCAGTTTTGGATAAGTTTTCGCCCGGCCCGCTCGGTAGCGTGATGCACATGTTCACCGCAATCACGCACTCACAGATCTACGTCCTCGACCAGGACGAAGCCCTCGACTTCTACGTCGGTAAGCTCGGCCTGGAGGTCGGCGCCGACATCGACATGGGCTTCATGCGCTGGCTGACCGTCAGCATCCCGGGTCACCCCGAGCGGCAGATCCTGCTGGAGAGGCCGGGCACTCCGGCGATGTCCGAGGAGACGGCACAGCAGGTCCGCGAGCTGGTGACCAAGGGCGCCATGGGCGGCCACCTCATCTTCAGCACGGACGACTGCCGCAAGACGTACGAGACGCTGCTGAGCCGGGGCGTCGAGTTCACCGAGGAACCCACCGACCGCCCGTACGGAATCGACTGCGGCCTGCGCGACCCCTTCGGCAACAGCATCCGCTTCACCCAGCCGAAGGCCTGAGGCCCCTCCGGTCACGACCGCTCCAGCGGCTGCTGCCGGACAGCAGCCGCTGGAATCGCACGGACTAGAGGAACTGCCAGGTGGGCTTCGCCGCGTACGTGGCGCGGAAGTAGTCCGCGAGCTTGAGGCCGGACGCGGCCGCTTCGTCGATGACGACGGTGGCATGCGGGTGCAGCTGCAGCGCCGAGGCCGGCACCATCGCGGACAGCGGGCCCTCCACGGAGAGCGCCACGGCCTCGGCCTTGGCCTCGCCGGTCGCCAGCAGCACCAGGTGGCGCGCTTCCAGGATGGTGCCGATGCCCTGGGTGATGACGTGGTGCGGAACCTCGTCCAGCGAGTCGAAGAACCGGGCGTTGTCCACGCGGGTCTGCTGGGTGAGCGTCTTGATGCGGGTGCGGGAAGCGAGCGAGGAGCAGGGCTCGTTGAACCCGATGTGCCCGTCCGTGCCGATGCCGAGCAGCTGCAGGTCGACACCGCCCGCGGCGGCCAGCGCGCGGTCGTAGTCGGAGCTGGCGGCGGCGACGTCCTCGGCGGTGCCGTCGGGGCCGATGAAGGACGCCTCGGTCAGTCCGAGCGGCTCGACGACCTCGCGAAGCACCACCGAGCGGTAGGACTCGGGGTGCCCCTTGGGGAGGCCCACGTACTCGTCGAGCTGGCAGATGCGTGCCCGCGAGGCGTCGAGGGTGGCGGCGCGGACCCGGGCGGCCAGCGCTTGGTAGATCGGCAGCGGCGTCGATCCGGTGGCAACGCCGAGCAGGGCGTCGGGCTTGCGGGCGAGCAGGCCGGCGATCGCGGAGGCGATGAGTTCGCCGCCCGCTTCGGCGTCCGGAACGATCACTACTTCCATGCTGATTCCACCGTTCTGAGGCATACATATCGTGGTGTAGACCAATTTACCGGAGGAGGGCGGCGGACGGGGCGGCGGTCCAGCACTCGGAACCCGCGGTACGGCAAAGGTTCACGACCAGGTCACGCGTTATCCGCCGGCCGCCAGGATCCGTTCCAGCACGTCGGCATAGCGCGTCCGCCGGTCCGGTCGGGCGTGGTCGGCCGCGTACCGCAGAGCGGGGACCGCCGGTGCGCCCATGACGATCAGCCCCTCGGCCGCTGTCTTCCGGACAACGGGATGGGCGTGCTCCAGCAGTCCGGTGATGGCGGGGATCGCGGGCTCCCAGCGCCCGTGGCTCAGGGCCAGGACCGCCGAGCGGACGACATTCGGCTCGGGGTCGTCCAGCAGCACCGAGGTGTGCCGCAGATACGTCCGCCGGTCGAGCACCGTCCGTGAGGTCCGGTGGGCGTGCAGGCGGACCCTGGGCCGGGGATGGCGCAGCAACTCGCCGATCAGTTCCGTCAGTTCGGCATCATCGGGGTGTGCCCCGGCCAGCCGGGTGAGCGCCCGGCGGATCTGGTCGGGGGTACCGGAACGGGCCAGGTTCATCAGCTCGTCCCGGGACGGACCGGGCACGGCTCCTCCCGGCGTGCCCTGGGCGCGGGCGCGGAGCGCCGCCAGAGCGGCGGCGTCCTGCGGCCCGGCGTCCGGGCCGCGCAGGGGGCCCTCGACGAGAAGGAGCCCGTCAGCGAGAGCGTCGTGGCCCTCGGCGCGCAGCCGCCGGCAGATCCGTTCCAGCGCGGGGGTGCGCAGCGGCGCACGGCCGGTGAGCAGATCGAGGAATCCCCAGGCGCCGGCGTCCAGACGGCCGGCCAGGTGCTCGGCCAGCGCATCGGCGGGCACCCGGCGGAGCAGGTCACGGGCGGTCGGACGGAACGCGGGCGAGCCGTGCTCCCAGTACTCCAGCAGCAGCGGGACCAGCGGAAGCAGATCCCCCTGGTGGAGCTGCCCGGCCACGCGGGCCACCCGGTCGGGCAGGATCTCCGGGCCGCGCAGTTCGACCAGGCCGATGCCGGTCAGCAGACGCGCCACCTCACCGCCTACCCGCACCGTGACACGGCCACGTAGGAACGCCCGCAGTACGAGAAGCCGGGTCTCCGGCTCGGGCCACTCCAGGAGCGCCCCCGCGGCGGTGTCCCGGCGGTCCCGGTCGGCGGAGTCCAGCAAGGTCAGCAGGCGCTCCCGAAGGGCGGTCGAACGGGGCTGGTCCAGGTCGTCGACCCGTACGGTGCGCGGTGCGGGGACTGCCTCGCGGGCGGTCTCGGCGAGGGTCCAGGCCGGTGCGTCGAGCGGCTGGAGATCCGTCATCCAGTCGAGGAGCACATCGCGCGCGTGGGGGCGGGCGAAGGCGTACGCGTCGACCAGCGCGGCCAGCCGCTGCCGGGAGCCAGGGACGTCGTCGTGGCGGTGGCGCAGCTCCTCCAGTGCCAGGGTGCTCGGGGCGCGTACCGCGGAGTCCAGTGCGCCCTGCCATGCGGCGACCTCGGCGGATGCCTCGGCGGCCTCCCGGGTGCCGGCCCGGGCGGGGGAGTGAGGGTCCGGAAGGACGGTGAATGCCTCCCGCAGGACAGCGGACTCGGCCTGCCAGGCGTCGGCACCGAGCCGGGCCGCGGCGACCGCTTGGTCGAGGTCGGTGCGCAGCAGTACCGCTCCGCACCGGCGCAGCAGCGTCAGCGTGCAGCGGTCGCCTGCCGGAGCGGGCGGCAGCGCGCGCACCGCGTCGGCGAGAACCGACCTCCCGACGGCGGACAGCTTCGGTGCGAGGGCTTCGAGAACGGCGAGGAGGGCGTCGCGATCGGCGGCCGCGAGGGCGCCGGGTCCGCCGGCGAGTTCGTCGAGCACGACTCCGGTGGAGCGGGACAGGACCGTCAGCTCGTCGTCCGTCCACGGCGCCGGGCACAGGCGCAGGGTGAACCGCAGGACAGGGCCTCGGACGCGGGGTTCCGCGGCGGCCAGCCGGAGCCAGCCAGCCAACAACGGGCGCAGCGCCGTCAACTGCCCGGCGGTCGGCGGATCCGGCCGCTCGGCGATACGGAGGGCGACCGAGGGGTCCCAGCCCCGGGTCGTCAACGACCGTACGTCGCGGTCCGGTTGACCGTCCTCCGCCGGCCGGCTGCCGGGAAGTACGTCGATTCCGTGCCGGGTCATGGCCGTTGCCAGATCCTCGACGGTTCCGGCCGTGAGGTGGACCCGGCCGGCTGCCACCAGGGCGAGCAGAGCTGGTGCGACAGGGGAGGCCTGGTGCTCCAGCGCGCGGACCGCGCGTGCGGACAACTCGCCGTCGAGGCCCGCCAGCAGCATTCCCCGGGTGCGGTCTTCCCCGTGGTGACCGGATCGGGGCCCGGAGTCGTGCCCGGAATCGTCCTCCGGAGGGTGCTCGGCGGCGGCGAGGACGGTCGCCGCGTACGCGGCGCCGAGGATGGCGCGCAACGCTGCGACCAGTGCGTCACGTAGCCCCGGATTGTCGTGGTGGCCGAGCCGGAACAGCAGTTTCGGCACCGTCGCCGGCGTGCCCGCCAGGGCCAGGACCCCGGCGGCGGTCTTCTTGATGTTCATGTTCGGATGGTCGAGACACGCGGCGACCGCACCGGCGGCCCAGCGGGCCCGCGCATGGCCCAGGGCGAGCAGCGCCTGCCGTACGGTCTGGATGTCCTGGACGTCGCGGGTGGCGGTCAGCGCGATCAACGACGCCGACAGCGCCTGGGCGTCGTCGCCGGTGGTGTCACGGGCGAGCAGCGCGATCACGTGCTTGCGCACCTGCGGGTCGCGATTCCGCAGCAGGCGGTGCACCCGTCGGCGGGTGCGCGCGTAGGGCACCCGCAGCAGCAGTTCGAGCAGGATCGTCCGCTCGCCGTCCGACACGCCCGGCCGGTCCAGCAGATCGAGCGCCATGCTCGCGACCAGCGCATGACCGGCCGCCCGCGCGGTCGTGGCGTCGAGCAGACAGGCAGGCCGGATCCTCCCGCGTTCGTGGAGACGAACCCCCAGAGCACACACGGCATTGAGGACTTCGTCGGGAACCGCAGGCTCGCCGGCCGGCGGCCGGTCGCGGACGGGCCGCGCCGCGCCGCTCGCCTCCTCGGCCGCGAGATCGGCCACGACGCGCAGCAGGAGGTCCGCGACGACCGGCAGGGTGCCGACGGCCGCGTGGGCGGCCAGTCTGCACAGGGAGGCGACCGGCTCGTCCGGGTCCAGATGGGAGCTCAGGAGCGCCAACTCCTGTTCGTCCGGGCCGCCGAGGTCGGCCGCGATGCGCCGGGGGAGATCGGCGGCGTCGAGACGGCCGAGGAGAGCGCGCCGCTGCTCCGGATCGGTCGTCAGCAGCCAGAGCAGTTCCAGGGCGCGCTCGCGTACGGCGCGCAGGTGAGGTGCGATGACCCCCGGGTTCTCCGCTGCGGCGAGACCGAGCCCTTCCCGCAGCGCCGCCACCGTCCGGTGCCCGCCGATGGCTTCCAGGGCGTCGAGAGCAGCCGCGGGCACCGAGGTCAGGTGCGCGATCACCGTGTCCTCGGCGTCGGTGTACCGCAGCCTGCGGATCGCGTCGAGCAGCGGTCCTGGCTCGGGAGCGGACGGAAGCAGACGCGTGATCGCTTCCCCGATCCGCGGCTCCTCGCTCCCGGACCCCTGCTCGGACAGAGCGACGAGCAGGTCCATCCTCCGTGGCCGGTCGGGGTCGGCGGCGGCTGTCTCCCGCTCCAGCAGGACATGGGCCGTGGTCCGACGGCAGGTGAACAGGATCGTCGCGAGCTCACCGGCCGGAATCGAGTGATCGGCCAGCGCCAGGCCGACGATGGCCGGCACGTCCGTCTCGGTGGGGAAGTGCCCGCGCCGGTGGAGACCCCGAAGACACGTCACCGCCGGTGCGGCGAACAGCAGCGGGTCCTGCGCGGCGCTCGCGGTCAGGCGGGCGATGTCAGCACGGTCGGCCAGGTCGCCGAGGAGTTCCATCGCGCGCCGCCGGAGAGCCGGCGACAGGTCGGGATCGTCGACGACCCGCAGGAGGTGGTGGCGGTGCCCGTGCCGGGCCGCGGCCGTGAGCGCGGCCTCGGCTGCGGCCGGCCCGGCGTTCGCCGAAGCCGGGCCGAGAAAGGGGGCCAGCAGCCCGGCCGGCAACGGATCCAGCGCCGCCCATGGCTCGGCGAGCTCCTTGAGCACGTCGGCCGTGACGTCGGTGACGTCCGTGGTTCCGGCACCGAGCAGCCGCATCAGCTGTTCGCGGACCAGCGCCGGAGCCAGCAGCCCGGCGTGCAGGCCCTGCCGGGCCAGTCGCAGCGCCGCGGCCGTCAGCACCGGGTCGTCGGTGCGCGCCAGCTCGTCCACGAGCTGCCCGGGTCGGTGCGCGTCGGCGACGGATGCTCCCCGTACGGCCTGGTACAGCAGCTCTCCCGGCGGTTCCTCGCGGAGCGCCGCCGGATCGTTGAGGAGCTCCGCGCGCAGCCAGGCGATCCGCACCCGCACCGGCAGCGGCGCCGCACGCCACAACGGCCAGGGCCGCCCGTCGAGGTGCGGCCCCAGCCGTTCGTAGAGTCCTGCCAGTACGAGCGCCGCCTCCGGCGGTCCGGCCGCCGATCCCGGCAGCTGCGCGGCGAACGCGGCCGACTCGACGTCGTCGGGTCGGGGGTCCGAGGCGAGCCGCTCGGTCAGCAGGGTCAGCCCCAGGTACCGGACCCGGGGATTCTCGTGCCGGACGAGACGTCCGAAGACGTCCGGCGAACAGTCCCGCACGTCCAACCGGTCCGCCAACCGGCCGATGTCGGCCCGGCGGAGCGCATCGTGGAAATCTTGGTCTGCCGGGTTCGTCATCACCGGATGCTAGCCGCGGCGATTCCGGCTCCACCAGCCGGTTTCCGGTAGCGGTATCCGGAGGACCCGGCCTCAGTTCACATCGATCGCGGTGATCACGGGATTCCCCAAGGGCGCGGACTGCTCGTCCAGACCGGCGCCGCGCAGCGCGCTCTCGGCGAGGGCGAGGGCCTCCGCACGTGCTGTACCGCTGTTCTCCGCCTCCACTTCCAGACGGAGGGTGAACGTGGAGGTGTCCGGGTTCAGGCTCAGCGCGTCGAGGTCCGCGGACTCGCCCTCCGCGACTTCATGGGGATCGGTGCCCTGGAGAGCGGCCAGGATCTTCCCCTTGGTCTCAGGGGTGAGCGGCGCCTTCAGGGTGCCCGGCAAGGAGACGACGAAATTACTCATGAGCGTCGACTACCCACTGCCGGGCATTTCCCACCAGGCCGGTGCCGGTGAAGCGCCCGGACGGGGCACAGCGTGCGCGGCGGCCCCTGGGCGACATTCCCGCAGGCGGCGGGCCATGGACGGGAGTCCGCGTCGATCGTTCCCCGGGAACGGTCAGGCCGTTCCAATCGTCTACAGTGCTGTAGACAGACAGCTCCGCCGCGGGCCGCCGGTAACGGGCCGTGCCGGGCGCTCGGTGGGTGAGGAGGCAGGCCGGCATGATCGCGAACCGGGTCGACCCCGGCGATACGCGGCCGCGCGCCCGCTTCCCGCTCTCCCTGGCCGCCGCCGCGGTCTGCGCAGGAGCCTTCGTCCTGCTGGCGGTGTTCGTCGTCATCCGCCACGGAGCGCCGTTCCCCGGGGACGGGGCCGCGCACACCTGGTCGATGGTCCACCGGCCGCACCTCGCGTTGACCGTGGCGCGCCGGATCACCGCGAGCGGTACGGGGTTCTGGCCGTACGCGATGGCGGTGGCCGCCGGGCTGATCGTGGGGCGTGACAGCCGGCAGCGGATGTACGCGGTGCTCGGGGCCGCGGTCTTCCTCGGCGTCGGGCAGGCCGTCCGGTACGGCCTGATGGAAGCGATCGGCCGGGCCCGGCCGGCCGTCGGCGACTGGGCCGGCCACGCGTCCGGCTTCGCTTTCCCGTCCGGGCACGCCACCACCTCGGCGATGGCCGCCGGTCTGCTGGCCTGGGCCGCGGCCGTCCGCGGCCGCCCGGCGGTCGCGCGAGTGTGCTGCGCCGTTCTGCTGTGCTGGGCCGCGGCCGTCGGCAGCACCCGGGTCTACCTCGGCATGCACTGGCCGAGCGACGTACTTGCCGGATGGCTACTGGCCGCGGCGTGGATCGGTCTCGGCGCGACCCTTTACGCGCGGTACTTCGCGCGCCGTGGCCTGGATGGCGGCAGGCCCCCGAACTGACGAGACGTCACCCTGCCGCCGGTGAGCGGACGGCGTAGCCCCGCAGGCCGTTCTCGACGAGATCGAAGGCGGCCTTGGCCCGTGCCACCGCGTCCTCGTACATGGCGCCCGGGCGGGCCGTCGCGTTCACCGGGGTGCCGCTGCCGCCCGGCCCGGGTCAGGTACAGTGTTGCCGTCGTTACCAATGATCAACTGAGGAGGTGGGACCCATCACCGCTGTATCAGGTCGGGTGCTCCCCCTTCGCGGCCGTGCGGCTCACCGTCAGGCATAGGTGACCCGCGGGAGCGCCCAGAGGCGTTCCGAAAGGCTCATCGTGCCGGCTTCACCATCAGTGTTTCCCTTCCCCGCCATCGTCACCAGGCTTCGCGCCGCCGGCTGTGTGTTCGCCGAGGACGAGGCGGAGTTGCTCGTCTCCACCGCACGGACCCCCGCCGAACTCGCCGCCATGGTGGAACGGCGCGTCGTCGGTCTGCCCCTCGAACACGTCCTCGGCTGGGCGGAGTTCCACGGCCACCGGTTCGTCGTCGACCCCGGGGTCTTCGTGCCCCGCCGCCGCACCGAGTTCCTCGTCGATCAGGCGGCGGCCCTGCTCCGGCCGGGGTCCGTGGTCGTCGACCTGTGCTGCGGCTCGGGCGCCCTGGGCGCCGCGCTGGTGTCCGACCGGAACGGGGACCCGGGTTCCGGGCCCGGCCCGGTGGAGTTGTACGCCGCCGACATCGACCCGGCCGCGGTGCGGTGCGCCCGACGCAACGTCGACGCCGTCGGTGGCCAGGTGTACGAAGGGGACCTCTACGCGCCGCTGCCCGGTCCGTTGCGGGGCCGGGTCGGAATCCTGCTCGCGAACGTGCCGTACGTACCGACCGAAGAGATCGAACTGCTCCCCACGGAGGCCCGGGTCCACGAGGCCCGGGTGGCACTCGACGGCGGTACCGACGGACTGGACGTCCTGCGGCGGGTGACCGCGGAAGCGGCCCGTTGGCTGGCCCCGGGCGGCCATCTGCTCTTCGAGACCAGCGAGCGGCAGGTACCGGAGGCCGTCGGCATCGTCGCCCGCGACGGACTGATTCCACGGGTGGCAACTTCGGAGGAGCTGTACGCCACCGTCGTCATCGGCACCAGGCCGCCGGGGTAAATCCGGGTGTGCTCCCGGCAGCGCGCGTGATACTCCTCGATGCCATGGAAGATCTTGTGACGGCGCGGCTGGTGCTGCATCCGATGAGCGTCGTCGAGGCGCGGCAGGTGATGGCGGGAGTGCCCGGGGAGGGTGCCCGGTGGGCGCCGGGGTATCCGGACCAGGGGGATGTCGCCGGCGCCCGGCGTTTCCTGAACACCTGTGAGCAGAGCGGGGATCCCCAGCCGTTCGGCGCGTACGAGCTCCGCCGCCGCGAGGACGATCTGGTGATGGGCGGGCTGGGTTTCCACGGCCCCGCGGACGAGAACGGCGGCGTGACCATCGGCTACGGCCTGGTCCCGGCCGCCCGGGGGCACGGCTACGCGGGCGAGGCGCTGCGCGCACTGCTGGTGTTCGCGCGCGCCCGCGGCATCTCCCGCGTGCACGGTGACACCGCGCGGGAGAACATCGCGTCGCAGCGTGTCATGGCCGCGGCGGGCATGCGGCTCGTCGCGGAGGACGAGCGGCTGCGGTACTACACGATCGAGTGGACGGGGATGCCCGGGACGACCTCGGAGAACGTCTGACCGCGCCCTGGTGGCACCGGCTGACCGCCCTCACGCTGCTACGTCCCGGAGGGTGGGTTGTTCATGGTTTGCGTGCCCTCTCGGCGTCCCGCGCGTTACATCGATCATGAACGTTCGTCGATTTCTCACTGCCGCCGCCGCAAGTTCCGCGCTTCTTGCCGCCGCCGCCCCCTGTGCCCAGGCTCTTGACTTCGGAGGAACCCTGAGTGGCACGGCGCAGACCGCCGCGACCACCGGCCAGCGG
Source organism: Streptomyces sp. SID13666 (assembly GCF_010548325.1). Lineage (NCBI taxonomy): Bacteria > Bacillati > Actinomycetota > Actinomycetes > Kitasatosporales > Streptomycetaceae > Streptomyces > Streptomyces sp. SID13666. The sequence goes on along the minus strand of NZ_JAAGLX010000002.1, from coordinate 312,167 downwards.
GCCAAGGAAGCGGCGCAGGGCGTCGTCGGAGACAAGCTGGACAGGAAGGTGGGAGCGGTCAAGGACACCGTGAAGGCGGGCAAGGACGCGGTGAAGGCCGGCCACGAACTGGTCAGCTGAGCGCACCCGCAGTTCGGGCGCCGTCTCCCCGTCCTCCTGTTCCTCCCGGTCGGCGACCGGGTGACGCTGCCGGCGACACCAGGAGGATGCGTCGCGGCCCGGACCGGCGCGGGTAACTTCACACCCACGCCGGTCCGCCCGAAGCCCCGTGCCGGTCACCGGCTCAGGTCCGATGCCTGAGCCCTCCATGATCGGGAAGGGGTGGGAGATGCCCGTCGTACCTGATCCCGTCGTCAAACTCGTCCAGAGGTCCAACGAACCGGTCGTCGCCCAGACCCTGCGCTCCACCGCGGCAGCGGTCATCGCCTATCAGGCCGCGGTGTGGCTCACCCCCCAACCGGCCCCTCTGACGGCGCCGCTGACCGCGCTCCTCGTCGTCCAGGTCACCCTGTACGCCACACTGACGACGGGGATCCGCCGCGTCAACGCGGTGGTGGCCGGCGTCCTCATCGCGAGCGCCTTCAGCTCCCTGGTCGGGCTGAACTGGTGGACTCTGGGCCTGACGATCCTCACCTCGCTGGTCATCGGACGCTTCGTACGGGTGGATGAGTTCGTCCCCGAGGTCGCGATCAGCGCCATGCTCGTCCTGGGTGTCAGCCAGGTGGCGAACACCGCGTGGGACCGCATCCTGGAGACCCTGATCGGGGCCGGCGTGGGTCTGCTGTTCAACCTCCTGTTCGCGCCACCCGTCTGGGTGGAGTCCGCGGGGGAGTCCATCGAGGGGCTGTCCCGCCGCATGGGCCGGCTCTTCCGCGACATCGGCGCCGAGCTGTCCGGGCACACCCCCGTCGAGCGCGCCGCCGGCCGGCTGCACGAGGCCCGCCGTCTCGACCACGACATCGTCGAGGTGGACGCCTCCCTGCGGCAGGCGGAGGAGAGCCTGCGGTGGAACCCGCGGGTCCGCGAGGGGCTGCTGTCCCGGGTCGTCCTGCGGACGGGCCTGGACACGCTGGAGATCTGTGCCGTGGTGCTGCGGGTCCTGACCAGGACGCTGACGGACCTGGCGAAGGAGCGCACCGAAGAGGCGCTGTTCCCCGCCGACGTGGCGGTCGCGCTCAACGAACTGCTGCGCCATGTGGCCATCGCCATCGAGAACTTCGCCGTGCTGATCACCACGCAGGTCAGCGCGAACGCGGAGGAGGCGGAGGACGAGCTGAGCCGGGCGCTCGAGCAGAGCGGCGCGCACCGCGAAACGGTGGCGCACCTGCTGCTGGACAAGGTGCGCGAGCACCCGCGCCAATGGCAGCTGCACGGGGCGCTGCTGGCGGAGATCGACCGGATCCTGGACGAGCTGGACGTGGAGAAGCGCTCGGTCCGGCTGGTGGAGGAACTCGACCGTTACTCCCGTGAGCAGCGCGAGCGCTTCCCGCGCCTGGACGCCTTCAAGCGGCGCCTGCTGGGCTCGGGTCCGCGCCTCTCCCGGGCCGATCCGTGATGCCGGACAGGAGCCCGCAGGGGTGTCGGGCGGTCAGTCGACCTTGACCCAGTCCAGGGTGCGTTCCACCGCGCGCTTCCAGTCCGCGTAGCCCGACTCGCGGCGGTCCTCGTCCCATTCGGGATCCCAGCGGTGGGCCTGGTTCCAGTTGGCCCGCAGCTCGTCGGTGTCGCGCCAGAAGCCCACGGCCAGGCCGGCCGCGTAGGCCGCGCCCAGCGCCGTGGTCTCGGCGACCTGCGGACGGATCACGGGCACGCCCAGTACGTCCGCCTGGGTCTGCATGCACAGGCTGTTGGCGGTGACGCCGCCGTCGACCTTCAGTACGGCCAGGTCGACACCGGAGTCCTTGGCCATGGCCTCGACGACGTCGCGGCTCTGGTAGCAGATCGCCTCCAGGGTGGCCCGCGCGATGTGCGCGTCGTTGTGGAAGCGGGCCAGACCGACGATGGCGCCGCGCGCGTCGGAGCGCCAGTACGGCGCGAACAGGCCGGAGAACGCGGGCACGAAGTAGACGCCCGCCGAGTCCTCGACACGGCGGGCCAGCGTCTCACTGGCCGCCGCGTCACCGATGATGTGCAACTGGTCCCGGAGCCACTGCACCGCGGATCCGGTCACCGCGATCGAACCCTCCAGCGCGTAGACCGGGTCCTGGCCGGCGAATTGGTAGGCGACGGTGGTCAGCAGCCCGTGCTGGGAGCGCACCGGACGGTTGCCGGTGTTGAGGAGCAGGAAGTTGCCGGTGCCGTAGGTGTTCTTCGCCTCGCCCTCCGCGAAGCAGACCTGGCCCACGGTGGCGGCCTGCTGGTCACCGAGGATTCCGCTGATCGGTACGCCGGCCAGCGGGCTGACGTCGGGCGACTGACCGTACCCGGCCGGTTCGCTGGACGGTTTGATCTCCGGGAGCATGGCGCGGGGGATGGAGAAGAACGACAGGAGTTCGTCGTCCCAGGCCAGCGTCCGCAGGTCCATCAGCATGGTGCGGGAGGCGTTGGTGACGTCCGTGATGTGCACGCCGCCCCTCGGGCCGCCGGTGAGGTTCCACAGCACCCAGGTGTCCATCGTGCCGAAGAGCGCGTCGCCGCGCTCGGCGTCCGCGCGTACCCCGTCCACGTTCTCCAGGATCCACTGGACCTTGCCGGCGGCGAAGTAGGTGGCAGGCGGCAGCCCGGCCTTGGCGCGGATCACCTCGCCCTTGCCTTCGCGCTCCAGGGCGCTGGCGATCCGGTCGGTGCGGGTGTCCTGCCAGACGATGGCGTTGTAGTACGGCCGCCCGGTGTGCCGGTTCCACACCAACGTCGTCTCGCGCTGGTTGGTGATGCCGAGGGCGGCCAGGTCGCTCGCCGCCAGATGGTGCTTGTTCATGGCGGTGGCGACGACCGAGCGGGTGCGCTCCCAGATCTCCACCGGGCTGTGCTCCACCCAGCCGGCCTTGGGCAGGATCTGCTCGTGTTCCAGCTGATGGCGGCCGACCTCGTTACCGCCATGATCGAAGATCATGAAACGGGTGCTCGTCGTGCCCTGGTCGATCGCGGCGACGTAGTCCGCCATGTCGGTTCCTCCACGCGTGATCGCTGCTGACGGCCGGCCGGGACGGCCGGTGGGACGGCTCCGGGCCGGGGACGGGATCCGGGTATCTGTCGGAGACGGCCGCGGTCACTCGTCCTCGGGCAGGATGCTGCCCGCCGGCTGTTCGGCGTGCTCCGGCAGGAACGGTCTGACGACGTAGTGGTAGACGGCGGCGCCGATCGGGCCGCCGATGAGCGGGCCGACGATGGGCACCCAGAAGTAGAGATCGCCGTACTGGTCGCGCCACGCGCTGTTGTAGCCGGTGATGTAGCTCGCCAGCCGCGGACCGAAGTCACGGGCCGGGTTGATCGCGTACCCGGCGTCGGTGCCGATGGCCATGCCGATCGCCACCACGAGGAACCCGATCAGCAGGGGGCCCAGGTTCGCCTTGGGAGCGGTGTTGAGTACATCGGTCAGCGCCATGATGACGAGCAGCAGGATGGCCGTGCCGATGATCTGGTCGCGGAGCGCGCCCCATTCGCTGATCGGGAAGACACCGTTGCCGGGCAGGGTGGAGAACACCCCCTGGGTCTTGATGGTGTGACCCGGGTCCGCCTTGGCGAGGACTTCGGAGGAGTTCCAGCGCACCAGCAGCGCGGCGGTGAAGGCTCCCGCCGTCTGTGCCAGCGCGTACGGGGCGACCCGCGCCCATGGGAAGCCGCGGAAGATGGCCAGCGCGAGGGTCACGGCCGGGTTGAGATGCGCGCCCGACAGCCGTGCCGCGACGTACACACCGAAGGTGACGCCGAACCCCCACGCCCACGCGATGCTGTCGTGGTCGCCCAGGTCGGCGGCGACGACCTGGGCGACCACTCCCACGCCGAACAGGATGAGCACCAGGGTGCCGAGGAACTCGGCGAGCAGTTCGCCCAGCAGCCGGTGCGAGGCCAGCCGGCCCACCACTTTGGGAGCATCTGTCGTATCGGCCATCGGTCCAGCCCTTCCCGACGCGTGGGCCCGCTCCCCGTCGCGGTGCCGGTACTGCGATGTGCCGGCGTCACGACGTGTCGGTGGACCCGCTTCCGACTCACGTCTGACCCATTCGACAGGTACAGCGGCCCGGCGGCACCGCGGGGAGCCCCTCGTGCTGCCGAACGGGTGACGCGGCGCTTCCCGCCGCCCCGCGGCGGCCAAAGGCCGAGGTCATGGAGGGGCGGCGGGGCGCGGCCGTTCCACCGGGGAAGAGAAGTCCGCAGAAAAATGCCCGAGAGGACTTGAGTCGTGCTCGAATACCGGTCGAATCGTGGCCAATTCTTTCTCAATGGCACGTCAACTCGAAGTAATGGATCGTATGTTCATATTGCGGAGCCGGAATCCGCCTCGCTACGCTTCCGGGGATTCGAGAGGAAACACTCCCCTTTTCCCCATCTCTGCGGGTATTCCGCCCGGGACGTAGGACGGCCTCGCCATGACCGCTGCACGTCGCCCGTCGCCCGGCAGCCAGTCCCGGGACTTCTGGCTGTACTGGTCGGCGGGCACCTCAGACGCGCTCGGCACCCAGGCCTCGGGCCTGGTACTCCCGCTGCTGCTGCTCGGTCTCGGCTCGTCGCCCGGCACCGTCGGCGTCCTGGCCTCGGTCTCCGCGATCGGTGGGCTGCTGGCCGGGCCGCCCGCGTCCGTGCTGGCCGACCGGCGCTGGCGACGGGGGATGATGGTGGGATCCGCGCTGGTGGCGGCAGGTGCGATGGGTGCGATAGCCGCTGCCGCGGCCTGGGGCCGGCCCTCGCTGCCCCTTCTGTGCTCGGCCGCGCTCGTCGAGCGGGTGGCCACGGCGTGCTACGAGGCGGCCGCCCGCGGGACGCTGGTCACCGTGGTGGCGCCGGTCCACTATCCGCGTGCCATCGCGCGGCTGGAGGCGGGGGAGCAGGGCGCGCTGGTGGCCGGCCCCGCGCTGGGCGGCCTGCTGTTCCCGCTGGCCCGCTGGCTGCCGTTTCTCATGGACGCTCTTTCCTATGTGTTCTCCGCTCTCTGCGTACGGGCCATCCGAGCCGATCTCAATCCGCACCAGAAATCGGAGGATTCGCCTCCGCGCTTTACCGCAGAATTCCTGGCCGGATTACGTTTCGTGCGCAACGAATCGTTTCTTCGATTTGTGCTGCTGTGGACGGCAGGCGTCAACGGGCTCTTGACAGCGCTGTATTACGGCGCGGTGTTCAGCATCCGCGGCCAGGGCTCCGGCACCGCGTCCACCGGTCTCGTCCTCGCGCTGTCCGGGGCCGCCGGGCTGGTCGGCGCCGCCGCCGCGCCCCGGCTCGCACGGCGGATCCCCGCCGCGCGGATCGTGATCGCCGCCTCCTGGACCATGGTGCCGGTCGCCGCCGGCCTGGCCTTCGCCACCCACGCCTGGGTCTACGGCCTGCTGTTGGGCTCCGTGTCGCTGACCGTCCCGGCGGTCGCGGTCGTCCTGCACTCACGGGCCGTCCTGGTGACCCCCGACCAGCTCCAGTCCCGGGTCGGCACCACGCTGGACACCGCCTGCGGAGTCGCCTCCGTGCTGGCCCCGGCCGCCGCCGGACTGCTCACCGACCACCTCGGGTCCACCCGTACGGCACTGCTCTGCGCGGCCGGGCTGGCTGTGCTCGCCGCCTACGCCACCGCGACCGCGGCCCGCCGGTTCCTGCCCTCGGACCACGACCCCGACCGTGAACCCGGCTCCGACAACGACCCGGCCACCGACCCGAACCACGACCCCGCCCTGCTGTCCCGTCCCCAGCCGCTGGAAGCCGGTGAGCCCTCATGAGCGATCTGCCCGCCGTCCCCGCCACCCCCGTCGGCCGGGACTCCGGACTGGGCTACCAGGTCTACCGGCCCGTGCTGCCCGCCGGCTGCCGGCGGTCGCCCGGTCTGATGGTGCTCACCGGGGACGTCGACGGCCGCTGCGAGGTCTTCGCGTGGGACGCCGCCACCGGCGCCGCCCGCCAGGTCACCGACCGCCCGTACGGCACCCTGCTGTACGCCATCGACGCCGATGCCGTCATCTGGTGGTTCGACGAGGACCGGAACGGCCGCGGCACCTGGCGGATCCAGCCCTTCTCCGGCGGTCCCGACACCCCGGGGTTGACCGGCACCGGACCTGGCCGCCCCTGCGGGCTGGCCGTCAGCGACAGCGGGACCGTCGCGCTCGGGCTCGGGGACGAGCACGGACTGCGCGTCCACCTCGGCCCCCGGGGCGGCGCCGGACGCGAGGTGCTGCGCACCGACGGTCACGGCCTGCTGGTCGATCTCGCCCCGGCGGGCGACCTGCTGGCCGTCGCGCGCGGCGCGGCAGGCAAGGACGCGGTCACCCTGCTGACACCGGACGGCGCTGTGGTGGAGAGCCTGCCGGGCACCGACGGCCGGCTGTGGGCACTTGGCTTCGCCCCCGGGCGCAGCACCCCCGAACTGCGCCCCGGGCGCAGCACCCCCGAACTGCTGCTCGTCGCCGAGCGCGACGGCCGCTACGTGATCGCCACCTGGCGCGCCGACACCGGACTCGAACTGCACCGCTGGTGCTCCTTCGACACCGAGATCACCGCCCGCTGGTGCCCGCAGGGCCGCACCGTACTGGTCCGCCAGGACCGGCACGGCCGCAGCAGGCTGGTCACCGCGGACCTCGACCGGCGTGAACTGGCGCCCGTCGCCGTCCCCGTGGGCACCGTGCTCGACGCGGCCCCGCAGCCCGGCGGCGATGTGCACTACCTGTGGACCGACGCCCTCACCCCGCCGCGCACCCGCTCCCTGCTCGGTGCGCCGCTGCCCGGTCTCGAGGCGGTACCGCCGCCGATCGCCGGCCGCGCCGACGACGTGTGGACCCCGGGTCCCGACGGCCCCGTGCACACCCTGCTCACCGTGCCCAGCGGCACGGCGGGACCGTACCCGCTGGTCTTCCTGGTGCACGGCGGCCCCGCCGCGCACGACCGGGACGCCTACGACCCGGCCGTGCACTCGCTCGTGGAGTCCGGCTTCGCCGTCGCCCGCGTCAACTACCGCGGCTCCACCGGCTACGGACCGCGCTGGCGGGCCGCGTACGGACAGGGCGTGGGACTGACTCAGGTCGCCGATCTCGCGCTGGTCCGCGCCGATCTGGTGCGCCGCGGCATCGCCCGCGCGGACGCGATCGGCCTGTGGGGCACCTCATGGGGCGGCTACCTGGTGCTGCTGGCGCTGGGCACCCGTCCCGACCTGTGGCAGGCGGCCGTCGCGGTCAAACCGCTGGCCGACTGCGCGACGGCGTTCGCGGCCGGCACCCCGGCGCTGCGCGCCCTGGACACCGAGCTGTTCGGCGGCACCCCGCTGCAGGTGCCCGAGATCTACGCGCGTTCGTCCCCGTCGAGTTACGCCGCCTCGGTCCGGGCACCGCTGCTGGTGGTCGCCGCGACCCAGGACGCCAAGTGCCCGCCGGAACAGGTCGAGACGTATCTGGCGGCGCTGCGCGCCTCCGGCGTCCGGCACGACGCGCTGTGGCTGGACAGCGGTCATGACGGGCATGACGGCGGCGACCACGTACAGGTGCTGCACCGGGCGCTGGTCTTCCTGGACCGGCATCTGCGCGGCCCTCGCCGGCCGCAGCGCGCCGCGTACGAAGAGCTCCCCGCCCCGTCAGGGGTGGGGGCCAGGGGACCGGCGGCCGAACCCGCCGGTCCCACCCGCCGGAACGCAGAGAGGAGGTAGCCACCATGCAGAAGGACGTCATCCACAACGATCCGCTCGAGGACGAGGCGGAGAACCGGAAGCCGGGCGTGGGGGTGGTCATCAGGATCCCCTTCCGTAACGCCGACGAGCCGGAGAACAGCTGAGTCCGGAGGCCGGCCCGGCTCAAGCCGCCGGGCCGGCCCACTCCGCACCACCCGATGCACCCCGTTACCGAATCCCTGTGCTGAACCCCTGTGCGACGAGGAAGAGAAGAAGCCGTGCGCGTACTCCTGGTGAACATGCCCTGGTCCCCCATCGACCTTCCGTCGCTCGCGCTGGGCATCCTCAAGCGCAGCGTCGACGAGAAGACCCCCGGAGCGAGTGCGGAGGTGTTGCACGCCAACCTCGAATACGTGGACTGGATCACCCGACGGCGGGAGTTCACGCTGGAGGACTACGAGTACTTCTCGCTCTCCTCCTACTTCATGGGATGCGGCGACTGGGTCTTCTCCGCCGCCCTGTACGAGGACCCGCAGTGGCGGGTCGCCGAGTTCACCGAGGCGATGAAGGGCCGGCTGCGCAAGGAGCGCATGGCCATGACCCTCGAACTGCACGAGGACGCGGCCGAGTTCGTCCAGCTGATGGCCGACCGGATCGTGGCGGCCGAGCCCGACGTCGTCGGCTTCACCTCGACGTTCCAGCAGAACACCGCGGCGCTGGCCGCGGCCAAGTACGTCAAGCGCATGGCCCCGCACATCCGCATCGTCATGGGCGGCGCCAACTGCGACGGCGCGCAGGGCGAGTCGGTGCACCGGAACTTCCCGTTCGTCGACTTCGTGATCCGCGGCGAGGGCGAGCAGACGTTCCCCGCGCTCCTGACCGCGCTCCAGGAGGACACCGACCTGACGAAGGTCCCCGGTCTGTGCCACCGGGTGGACGGGCGGAGCGTGGCCAACCCGATGAGCACCGTGCCGATGCCGCCGGCCGCCATCCTGCCGCCCGACTACACCGGCTACTTCGAGCGGCTGGCCGCGTCGAAGGCCCGGTCCTGGGTGGAGCCCAAGCTGGTGGTCGAGGGCGCCCGCGGCTGCTGGTGGGGCGAGAAGCACCACTGCACGTTCTGCGGCCTCAACGGCTCGTCGATGCAGTTCCGCAGCAAGAGCCCGGACACCTTCTACGAGGAGATCATCGGCCTCGCAGAGAAGCACAAGGTGCTGGACATGTACGTCGTCGACAACATCCTCGACATGGGCTACCTCAGCACCGTCCTGCCGCGCATCATCGAGAGCGACTACGACCTGCGCATGCACATCGAGATCAAGTCCAACATGCGCGTCAACCAGCTGCAGATCCTCGCCGACGCCGGACTGATCTATGTGCAGCCCGGCATCGAGAGCCTCAACAGCCGGGTGCTCGACCTGATGGACAAGGGGGTCAGCGGCACCCAGAACGTGCGGATGCTGCGCGACGGCGCCGCGGTGGGGCTGTCCATCTCCTGGAACTACCTGCACGGCTTCCCCGGCGAGACCGCCGCCGACTACGACGACGTCATCGCCCAGATTCCGGCACTCGAGCACCTCAACCCGCCGGTCGACCTGTCGGCGCGGATCGCCATCGAACGGTTCAGCCCCTACTTCAACAAGCCCGAACTGGGCTTCTCCGAACTGCGTCCCGCGGAGCCCTACCGGCTGACGTACGACCTGCCGGAATCGGAGATGCTCGATCTGGCGTACGTCTTCGACGTGCCGCCGCGCGGCGTGGGCGACGAGACGGTCAAGCCGCTCAACGACGCCCTTGCCGCCTGGAAGACGAACTACCGCAGCAGCCGTCTCACCCACGCGGACCTCGGTGACCGCGTCATCCTGGTCAACCGCCGGCGGGCCTTCGACTGGACCACCCTCGAACTCGCCGACCCCGTCCAGGTGTCCGCGTTCCGGCTGCTGGAGCAGCCGCACGCGCCGGCCGCCCTCACCCGCAAGATCGCCGCCCGTAACCCGGGGGTGGCGGTCACCGAGGCGTCGGTCGCGGAGCTGCTGCTCGAATGGCGCCGGCTGGGAGTGGTGTTCACCGACGGTGGCCAGTACGTCCACGTGGCGCCGCCGGCGGTCAACGAGGACATGCTGCGGCTGGACTTCATGCGCTACGCCCACCAGGTCCGGCAGGTACAGCCCCCGGCCCTGGTGTGACCGGCCCCGGCACCTTCTCGTGGCCGGATCGGCACCGGCCCCGCACACAACAGCACCAGCGTCCGCGCACGCGAAGGAGACTCCGTTGAGCATCACCACCGACACCACCCGGCCACCGGCCACGCTGACGATCACCGCCTGGCGCGACCACGATCCGGCCGCCTGCGAGCTTCCCGGCATGCTGCTGGGACGGCTGGAGGTCCAGGGCGGCGGATCGGCGGCGGTCCGGCAGCTGTGGGACCAGGGCGCGCGCCGGGTCGAACTGCCGGGCGTCGTCGATCTGACCGACCCCACCGCGGCCGCGGACACCGTCCGTACTCTGTGCCTCATCCGCGATCTGACCGCCCGCGCCGTCTACGTCGACTGGCGGCTGCGCACCGGACCGGATCCGGAGGCCTGGCTGCCGCTGAACCATCTGCACCCGCCCCTGGAGGTGGAGGGTCCGCCGGACCCCGAGGAGGTGGTGCGCCAATGGCGCGACGGGCACTACCTGTGCAAGTGCATCTGGCGCAACGGTCCCGGCTTCGTGCAGATCCGCGACCGGCGCTGGGGCGAACTGCACCGCTTCACCGCCGAGGAGCCGCACTACCACCGGGCGATCACCCTGCTGGAGCACGGCGCACCGGCCGCGGAGCTTCCCGCGGACGTGCTGGCCGACTTCCGCGAGGAGCGGCTGATCGGTGAGGTCGGCGAGCTGGCGTGGTGGCTGCCGTACCGGATCCAGCGCTGGATCCACACAGCGATGGTGGTGTGAGCTCCGCTCTCCTTCAGCTGGTGTCGTGGCGGCCTCCTGCGCAGGCGATCGATCGTAACGATCGAAAAGCGATCGATATGATAGAGGCGTAGAGTGCGGTCAGTGTCGTGAGCGGATCGCACACGGCCGGCCATTGCTGCCGCGACCAGGGGGAATCCAATGCGGATGCACGTCGACCAGCGTCATGAACTGGTGCTGAAGCTCGTCCGCGAACGGGGCAGTATCCGGGTCGCCGACCTGGCCGCCGAGCTGGGCGTCTCCTCCGTCACGCTACGCCGGGACGTGGAGACGCTGGCCGAGCAGGGGCGGGTGCGCAGGCTGCACGGATCGGTCGTCTGGCCGCACGATCCGCAGGCCGCCGACCGGGCCGCGCCGAGCGCTCCCGCCGCCCCGGCCGGCGGCGGCCAGGGGCCCGTGATCGGCATGGTCGTGCCCACCACCGACTACTACTTCGCGGCCGTCGTCGCCGGCGCCCGCGAGGCCGCCGCCGCCCGCGGCGCGCGCCTGGTCATCGGCCTGTCGCAGTACCTGCCGCACGAGGACCGCGCGCAGGCCGCGCGGCTGCTGTCGACAGGCGCCGACGGGCTGCTGCTCACCCCGAGCTGGGGGCACGGCGTGCCGGAGCCCGGCCAGGAGGAGTGGATCGCGCAGCAGGGCGTCCCCGCCGTGCTGGTGGAGCGCTGGGCGCCGCTCGGCAGTCCGGCGGCGGCGCTGGACCGGGTGCGTACCGACCACGCGCACGGCGCCGCGCTCGCCGTGCGCCATCTGGCCTCGCTCGGGCACCGTACGGTCGCGCTGGCCGCCCAGGAGAGCCCGACCGCCGTGCAGTTGGCCATCGGGCACGCGGCCGCGGTCGAGGCGCTGGGACTCGACCCGGCCCCCCGGTCGCCGCTGGAACTCGAGCCGTCGCGCGACGAGTCCGACCGGTTCGACCGGACGTTGGAGTACCTGTGCGACGCGGTCGGCAAGCACGGGGTGACGGCGGCGCTGGTGCACAGCGACGCGGACGCCATCGTGCTCATCCCACGGCTGCAGGCGCGCGGTGTGCGGGTGCCCGAGGACCTGGCCCTGATCGCGTACGACGACGAGGTCGCGGGTCTCGCGGATCTGCCGCTGACGGCGGTCGCCCCGCCGAAGCGCGTGGTCGGGGCGCTCGCCGCCGACCTGCTGCTCGACCGGCTCGCGGAGCACTCCCAGGGGACCCCGGCGCAGCCGCGCCGGCATGTGGAGCTGCTGCCGGAGCTGCGGGTACGGCAGTCCTGCGGTGCGGCGGCCGGTAGCACGCTGAGCGAGTGATCGCAGTTATCTGATCGATATTCGATCTAGACGATCGAATCACTCATTCGCTCTTGACGGCGATCGATGTTGCGCAAATGATGGCCTGCATTCACCTCATCTGTCGGGGTCACCGTAGGAGCACGCGCAATGAAGCCCATCTCCCAGCCCACCTCCCGTACGACCCGTCTCGCGCTCGCGGCCGTTGTGGCCTCCCTCGCGCTGGCCACCACCGCCTGCGGTGGGGACAAGGCCGCGGCCGGCGGCGCCGCGCCGGACGCCAAGCCGGTCACCCTGACGTACTGGGGGTGGGCCAAGGGGGCCCAGGCGACCGTCGACGCGTTCAACAAGACCCACAAGGACATCCAGGTCAGGTACTCGGAGATCGCCGGGGGTCCGGACGGATACTCCAAGATCACCAACGCGGTCAAGGCCGGCAACGCCCCCGACGTGGCGGGGATCGAGTACACCCAGCTTCCGGAGTTCGCCAGCCAGGGACTGCTCGAGGACCTGACCGAGCAGGCCGGCGACACCGTCAAGCAGAAGTTCCCGGCCTCCATCCAGGACCTGGTGACCTTCGGCGGCAAGACCTGGGCCGTGCCCTACGACGTCGCGCCCCAGCTGTACTACTACCGCACGGACCTGTTCCAGAAGTACGGCATAGCCGTCCCCAAGACCTGGGCAGAGTTCAAGAACGCCGGCGAGAAGCTCCAGCAGGCCGACAAGAACGTGCACATCGCGTCCTGGCCCGACAACGACGCCGTGCTGCTCGCGGCCCTCGCCTGGCAGGGCGGCGGCAAGTGGTTCAGCACCGAGGGCGACGCCTGGAAGGTCGGCATCAACGACGCCGCGTCCCAGAAGGTCGCCTCCTACTGGCAGGGACTCGTCGACAGCGGCGTCGTCAACTCCATCCCGGCCGGCAGCGAGGACGAGACCAAGGCCAGGACCTCCGGCACCGTCGCCAGCTTCCTCGGTGCCTCCTGGAGCGCGGGCGGCATGACCGTCGCGATGCCGAAGCTGAGCGGCAAGTGGGGGATCGCCCCGCTGCCCACCTGGGACGGGAAGCCCGCCAGCGGCGGCTACGGCGGCACCACGTACGCCGTGCCGAAGGGCAGCAAGCACGTCAAGGAAGCGGCCGAGTTCTCCCGGTGGGTCACCACGGACGCCGCCGCCGTCACCGCCCGCCTCAGCTCGCTGACCTCGCCGAGCAGCGCCCTGCCCGCCAACGTCGAGATGCGTGACGTGGCCGCGAAGGCGTTCAAGGGCGGGGCCTACTACGCGGGCTTCGACGTCTACAAGATCGCCGGTGCGCAGGTCGACACCATCGTCCCGGGCTGGACGTTCGGCCCCGTGCAGATCGCGACCAACACCGCCATCACCGACGCGGCGGCCAAGGGAAACCTGACTCAGGGACTGACGGCAGGTCAGGCGTCCGCCGAGAAGGGCATCAAGGAGCGCGGGCTGAACCTGGTCAAGTGACCGCCGGGCCGGCGGGACCGCCCGCCGGCCCCGTCGTCCGGTCTCCGGCCACCCGCCGGGCACGCGCTGACGTGCCCGGCGGGCCCCACTCCCCACGACCCCGCTCCCAAGGAGTCCCCCGTGGCAGTACCACTCGCCCGGACCCCGCGCCGCCGCGCCGCCGCCCGACCGGGCCAACGCGGCGCCGTGACCGTGCTCCTGGTCCCGTTCTTCGCCCTGTTCGGCCTCGTGATGGTGGCGCCCATCGGCTACGCGGTGTGGATGAGCCTGTTCCAGGAACGCTCCTCCGGTCTCGGCTTCGGCGGCACCGAACGCGTCTTCTCGGGCCTGGGCAACTACTCCAGAGCCCTGTCCGACCCGGCGTTCCGTACCTCGTTCCTGCACATCGCCGTGTACTGCGTCGCCTACATCCCGGTGATGATCGGCGGCGCGCTCGTCCTCGCGCTGCTCCTGGACTCCGCCCTCAGCAGGGCGAAGCGCTTCCTGCAGCTCGCCCTCTTCCTGCCGCACGCGGTGCCCAGCATGATCGCGGCGATCATCTGGATCTACCTCTACACGCCGGGCCTCAGCCCGGTCACCGGCTGGATCGAGAGCCTCGGCGGCAACTGGGCCTTCTTCTCAGCCGACCACGCGCTCTCCTCGATGATCAATATCGCGGTGTGGCAGTGGATCGGCTACAACATGGTCATCTTCTACGCCGCGCTGCAGGCCGTCCCGCGCGAGACGCTGGAGGCGGCGGTGGTCGACGGGGCGGGCGAACTGCGGATCGCCTGGCAGATCAAGGTGCCGGTGATCCGCTCGTCCGTGGTGCTGACACTGCTGTTCACCTGCGTCGGCGCGGTCCAGCTCTTCAACGAGCCCAAGATCCTCTCCAGTCGGGCCTCCTCCCTCGGCTCGACCTGGTCACCGACGATGTACATCTTCAAAGCCGCCTTCGAACGCCATGACTACGGTCTGGCCGCCGCGTCCTCGCTGCTGCTGGCCCTGGCCGCCGCCGCACTCTCCTTCATCGTCACCAGGATCGGAAACCGGGGGAAGACGGCATGAACACCCTTGATCTCGACGGCCGCCAGGCCGTCCCCGGCACGCTTCCGGCCACCCCCGTTCGCGAAGCACCCGGGCCGGACCACCGCCCCACCGGACGCTCCCGGCGCCGGCGCCCCACCGGCGCCCTGCTGTCCCGGGCGGCAGTCAACGGCCTGCTCGCCGTCGCCGCCCTCTACACCCTGATGCCGCTGGCCTGGCTGCTGATCGCGGCGACCAAAAACCACGGCGATCTGTTCGGCACCGGCGGCTTCACCCTCGGCGCGTTCCACCTCTTCGACAACCTCCGGGCCGTGTTCACCGCCGACGGCGGCATCTACGGCCGCTGGCTGCTCAACAGCCTGCTGTACTCGCTCGTGGGCTCGCTCGTCTCGACCCTCATCTGCGTGGCCGCCGGATACGCCTTCGACAAGTACCACTTCGCGGGCAAGGACAAGCTCTTCGGTGTCGTCCTGGCGGGCATCCTCGTACCCGGCACCGTCATCTCGCTGCCCATGTACCTGCTCGCCTCCGAGGCCGGCCTGGTCAACACCTACTGGGCGGTGCTGATCCCGTCCCTGGTCAACCCGTTCGGGGTCTATCTGGCCCGGGTCTTCTCCGAGGGCTACATCCCGAACGAGGTGCTGGAAGCGGCCCGGATGGACGGCGCGAGCGAGCTGAAGACGTTCCGTACCGTCTCGCTGCCCATGCTGGCGCCGGGCTTCATGACCATCTTCCTGTTCTCGTTCACCGGCAGCTGGAACAGCTTCTACCTGCCGCTGATGATGCTCAACGACCAGCACCTCTACCCGGTCGGCCTGGGCATCTACAACTGGAACACCGTCGTCGTGAACAACCCCGAGTACTACAGCCTGGCGATCACCGGAGCCCTCGTCGCCGTAGTGCCTCTGATCGCCGTCTTCATCGGCCTGCAGCGCTTCTGGCGCTCCGGCCTCACCGCCGGAGCCGTCAAGTGAACCGTCCCCGCACCGTCCTGGCCATGAGCGCCGAGACCCGGGACTCCGTCCTCGACCCGGCCGCGCTGCGCCGGCTGGAACGCACCGTGCAGATCGACACCGGCCTGCTGGCCGTCGACTTCAGCCCCCGTGACACCGCGCTGACCAGGGCCCTGAGCGAAGCGGAAGTGCTGTTCACCGGCTGGGGCTGCCCGCCCCTGACGCGGCAGGCGCTCGCCGGGATGCCCCGGCTGCGCGCCGTCGTGCACGCGGCCGGCTCCGTCAAGGGCCATATGACGGAGGCGGCCTGGGAGCGCGGCATCACGGTGTCCACGGCCGCGGCCGCCAACGCGCTGCCGGTCGCCGAGTACACGCTCGCCGCCGTCCTGTTCGCCAACAAGCGCGTCCTGGCGGGCGCCGAGGCCTACCGGCGTACCCGCGACCGGGTCCGGTTGCTCGAACATTTTCCGACGGTCGGCAACTACCGCCGCACCATCGGCGTGGTCGGCGCTTCCGCCGTCGGCCGCCGCGTCATCGAACTCCTGCGGCCGTTCGATCTCACCGTCCTCGTCCACGACCCGTATCTCGAACCGTCGGAAGCGGCCCTTCTGGGCGCGACCCCGGTCGAGCTCGACGACCTGGTGCGGCGCAGCGACGTGGTCACCATCCACGCCCCCGAACTGCCCGAGACCCGGGACCTGTTCGACGCCACCAGGATCGCCCTGATGCGGGACGGCGCCACGCTCGTCAACACCGCACGCGGTTCGCTCGTCGACACCCAGGCGCTCACGGCCGAACTCGTCTCCGGCCGCCTGCACGCGGTCCTGGACATCACCGTCCCCGACGTCCTCCCGGCGGGCTCCCCGCTCTACGACCTGCCGAACGTCCTGCTGACCCCGCACATGGCCGGCTCGCTGGGCGGCGAACTGCGGCGGCTCGCCGACACGGCCATCGATGAACTGGAGCGGTACGCGCGGGGGTTGCCCTTCGCGCACCCGGTGCACGCCGCCGCACTCGTGCACTCCGCCTGATCCGTCTCGTCCGCCACCACCGGCCACGTACGTTCCGCCCGAGAGGAAACCCCGTTGTCCGAGCCGTCCCAGCCCGCATCCACGCCGGAGAAGGCGCGCCGTGTCCTGGTCGTCGGGATCGACGGTGTCCGTCACGACGTCCTCCTCGCGCTCCCGACCCCGCACATCGACGCGGTCGCGGCCGCCGGCTTCCTGGCCGCCGTCGAGGTCGCCGACGGCACGCCCACGATGTCGGGGCCGTGCTGGGCCACGATCACCACCGGGGTTACCGTCGACAAGCACGCGGTCTGGAGCAACGACTTCTCCGGGAACCGGCTCAGGGTCTTTCCCGACTTCGCCACCCGCCTCGCCCGGCAGGACGGCAGGCGCACGTATGTCGCCGCCGGCTGGGACCCGCTGGTCACCGTCGCGAACGGCGGGCCGCTCTTCGCGCACCCGTCCCGGCTGAGCTACAGCGCCCCGGCCGCCGACACTCCCCAGGCGTGGGAGGACTGCGACGAGCAGATCACCGAGGACGCCGTGCGGGTCCTCGGCACCGACGACCCCGAGGCCTCGTTCGTCTACCTCGGAGCCCCGGACGAGACCGCCCACTTCCTGGGCTGCGGGGCGGAGTACGAGCGGTCCGTCGTCCGGGCCGACGAGCGGCTGGGCCGCATACTGGCCGCCGTTCGCCACCGGGCCGGCTACGACGACGAGACCTGGACGGTGATCGTGGTGACCGACCACGGCCACGTCCGGGCCGGCGGCCACGGCGGTCGGTCGGGCGCGGAACGCACCGCCTGGGTGGCCTGCTCAGGACCGGACGTCACTGCGGGCCGCACCCCGGACCGGGTACGCCACGAGGACGTGGCGGCGCATGTGTACGCGGCCCTGGGGCGGACCGCCGACCGGCACTGGACGCTCGACGGACGTCCGTTCACCGCGGCGCCGCGCGCGGTGCTGTTCGACATGGACGGCACCCTCGTCGACACCGAATCCCTGTGGTGGCAGACGGTCGCGGCGCTCGCCCAGGAGCTCGGCCACGAACTCGGTGACGCGGACCTGCCGGCCGTCCTGGGCCGGAGCGTCCACGACACCGCCGCCCATCTGCACGACGTCACCGGCACCGGCCGCGAGCCGGCCGGGCTCGCCGCCGAACTCGACCGCCGGTTCCTCGTCGCCGTCCAGGAGCGGACCGTCGCACGGCCCGGTGCCGTCGAACTCCTCGACCTGCTGGAACGCGAGGGCGTTCCGGTCGGGTTGGTGTCGGCGTCGCCGCGAAGTGTCATGGACGCCGTACTGAAAACCCTGGGCGCGTACCGCTTCCAGGTCACCGTCGCCGAGGGCGAGACCCCCGCCACGAAGCCGGCCCCCGATCCGTATCTCGCCGCCGCCGGGTCACTCGGCGTGCCGCCCGCCGCCTGCGTCGCGGTGGAGGACACCCCGGTCGGGGTGGCCTCGGCGGAGGCCGCGGGCTGCGTCGTGCTCGCGGTGCCGTCGCTCGCACCCATCCCCGCGGCGCCCGGCCGGACGGTGCGCGGCAGCCTGGAAGGGATCGACCTCGACTGGCTGAGGACGCTCGTCGCCGCGGGGAACGCGTCAGGACCCCTCAGGCAGGGTGGTTGAAGTAGCGGTCACCCTTCTCGATGAGATGGGACGAGTAGATCCAGCCCAGAGCGGGCTTGCCGCGGAAGAGTCCGACGTAGTGCCGGGCGGTGTCGACCACGACGGGCCGGGCGAAGCAGGCGAACTGGTTGCGCTGCTTCTCCTCCGCCCACGCCATCGCGGCCGGATCGACGCGCTCGCTGACGAGGACGGGGAAGACGGCGACCCCGGTCTGCATCCCCACGGGGAGGCCGCCCTTGTTCTTCTTGGCGAAGCTCAGGGTCTGCGTGGTGAACGTGTCGATGGTGGCCGCGGTTATCTCGGGGACGGCCGCGGCGATCGTGAACACATGCAGATTGGTGGCCATCCAGCGCAGCCGGAAGTCGGACCGCCGGCCGACCAGCACGCGGACACCGGACCAGTCCTGCCACTGCGGGTTGCAGCCGTCGGCCGTCAGCCGGCTTTCCACCGCGGCCAGATAGTTTCGTGGTGACTCTTCGCTCATGGACGCGATTGTCCCCGGAACCGCCGCCCCCGTGAAGATCCCGGGAGGGACGGACCCGAAGCGGGTCCGCCCCTCCGTACGACCGGGCGGGCTCCGCCCGTTACACGGAGGACGAGGCGGGAACCTCGGACCGCGCGGGGGTCACGGAACCGGTGTCGTTGCCGTCGTGCGAGCCGGAGGCGAGGACCGCCGCGGCGGGCGCGACAGCCGTCACGGTGTTGTTGGCGGCGATCCGCCCGAACAGCGCGTCGAGCGACCAGCGGCCCGGGCCGGCGACGACGATCAGCAGAAACGTCCAGGCGTACAGCGCGGCCGGCTCGCCGCCGTTCTGGATCGGCCACAGGGCGTGCTGCTGGTGCTCGGTGAAGTACGCGTAGGCCATCGAGCCGGAGCAGATCAGCGCGGCGTACCGGGTCCCGAGGCCGAGCATCACCAGCCCGCCGCCGACGAACTGGATCACCGCCGCGTACCAGCCGGGCCACGTACCGGCAGCGACGGTCCCGCCGCCGAACGCACCACCGAGGACACCGAAGAGCGAAGCGGCGCCATGGCACGCGAAGAGCAACCCGACGACGATCCGGAACAGCGACAGCACCTGCTCCTGCGCGAGGGCGGCCGACGTCCGTGAAGTGGAGAAACGCATGGGGGGTCTCCTACGGCAGAAAGGGAGGTACCGATGCGGGAAGAGTAGGAAGATTGGTTGAAGCCGGGCTTAAATCCCGTGCGGCACCCGTGTGTCGCCGACCGCGGTACAGCCGAATGGCGGAACGGCGTGTTGACGCCCACGGCATGCCACCCCACCGCCAAGGGCGCGGGGGCACGGCTCAGTGCGGGAACGTACGCGGCGGCCGCTGCCGGGGCAGGTCGTCGCGGAACTCCGCTATTCGGCTGCTGATCTGACGCACGAGCTGGGTGTCCTCGATGCGGTCGAGGTAGCGGGAACGGCGGGCGACACCGTCCAGATCGAACGAGAAGTACAGGGTCATGAGGGGGTTGATGAAGAGTTCGGAACGCCCGGTGCGGTCGGTGAACCGCACATCGCCGAACTCCCCTCGTACCGCCGCGGCGATCGAGCCGTTGACGATGCTCGGGTGCACGGCGGTCTCCGCCTGGGCATGGGCCACCGCGTCCAGGTACAGGGCGCCCTCGGGGGTGTCCCGGGGGACGGACAGCGCCCCGAGATACGCGCCGTCGCGGTCGAGAGCGGCGATGTTCTCCAACACGTGGGAGTGGTTCACCCCGTGGTACGCGTCGATGCCGAAGCCCAGGCACACGACGAGCCGGTTCGGTACCTCGAGTCCGTGCACGGCCGCGAGGCTCGCCATGTCCTCCTCCGGCGTGCCGAGCCCCGACTCGTCGCCGCGCATGAGGATGTCCGTGCCCCCGTCGACCAGCACGATCGCATCCACGGCGAGGTGGCCGACCAGCGCCTCGTAAGCCGCCCGCAGCGGCTGCACCCCGATCGACGGGAAGGCGTACACGATCTCCGGCATGCCCTGCCGCCGCAGCCAGCGCGCCAGCGTCCGCTCGGGAAAGTACTCCGCGGCGGACACGGTGTCCGGCCCGATCTCGGCGACGTCCGGCGCGAGCCACACCTCGGAGTCGAGCCCGTGGAGATCGCTGAACGAGAAGTTCGCCAGGTGGACGTCCTTGCCCTGGGCCCGGAGCGCCAGCGCCAGCGGCAGACCAGCGTACACATCGAAGCCACCGCCCGCGCCGGCGATGAGCACCCGGCGGGCCGGTCCGAGGCGTGCGAAAAGGGGCGGTACGGCAAAAGAGGACATGGCAGGGGATCGTACCGGGGTAGCCGGAACCCGGAGGTGCTGTGGTGTATCCCTTGGCGTGGAGGACGGATCCGACGCTGCCCGGACGCCGTCCCCGCATCACCCGAAGGGAGCCGCCGCCGTGGCCACTGTCCTGCGCGATGCCTGGAAGACCCTGGTCCCTGATCTCGACCGCCGGCATGGGCCGCTGCCACCGCTGCTCCTCGCGCTGACCGTCGTCACCGGGCTCGTCGACGCCTTCAGCTATCTGGTGCTGGGACATGTCTTCGTGGCCAACATGACGGGCAACGTCGTCTTCATGGCCTTCTCACTGGCCGGTGCCGAGGGTTTCTCCCTGATGGCCTCGCTGGTGTCGCTCGCCTCCTTCGTCGTGGGGGCGGTGATCGGCGGGCGGAGCGCCAACCGCTTTCCGGACCACCGCGCACGACTGCTGCTCGCGGCGACCGCCCTCGAAGGCGTCCTCGTCCTGGCGGCCTACCTCAGCAGCGAACTGACCGCCGATCCACCGTCCACGGCCGCCCGCTATCTGCTCATCGTTCTGCTCGGCCTGGCCATGGGCGGGCAGAACGCCGCCGCCCGCCGGCTGGGCGTCCCCGATCTCACCACCACGGTCCTGACGCAGACCATCACCGGTATCGCCGCCGACGGGCGGCTCGCGGGAGGCACCGCCGGCAAGACCGGCACCCGTGCCCTGTCGGCGATCGCGATGTTCCTGGGAGCCCTGGCCGGCGGGCTGCTCATCCACAACTCCGACCCGGCGCTGCCGCTGCTGATCGCCGTTCTGACACTGGCGGCGATGGTCGCGGTGGCGGCTCTCCAGGTCCGCTCCACGCGGCCCTGGATCGCCGCCTGACGCCACTGCGCGTCCGCTACGCGTGCGGAGGCGGTGTCACTCCGTGCCGTGCACCGGCCGCCAGAGCGGGTACATCGCCTCGGGGTCGAAGGGCAGGGCCAGTGGCTCGCCGAGATCGGTGTAGCCGTGCCGCAGGTAGAGCTTGCGGCTGGCGGGGCTGGTCGCCTCCAGATAGGACGGGCGGCCGGCCCGGTCGAGCGTCTCGTGGTGCAGCCGGAGCAGCAGCGAGCCGATGCCGTTGCCCTGCAGGTCCGGGTGGACGACCAGGAACGCCAGGTGCTCGTAGTCGCCGAGATCGGTGGGATGGGCGCGCTCCATGGCCTCATCGAGCTCGTGGAACCGCCCGACGTGCTCCTGGCACGCGGCCGACAGCAGCTCGTCGTAGCCCTCGATGGCGGGGGAGGGCTCCGGGAGCCAGACCGCGGCGGCCCGCAGATCGTCGGTTACATGGACCGTGCCGTGGCGCAGCGCGTGTCCGACGAGTATCCGGAAGAAGTGCGGGAAGATCGCCGGGTGCCGTTCGCGCACGGGGACCAGCCAACTGTGCAGCGGCAGTTCGTCGAAGACGGTCGCCAGGAGCCGGGCGACGGTCTCCTCCTCGGCGATGACGGCCTGTCGGACGGATATCCCGGTCACGCGCGCACTCCTATGGTCGGCTTCTGGCGGCCGGCCCAGATCCTATCCGCCGTCCGTCGGCAACCGGTCATCGACCAGGGCGACTTCCCCGTCCGCCCCGGGCCGGCGGGGGAGGGCCGGTGCCGATTCCGTAGACTCCGGTTTCGGAACGGGGCCGCCGTAGCGGCCGCCGCACAGCCGCTGGGCGGGACGACGTACGCCTGAGTCCATGAATGCGAGGCAGACCGATGACCGCCGATCAGCACCCGCACCCCCACACGCCCGGCACCACGGGTTCGGAGACCGCCGATTCTGTCGACGAGGCGCATGCCGTCCGGTCGTCGGTCCGCCGGGACGCGCGGGGCATGGTGCATCACGAGGCCGAGGAAGCGCTGGAGAAGGCCCGGTCCGAGGAGGACGGCGGGGAGCACGGTGAGGACGGCGAGGACGGTCCCATCAGCCCGGCGGTCGAGGAGTGGGAGCGCATCGTCGATCTGCTCACCACGCACGCCGGCCCCTACGACCCGGACTCCGATCCGTTCGTGCAGGGCGAACTGACCGCGCACGCCAACCGGGCAGCGGCCCGGCGGACCGAAGGCAACGGCAACACCAACGGCACCGACGGCACGGACACCGGCGAAGCCGGCGCCGATGACGCCAGGGACACCCTGTTGCGCGCGCTGGCCCGTACCGGGGTACGGGACGGAGCCGGCAGCGAGGACGAGTCCGTGGTGTCCCGGATCGTCCAGGCCGACCCGGCCGCCGCGCTCGCCGTGAGCCGCTGGCTCGACGCCGCCTTCGCCTCCGGC
This sequence comes from Streptomyces sp. SID13666, assembly GCF_010548325.1. Classification (NCBI taxonomy): domain Bacteria; kingdom Bacillati; phylum Actinomycetota; class Actinomycetes; order Kitasatosporales; family Streptomycetaceae; genus Streptomyces; species Streptomyces sp. SID13666. Next base: position 289,581 of record NZ_JAAGLX010000002.1, on the reverse strand, counting down.
CGCGCCCGGACCGAGGACTGAGGACCGGCCTTCTCCGGAGCCCCACGCGTTTCCCCGAGCCGTGGCCGGTTGTCCGTCCGCCCGGGACCGGGCGCCGGGGTCCGGTGCGGAGCTCAGGGGGAGGAGACTGCACCAATGACAGTTCAACGCCGCCCGCTGGGCACCGGACCGCTCCCCGACACCGATCCGGACGAGGGGCGGGCCCAACGGGCGATGACGCCCGCCGAACGCGCGGCCGCGGAAGCGGCGAGAGCGGCGGTGGAGGAGCAGCTTCCGGCGGAACCGGCGTCCGTGAGGCGCCCACTGGGCGACGGCTCGCAGCCGGACGCCTGATCCCGGGCCGCCGCCCCCGAAACCCCTGACGCATCGGCCGGCCGTCAGGGGCCGGGCGGCGTGGCGGCCTGGAGTCGTCCGGGTAGGGACTGTTCTCGCGCGGGCTCCGCGGATCACCGGGCTCCGGATCGCCGAGCCTCGGATCGCCGGGCCCCGGACCGCCCGAGCCCCGGATCACCTGGTTCCGGTCATCCGGGTTCCGGATCACCCTCCGCGCCGTCGCCGTGCTGCTCGTACCAGCGCCGGATCCGTTCCATCTTCCAGATCACCGCCCGGTCGATCTCCTCCGCGCTCAGCCCCGTGGCGGCCGACAGGGTGTCAGGACCGATGAGGTCCTCGGGGCGGCCCTGCAGCGCGCGGCTGATCTTTCCCGCCCACAACTCCTCGGCCACGAACGGGCGCCTCCGGTACTCGTCCCGCAGTGCGGTCAGGTGCTCGGGCGAGCAGACGACGATCAGCCGCTTCCCGTCCTTGCCCGGATCCCGGGCATGCACCGCCGAGGAGTCCGGCACCAGATCGAGGCGGCCCTGCGCACCGATGCGCTGGCCACAGAGGTCGCAGATGTCCGGGAACGGTGCGGGCTCGTCCGATGGCATACCCAAGGGCTACCCCGAAGTAGCGCGCCGATAGCGGCCCACCCGCCGGCGCGGGGTGGTCACGGGGGCGCTCGTCGCGGGCCGGGCTCCCAGCGCCCACGCGGCCCGGAATCCCCACTCTAGAGACATGGGATGTCTCAGTCCAGCCCACCCCTGCCTCAATGGAGACAACCGCGCTTCCTTTTGTTCAAGATGGCATCGCACAAGCGATATTGGCCACTTGCCTTGGGGTTCGAGGGCGACGTAGAGTCCGAGCGAAAGTCGAGACATCGGATGTCTTCCAGGCCCCGGTTCTCCACTGCCCGCGCTCCACACCCCGGCGATCAGAGAGAAAAGCTCCGTGAAACTGCTGCGCTTCGGCGCCTCCGGCCATGAGCGGCCGGGCGTCCTCACCGACGAAGGTGCGGTGCTCGACCTGTCGGCGCTCACCTCCGACATCGACGGGGCGTTCCTCGCCTCCGGCGGTCCTGACCGGGTCCGGACCGCGCTCGCCGCGGGCACCCTGCCCGTCGTGGACGTCACGGGGCTGCGGGTGGGTGCCCCCGTCGCGCGCCCCGGCAAGGTGGTCTGCGTCGGCCTCAACTACCGCGGTCACGCCGAGGAGACCGGCGCGGCCATCCCGCCGCGACCCGTGGTCTTCATGAAGGATCCGGGCACGGTGGTCGGGCCGTACGACGAGGTACTGATCCCGCGCGGATCGTCGAAGACCGACTGGGAGGTCGAGCTCGCGGTCGTCATCGGCAGCCGGGCCCGCTATCTGGAATCGCCGCTGCACGCTCTCGACGCCGTCGGCGGATACGCGGTCAGCAACGACGTCTCGGAGCGCGAGTTCCAGCTGGAGTTCTCCCCGCAGTGGGACCTCGGCAAGTCCTGCGAGACGTTCAATCCGCTGGGTCCCTGTCTGGTGACGCCGGACGAGGCCGGCGACCCGCAGAAGCTCGGCCTGCGGCTGTCGGTCAACGGCACGCAGCGGCAGAACAGCGCGACCGGCGACATGATCTTCGACGTGGCGTATCTCGTCTGGTACCTGAGTCAGTACATGGTCCTGGAGCCCGGCGACGTCATCAACACCGGCACTCCGGCGGGGGTCGCCCTCGGCCTGCCGGGGACCCCGTACCTGCGCCCCGGCGACACCGTGGAACTCGCCATCGACGGTCTCGGCGCGCAGCGTCAGACGTTCGCCCAAGCGTGAGAGGCCCGTTCATGACGCCGACCACCGCCCGGATCACCGCGGTCGACACGTACGACATCCGGTTCCCCACCTCGCGTGAGCTGGACGGCTCGGACGCGATGAACCCGGATCCCGACTACTCCGCCGCGTACCTGATCCTGCGCACCGACGCCGGTGACGGGCTGGAGGGCCACGGGTTCACCTTCACCATCGGGCGGGGCAACGACGTGCAGGTCGCCGCGATCGACGCGTTGCGCGGGCACATCGTCGGCCGGCCCCTCGACGCCCTGTGCGCCGACCCGGGATCATTGAACCGCGACCTGATCGGGGACAGCCAACTGCGCTGGCTCGGCCCGGAGAAGGGCGTCATGCATATGGCGATCGGCGCCGTCGTCAACGCGGTGTGGGACCTCGCCGCGAAGCGCGCGGACAAGCCGCTGTGGAAGCTGCTGTCCGACGCCGACCCAGAGTGGCTCGTCTCCCAGGTCGATTTCCGCTACATCGCCGATGTCCTCACCCGTGAGGAGGCGCTCGGCCTGCTGCGCCGGGCCGCGCCGGACCGGGCCGCGCGTGAGGCGGACCTGCTGCGACGCGGCTACCCCGGATACACCACCTCGCCCGGCTGGCTCGGCTACTCCGACGAGAAGCTGACGCGGCTCGCGCGGCAGGCCGTCGCCGACGGTTTCAGCCAGATCAAGCTGAAGGTCGGCGCCAACCTCGGTGACGACATCCGGCGGCTGCGGGCCGCCCGTGCCGCCGTCGGTCCCGACTTCCGGATCGCCATCGACGCGAACCAGCGGTGGAACGTGGGCGAGGCCATCGAGTGGACGAAGGCGCTGACCGAGTTCGACCCGTACTGGGTCGAGGAGCCCACCAGCCCCGACGACATCCTCGGCCACGCGGCGGTGCGCGGCGCGGTGGCGCCGGTCAAGGTCGCCACCGGGGAGCACGTCCAGAACCGCATCGTCTTCAAGCAGCTGCTGCAGGCGGAGGCGATCGACATCCTGCAGATCGACGCTGCCCGGGTCGGCGGCGTCAACGAGAATCTCGCGATCCTGCTGCTCGCGGCGAAGTTCGGGATCCCGGTGTGCCCACACGCCGGCGGGGTCGGACTCTGCGAGTTGGTGCAGCACCTTTCGATGTTCGACTACGTCGCGCTGTCCGGTACGACCGAGGACCGGGTCATCGAGTACGTCGACCATCTGCACGGGCACTTCGAGAACCCGGTCGTCATGCGGCGCGGGCACTATGCCGCGCCGCTGGCACCCGGATTCTCCGCCGAGATGCTTGCCACGTCGATCGAGGAGTACACCTATCCGGACGGATCCTTCTGGGCCGCCGATCTCGTCGGTCGGGAGACCGCGGCATGAGTGACCTTTCCGTCGGGAACAGACACAGCCGGGAAGAGACACGGAACGGGCCCCAGCAGGATCAGGCCTGACCACGAACAGGCACGGAGGGAGACCCGCCATGAGAGTCGCGCTGCACACGAAGGTCCGCGAGGACCGCATCGAGGAGTACGAGGCCGCGCACCGGCAGGTGCCGGAGGAACTGGTCACCGCGATCCGCGCGGCCGGTGCCACCTCATGGACGATCTGGCGCAGTGGCACCGACCTCTTCCATGTCCTGGAGGTCGAGGACTACGCGGCGATGATCGCCGAACTGGCCAAGCTCCCGGTCAACGTTGCCTGGCAGGCCCGGATGGGTGAGCTGACGGAGATCGCGCACGACTACTCGGCGGGCGGCTCCGACGCGTCGCTGCCCGTGGTGTGGGAGCTGTGACCCGGATGCGCATCGTCGATTCCCATCACCATCTGTGGGACCTGGCGGTCCGCGACCAGGACTGGATCACGGGTGACGCGCTGGCCCCGCTGCGCCGGAACTTCGCCCTGGCGGACCTGGAGCCCGAGGCGCGTGCCGCCGGAGTCGAAGCGACCGTCGTGGTCCAGACGGTCACCGTCCCGGAGGAGACGCCGGAACTGCTGGCTCTCGTGAACGGCGACAACCTGGTCGCCGGTGTGGTGGGCTGGGCCGACCTGACCCACCCGGGTATCGCCGACACCCTCGCCGCCCTGCGGGAACTGCCGGGAGGCGACCGGCTCGTCGGCATCCGGCACCAGGTGCAGAGCGAGCCGGATCCGCGGTGGCTGCTGCGCCAGGACGTGCTGCGCGGGCTGGCGGCCGTCGCCGCGGCGGAACTCGTCTACGAGCTGGTGATCCTTCCGCACCAGCTGCCCGCCGCGTACACGGCCGCCGAGCTGCGGCCCGAGCTCACCTTCGTCCTCGACCATCTCGGCAAGCCGCCGATCGCGAGCGGCGAACTCCGACCCTGGGCCGATACCGTGCGGCAGCTGGCCACGCTGCCCAACACCGTCTGCAAACTCTCCGGGATGATCACCGAGGCCGACTGGGACAGCTGGACGACCTCCGGTCTCGCACCGTACGCGGACACGGTGCTCGACGCGTTCGGCCCGGACCGGCTGATGTTCGGATCGGACTGGCCGGTCTGCCGGCTGGCCGGCTCGTACGCCCAGGTCGTCGCCACCGCACGGGAGCTGGCCGGCTCCCTCGGCCCGGCCGAGCGCGAGGCGGTCTTCTCCGGCACCGCCACCCGCGTCTACGGCCTGTGACGGAAGCGAACCAGGAGTGGGCCAGGAGCGGGACCAGAATCGGGACCAGGAGTGGACCCGCAATCGGCCACCCGCCCTTCCAAATGGCTGACGGCTTGGAAAACCATTAGGAAGAGGCTTACAGTCGGGACCATGGACACCTCGGATCCGCAGCCCGGCGCGCCGCTGCTCGGTGAGCCGCTGCCGGTCGAGCTGATGAACACCGTCTGGGCCGACCGGGACGGTCTCCATGACGCGCTGGCCGACACCGACGACCTGGCGCGATGGCTGCGAGCCGTGGCCCCGCGCTTCGAGCCCGCGCTCGCCCTGGACGAACCGGCCGCGGCTTCCGGGCCGTCGCTGCCGGCGCCGCTCGTGGACCGGTATCAGCAACTGCGTGACGCGCTGCGGCGGCTGGCGGCCGTCGTCACCGAGGACCCCCGCCCGGCGGCGGACTCGGCGGCTCCCGATCTCGCGGCGGCGGTGGAGGCGGTCAACCAGGCCTGCGCCTACGCGCCCGAGTGGTCGCGGCTGGTGTGGCCCGAAGGGGGAACGCCGTCCCTCACCACAGCCAGTGCGCCGTCACACGCCACCGCGGCGGCCGCAGCCCTGTCGCGGATCGCGGAACAAGCCGTCCAACTGTTCGCCGGACCGGACCGGGGAGCGCTGCGGGCCTGCCGGGCTCCCGGCTGCGTGCTGTATTTCGTGCGGGCCCACCCCCGCCGGGAATGGTGCTCGGCGAACTGCGGCAACCGCGCCCGCGTCGCACGCCACTACCAACGGCACCACGCCGATTCCCCCGCGTAGTTCGGTCGGGGCACGACCCGGCCGGCTGAACGGTCGGCCGGCCGGGTCGTGCGTCACTGATCAGGAGCAGCTGATGATCAGCGAGGTGAACGAACGTGTACATGCGGATCTCCCCCTCGTTCCGCCCCGTGGCAGCGGGCACCGGAGGGGCCCTTGGATCCACCGCGGCGCGGTACCTCACAACGGGCGAGGCCGTCGGAGACGGCTCGTCACCAGGGCGGCCGGGCCCGGCGGAGCACACCCTCCGGGCCAGGGCCGGGCCCTGGCGGGCTGCAAGTGGGCTGATCACCAAGGAGATCGCCTGTGCACCCCGCGTTGTCACCAGCCAGGATCATGCCAAAGCACAGGCACCCCAAGGGCCGGGACCCTGGCACTGCCTGGCGAATTACGGACCGTGTCCACCCGCGCGGGTGGGCGCGCCCGGGACCCGGTTCGGTGCTCGGTTCGTGGCGGCCGGGACGATAGGCTGATCAACGCCACATGCCGCACTTCCGGCGTACGGTCGCGGCCGGGGGGCCGTCCGACCGGCCGGGACGGCAGGGGGAAACCGGCGACCGATGGACGGTCTCTACGCCAACTACATGCACCGGCCTGCCCTCGCACTGCCTCCGGGCACGAGGGCCGGGGAGGATCCAACGTGTCACGCCAGGTACTCACCGTCGGTCCGGACCGGCCGGATGCCTTCCGCACCATCGGTGAGGCCCTGGAACGGGCCCGGTCCGGAGCCGTACTGCGGATCCTCCCGGGCAAGTACGAGGAACGGCTCACCATCACCTGCTCGGTGACCCTGCTCGCCGCCGAGGGTCCCGGCACGGTGGAGATCGCCCCCCGGCACGGAACCGCCCTCACCCTCCTCACCGACGCCGTCCAGCTGACCGACCTCGGACTGCGCGGCTACGATGCCGAGCTGCCGGTCGCCGACACACCGCGCGGCCAGCTCGCCATGGACGGCTGCGACATCACCGGCTCCGCCTGGACCGCGATCCTCAGCCGTGCGAGCGGCTCGCTGGCACTGCGCGACTGCCGGATCTCCAACTCGACCGGTGCGGCCGTGGTGATCACCTCCGGCGCGGAGAGCTACCTCGAAGCCTGCGTCATGGAGAACCTGGGCACCTCCGGTGTGGTGATCGCCGAACGCGGCAGCGCGACGGTACGCCGCTGTGTCCTCCGCGACGCCCGGGGGAACGGCATACTCGCCAACGGCGAGGCGCAGGGCGTCGTGGAGGACTGCCGGATCTCGGGAACCGAGAAACCCGCGGTGGCGCTCGAGGGCGAGAGCGCCCTGCGGGTCGTCAGGACCGAGGTGCACGACGCGGTGGTCGGTGTCTACATCACCTCCGGCGGCCGCAGCGTCCTGGAGGACGTGTCGGTCACCGGAACCACCGGCCACGGCTTCGTCCTCACCGCCGGCACCGCACCGCACCTCACACGTTGCCGGAGCGAACGCACCCGCGGCCACGGCCTGCTGGTGACGGACCGGGCCCGTGGCACGTTCGAGGAGTGTGTGTTCCACACCGCCGAGGGCGCGGCGATCCGGGTCGCGGGACCGTCCTCGCCCGTGTTCACCGGGATCCGGGTACAGAACAGTGCCGCGGTCGGCGTGCTCCTGGAAGAGGAGTCGGCCGCGGAGTTCGACGGACTCGACGTCGAGGGAGCCGGGGAAGCGGCCGTCCGCGTCCGGTCCGGCGCCGCTCCGGTGCTGCGCCGCGTACGGATATCCGACGGCGCGGGACCCGGGGTCGAGGTCACGGCCGGCGGCCGCGGCCGGCTGGAGGACAGCAGCATCGACCGGACCGGCGGAGCGGCGATCCGGGTGGAGGTGCAGGGCACCCTCAGCGTGGCCGGCACCGTGGTGCGCGCGCCGGAGGGTTTCGGGGTGTCGGTGGGGTCGTCCGGCACGGTCACGCTGCGCGACTGCGATGTCGAGGGCGCCGTGGCCGGGGGCGTCCTGGTGGAGGACGGGGGAGAGGTCGCGGCGACCCGCGTCCGGGTGGAGAGGTCCGGAACCCACGGAGTGCTGGTCGCGGCCGGCGGCCGCGCCTCGTTCACCGCATGCGAGGTGTCGACGAGCGACGGTGACGGGATCAGGGTGCAGAGCACCGGGCCGGTGACGATCACCGCCTGCTCCGTACGGGAGAACCGGGACAGCGGACTGCGGCAGACGGTGGCCGGCGAACGGCTGGTCGTGGCGGAACTCGACAGTTCGGGCAACGGAGTTCCCGACATCTGGGGCACCCCCGAGGCCGCGCGGGAGGCGGGCGGTGGCCGGCTGCCCGCCGGGACGGCACCCGCGCCGGTCCCCGGGCGCGCGACCGAGGGTCCGATCGGCGAACTGGAGGCGCTGATCGGCCTGGCCGGCGTCAAGCAGCAGGTGCTGACACTGATCAATCTGAACCGGCTCGCGCAGCGCCGGGCGAGCCTGGGTCTGCCGCTGCCGCCCATGAGCCGTCATCTGGTGTTCGCGGGACCGCCCGGCACGGGCAAGACTACGGTCGCCCGGTTGTACGGCAGCATCCTGGCGCAGCTGGGCGTTCTGCGCTCCGGTCATCTGGTGGAGGTGTCGCGGGCGGATCTGGTGGCGCAGGTCATCGGCGGCACCGCGATCAAGACCACTGAGGCGTTCACCCGGGCGCTGGGCGGTGTGCTGTTCATCGACGAGGCGTACACCCTGCTCTCGGACGGGAAGGGTTCGGGCGCCGACTTCGGCCAGGAGGCGATCGACAGCCTGGTCAAACTCATGGAGGACCACCGCGACGACGTTGTGGTGGTGGCCGCGGGCTACGGCCCCGACATGGAGTCGTTCCTGGCGTCCAACCCGGGACTCGCCTCGCGGTTCACCCGCAGCATCGAGTTCGTCGACTACACGACCGACGAACTGGTCACCATCGTCGACAGCATGTGCACCGCGCACCGCTACGAACTGGACCCGTCCGCCCGTGAGGCGCTCGTGGTGTGTTTCGACCGGATCCCGCGGGACGCGCTGTTCGGCAACGGCCGGACCGCGCGCAAGACCTTCGAGGAGATGGTCGACCGGCAGGCGTTCCGGCTCGCGGAACTGCCGGACGCCAACGAGCGCGACCTGACGCTCCTGGTGGCCGAGGACGTCGGGGTCTCCACCGAGGATGACACCGCCGGAACCGCCGGGCCCGGACCGCTGGACAGGCTCCAGGCGATGGTGGGTCTGGCCGCGGTCAAGCGCGAAGTGACGGACCTGGTCAATCTGCTGGCGACGACGAAGCGCCGGACCGAGGCCGGGCTGCCGGGTCCCCGGATCAGCAACCATCTGGTGTTCGCCGGGCCGCCCGGCACCGGCAAGACCACGACCGCCCGGCTCTACGGGGAACTGCTGGCCTCGCTCGGGGTACTGCCGCAGGGCCAGTTGATCGAGGTGTCCCGGGCGGACCTGGTCGGCCGCTACATCGGGCACACCGCGCAGCTGACCCGGGAGGCGTTCGACCGGGCGCGCGGCGGTGTCCTGTTCATCGACGAGGCCTACGCGCTCACCCCGGAAGCGGGGAGCGGCTCGGACTTCGGGCAGGAAGCGGTGGAGACCCTGCTGAAGCTGATGGAGGACCACCGGGACGAGGTGGTCGTGATCGCGGCCGGCTACACCGAGGAGATGGACCGCTTTTTGGCGTCCAACCCCGGTCTGGCGTCGCGGTTCACCCGGCATGTGGAGTTCGAGAACTACACGTCGGAGGAACTGGTCACCATCGTCCGCGACCACGCGCTGGCCAACGGGTACGAGTGCGCTCCGGGAACCGCGGCCGTGCTGACCGAACTCTTCGACGCGGCGCCCAGGGGCAGATCGTTCGGCAACGCCCGGCTGGCGCGGCAGACGGTCGAGGCGATGATGACCCGTCAGGCGGGCCGGGTCGCCGCGCTGGCGGAGCCCGACGTCGAGGATCTGCGCATGCTGCTGGTGAAGGACATTCCGCCGGCCGGTGCCCGGCACGGAGTCGGCGGATGAGTACGAACGGCGGCCGGACGGAACCGGCCAACCGGCGCGACCCCGAGGAACACCGCGTGAATGCCACCGTCCCCGCCCGTCCGCGCCCCTTCGCGCAGCGCCGCTGGCCGGCCGCGGCCGCCGGTGCGGTCCTGCTGACCGTCGCCGCCGTACCGTCCGTGGCGTCCGCGGACGGGATCGACCTCCCGCCCGTCCCGACGGCGGTGGACCGCGACAAGCCGTGCACAGCCGCCTCGTCGACGGTGGCCCGCGCGGTTCCCTGGGCGCAGCAGAGCCTCGATCTCACCCATGTGTGGAAGCTCGGCCAAGGCGCCGGAGTGACGGTCGCGGTGGTCGGCACCGGTGTGTCCGGCACCGCGCCCACCCTCACCGGACAGGTGTCCGCGCTGGGGGACGCCGGTACGGACTGCGTCGGCCACGGTACGTTCCTGGCCGGTCTGATCGCCGCGCGGCCGAGCGCGGGCCAGGGATTCTCCGGGATCGCGCCGCGCTCCCGGATCCTCGCGGTGCGCGGTACGGGTGAGCGCGGGGAGCCGGACGCCGGCCGGCTGGCCGCCGGTATCACCTCGGCCGCCGACGCGGGTGCCAAGGTCATCGTGGTCGGAACGGCGCTGTCGAAGGAGACCCCGGCACTGCGGGCCGCCGTGCGGCACGCGGTGGACAAGGACGCCCTGGTGGTGGCCCCCGCCGCGCCGGAGACCTCGTCACCGGACGCCGCACCGGCCCCGGCGTATCCGGCGGCGCTGCCCGGGGTCCTCTCGGTGGTCGACACGGGCCCGGAGGGCGTCAGGCCGCAGAATGCGCCGGTGCCGGAGCGGGCCGATCTGTCGGCGCCGGGCGACGGAATGGTGAGCGTGGGACCGCGCGGCGGCGGCCACTGGACGGCGTCCGGCAGCGCGGAAGCGGCAGCCGTGGTGGGCGGGGCGGCGGCGCTGGTCCGTTCGTACCACCCGGAGCTGACCGGGGCCGGGGTACGGGACCGGCTGCTGGCGACGGCGTACCCCGGAGCGCAGCCCGCGCTGGATGTGTACGCCGCGGTCTCGGCGGTGCAGCCGCCGAGCGCGCGCCCCGAGCGAGCGGTCGGGCCGCGCACGGTAGCGGTGCCTGCCGCGGTCGTGGGCGGCGGTGCGCGGCACACCGCGCTGCTCGTCGCGGGCGGTGCGGCCGGTGTACTGGTGCTTTCCGTGGTGCTGATGACCGTGGTTCCCCGGGGCCGTGCCCGCCGCTGGCGGCCGGGTACCTTCGGAGCCTGAGCACGTACACCGGGACGCCCCGGCCGCCGGTGCGGTGGTCGGGGCGTCCCGGGATTCCTACGGTGCGGGCGCCGGCTCCTGCGGAGCGTCGGGGAGCGCCAGTTGGACCATCGTCGTCCTGCGGCGGGCGATCCGCAGCGCCCGGCCCGGCGGCAGGGTGCGCGGCTTGACGTTGCCGAACAGATATCCCTCGGCGGCCGGGCAGGACATCAGCAGGGCGGGCGTGTTGACCTCCTGCATGCGGCGCAGCAGGGCGTCGTTGAGGCCGCGGCCGGCGCCGGCCGCCGAGCGGGCGACGATCACATGCAGTCCGACCTCGAAGCCGAGCGGCAGATGCTCCAGGATCGCGTCGAACGGGCTGCGCATGGCGGTGGAACCGATCATGTCGTAGTCGTCGACCAGGACGAAGATACGAGGCCCGGTCCACCAGTCGCGCAACCGCATCCGGGCGGGGGTGATGTCCTCGCCGGGCAGCCGGGTGGTCATCGCCCGGCCGGTGCCGTCGATGAGGTCACGCAGCGGGTCGGCGGAGACCGCGTGTCCCAGCCGGTACTCCTCGGGAACGGCGTCGATCAGACCGCGGCGGTAGTCGACCACCAGCACCTTGGCCTCGGCCGGGGTGTAGCGGTCGGTGATCGCCTTGGCGACCAGCCGCAGGACGGACGTCTTGCCGCTCTCGTTGTCGCCGACCACGATCAGGTGCGGGTTGTCCGCGAAGTCGTGCCACACGGGGGCGAGCAGATCCTCGTCCACCCCGATGGCCATCCGCAGATCGCCGTCGGGTGCGGGCATTTCGGTGGCGCTGAGTGAGGTCGGCAGCATCCGGACCCGCGGGGCCGGCGGGGCGTCCCAGCTCTCCGCGACCGCCTCGACGAACGCGGCCACGCCCTCGGAGAGGTCCTCGGGATCCTCGATACCGTCGATGCGCGGAAGCGCACCGAGGAAGTGGAGCTTGTCGGGCGTCAGCCCCCGGCCGGGTACCCGCGGAACCGCGGCGGCCTTGCGGATGTCGATGCCGGACTCCATGGGGTCGCCCATCCGCAGTTCGAGGCGGGTACCCGTCTGGTCGCGGACGGCGGGGGAGAGTTCGGCCCAGCGGGCGGTGGTGATGACCACGTGCACGCCGTAGTTGAGGCCCCGGCCGATGACCCCGTTGACGACGGAGACCAGGTCGTTGAAGTCGTTGCGCAGCGTGGACCAGCCGTCGATCACCAGGAAGACATCGCCGAACGGCTCCTCGGGGAACTCCCCGGCCGCGCGCCGCCGGCGGTAGGTGGCCATCGAGTCGATCCCGCGCTCGGCGAAGAACAGCTCGCGCTGGTTCAGCAGTGAGGTGACCTCCGAAACGGTGCGGCCGATCCGCTCGGTGTCCATCCGGCCCGCGACGCCGCCGATGTGCGGCAGGCCGGTGAGCCCCGCGAGGGTGCCGCCGCCGAAGTCCAAGCAGTAGAACTGCACTTCGCGCGGACTATGGGTGAGGGCGAGAGCCGCGATCAGGGTGCGCAGCAGGGTGCTCTTGCCGCTCTGCGGACCGCCCGCGATACCGACATGGCCGCCGGCTCCCGACAGGTCCACGGTGAACAGTTCGCGCTGCTGCTCGAAGGGCTTGTCGACGATGCCGACAGGGACCACCAACCGGGACCGTACCTGGGGATCGGAGACGGTCAGTCCATGTGCGGCGTCGGGCTCCAGCGGCGGAAGCACCTGGTCGAGGGTGGGTGGCAGACCCAGCGGCGGCAGCCACACCTGGTGGGCCGCCGGTCCGGCGTCGGCGAGCCGCTCCAGCGCGACGGAGAGCAGCGTCTCCCCGTTGTCGGGTTCCGGTCCGACGGGATCCGGGTCCGGGTCGGGCGTCGAGGGAAGATCGCGGGGGACCGTCCAGGAGGTGGTCCAGGGCACGATCTGGCCGGCGACCCGTGACGGTGGAATGGCACCGGCCCTGCTGCCGCGGTGCGGTCCCGACACGTAGGCGGCCCGGAAGCGGGTGAGGGCTTCGACTCCGCTCTTGAGGTAGCCGCTGCCGGGCTGCGGCGGCAGGTGATAGGCGTCGGGGACGCCCAGAACACCGCGGCTCTCCATCGCGGAGAAGGTGCGCAGTCCGATCCGGTAGGACAGATGGCTCTCGAGTTGGTGCATGCGCCCCTCGTCCAGGCGCTGGGAGGCGAGCAGCAGGTGTACGCCGAGGCTGCGCCCGAGCCGTCCGATCATGACGAACAGCTCGATGAACTCCCGGTGCGCGGCGAGCAGTTCGCTGAACTCGTCGACGACGACGAACAGCGAGGGAAGCGGGGCGAGCGGTGTCCCGGCGGCGCGGGCCTTCTCGTACTCCAGAACCGAGGTGTAGTTCCCGGCCTTGCGGAGCAGCTCCTGCCGACGCATCAGTTCACCGTGCAGGGCATCCTGCATACGGCCGACCAGCGCGCTCTCGTCCGCGAGGTTGGTGATGACCGCTGAGGTGTGCGGCAGGCTGTCGAGTCCGAGGAACGTGGCGCCGCCCTTGAAGTCGACCAGGACGAAGTTGAGTGTCTCCGAGGAGTGGGTGAGGGCCAGGCCCAGTACCAGGGTGCGCAGCAGTTCGCTCTTGCCGGAGCCGGTGGCGCCGATGAGCATGCCGTGCGGTCCCATGCCGCCGAGCGCCGACTCCTTGATGTCCAGCTCCACCGCGGTGCCGTCCTCGCCGATCGCGATGGGCACCTTGAGCCGGTCGGGACCCTCGGCGCGGCGCTGCCACAAGGTGGCCGGAACGTGCCGCCGCAGATCGGGGATGCCGAGCAGGGCAGTGAGTTCGGTGTCCGCGGCCATCGGCTCGCCGGCATCGGTGTTGATGCCCACGCGGTACGGGGAGATCAGGGCGGCGAGGCCACGGGCGCCGACCGGTCCCAGCGCGTCGGGGCGGCCCAGGTCGGTGGTCTGTTCCTTGCGTTCGCGGTCCGTGCGGACCAGACCCACCGTCCCGTCGTCCACCTGGAGCCGCAGGGTGGTGCGGCCGGGCTTCCAGGACAGTTCGCCGGACAGGTCGATGACCACGGTGTTGCGGTAGCCGGGGCCGTCCGCACGGTGCCCGCCGGGAACCTTGCCGCCGTCGACGACCAGGACGGTGTAAGGCTCCTCCCTGCCGGGCATGGCCTCCGGGTCGAAGGGCGATCTGGCGGTGAAGTCCGCGCCGAGCCGGTCCTCCAACTCGCCGAGGGTGGCACCCACCAGCCGGGCGGGGCCCGCGCCGTCCTGCTCGCCCGGGTGCTGGGTGTGCGGCAGCCACTTCACCCAGTCCCACTCGGCGCGCCGTTCGTCACTGACGCACAGCGCGATCCACAGATCCTCGGGCGAGTGGAAGACGGCGAGTTGGGCGAGCATCGCGCGGACCAGGGCCCGGCTCTGCGCCTCGTCACCGCGCAGCAGTACCCGTGACCAGGCCCGCAGATACAGCGCGATGGGCTGGTCGGGCACGGTGCCGTAGGCCCGGATGAAGCTGCGCAGTGCGTGCGCGGACAGCGGTTCCAGGTCCTCGACCGGCTTGGTGGACATCGGTGCCAGTCGGACGGACAACCGCTGGTCGCCGACCGCGACCCGGATCTCGGCGAAGTCCTCGTCGGTGGGCCGGCGCTCCCAGAGCCGGGTGGTGCGGACCAGGGCCCACAGTCCGGCCGGCTCGGGATGGCGCCAGGCCAGGGCGAGTTGCTGTTCACCGATGGTGCGCCGGACCCGGCGCCGGGTCTGGGCCAGGTACCGCAGGTAGTCGCGGCGCTCGCCGCGCAGCCGGCGCTTGCGGTCTCCGGAGGTGCGCACCAACTGGCCGACGACCATGGCGACGGAGGAGAGCAGCATCAGGCCGATCGCCATGTAGCTCATGACGGTGGCCTCGCCGGGGCGGACGAACATCAGCAGCATCGCGACCGAAGTGAGTCCCATCGGCAGGTACATCCACATCGCCGAGGAGTTCGGCTGGGCCTCCGGGAGCGTCGGCGGCTCCTGCAGACTCAGCTCGCCCTGGGGCATGTCGGGACCCCGGCGCCGGGCAGGCCGCCGGAACAGAACCGTGCTCAAAGGGGAAGACTCCTACGGATCGGGGCTCTGTCCTGCCAAGGCGCTCACGCGCGGGGCGAAGCCATCTGCGTACTGGTTTCGCACGACGATCGATCGTCCAGGGATCTCCGCGTCACGGGTTTTCCCATGGCGTGGCGGCGGACTGCGAACGACGGGCTGGTCTGGCTGAGCCGATCCGGGGAACCCCTTCCCGATCACGGCTCAGGGAGACCGTACGTCAGGAGTGCGCCCGATGGCGAGCTAAGGTCTC
The DNA here is from genome assembly GCF_010548325.1 of Streptomyces sp. SID13666. Lineage (NCBI taxonomy): Bacteria > Bacillati > Actinomycetota > Actinomycetes > Kitasatosporales > Streptomycetaceae > Streptomyces > Streptomyces sp. SID13666. Next base: position 274,548 of record NZ_JAAGLX010000002.1, on the reverse strand, counting down.
GAATCACCGCTCTGTCATGATGCTGTCCGATCGTCAGGTGATCGTGAGGCAACGCCACAGCGGTAACGTGCCTCCTCATCCTCGGAACAACCCCTCATCGAAGTGTGGCGCTCCCATGACTGAATCCACGGTGGCCGGCCTGTGCCGGCTGACGGTCCGCACCCCAGAAAGGGTCGTTGACCTGGCAGTACCCGTCGCGGTCCCGATCGCCGACCTGCTGCCCGCTCTCGTCTCCTACGGTGGCGACGACTTGGCGGAGAGTGGCCTCGAACACAGCGGCTGGGTACTCCAGAAGCTGGGCGGCGAGCCGTTGGACGAGGAGAGCACCACACAGTCGCTGGGACTTCGCGACGGCGAAGTGCTCTACTTGCGGCCTCGCGCCGAGCAGTTGCCCGAGGTACGTTTCGACGACCTCGTCGACGGTGTCGCCACGACGATGCGGGCCCGGGGCAACGCCTGGGACGCGCGGTGCAGCCGGGTTGTGCTCCGCGCTGTGGTGATGGCGGTGCTGGCGGCGGGTCTGCTGGCGCTCGCGCTGCCCGGCGGCGACCGGCAACTGCGTGCCGCGGTGGCGGCGGTGGCAGGAATCGTCGTGCTGGCCGGCGCCGCAACGGCGAGCCGGGCGGTGGGAGACTCCGCCGCGGGTGCGGCGATCGGCCTGATGGCGGCGCCGTATCTGGCCCTGGCCGGTGCCTTGTTGCCGTCCGGCGGCGCGGGGAAGGCGCCGGTGGGAGAGCTGCTGGGAGCCCAGCTGCTGGCCGGTTCCGCCGCCGGAGCGGGTGGCGCCGTACTGGCGGTGGCGGCAGTGGCCGCGTATGTGCCCCTGCTGACGGCACCGGCTCTGGTGGCCCTGGCGGGGGTGGCGTGGGGTTCGCTGATGCTGCTGATGGAGGTTCCCGCGTCCCATGCGGCGAGCATGACGGCCGTACTGGCCCTGGTGTTCGGCGCGTTGGTGCCGGCGCTGTCCGCGCGGCTCTCCGGACTGCGACTGCCGGCGCTGCCGACCAATGCCGAGGAGTTGCAGCAGGGCATCGATCCGCACAGCAACGAACTGGTCGTGGTGCGTGCCGCGCTCGCCGAGGAGTGGATGACGGCCCTGTTCGCGGCGGCCGGTCTGGTCTGCGGCGGCTGCCTGGCGGGTCTGCTGCTGGACCATCCGAATCTCCCGGCCCTGATCACGGCCGGAGTGCTGGCCCTGGTCCTGCTCCTGCACGCACGCGGGATCGGCGGTGCGTGGTCCCGGCTGGCGGTGCTGCTGCCAGGACTGGCCGGCGGGCTGCTGATGGCCTGCGTCGCGTCGGCCGCGATCTCCCCGGGCACGCGACCGGTCCTGGTGGGCGTCCTGTTGGCGGTGGCGGCCGCCGCGGCGATCGCCTCGTGGTCCGTGCCCGGCCGGCGGTTGGTGCCGTACTGGGGCCGGATCGCCGACCTGCTGCACTCGATCGCCGCCGTCGCGCTGCTGCCGCTGGCGCTGTGGGTGCTCGGCGCGTTCGGCGCACTCCGCGGCCTCGGCAGCTGATCCGGTGACAGTGCGTTCCACGGCAGCGCTTCCGACGGCGCTTCCGACGACTGCGGCTCCGGCGACTGCGGCTCCGGCGACTACGGCTTCGACGACAACGGGGGAGGGACATCATGCAGTCCAGGCGTGATCAGGTACAGGCGCACATGTTCGTCGTCGGCAGGCTCACTTCGGGCATGCTGCGGGCGGACCCGGACGCCCCGGAGAGCCCGGTGGGCCGCACTATGCGCGGGCTGGGCGTCGGCATCGCGGTGTCGCTGCTGCTCTCGGTGGGCTTCGGGCTGTACGGCATGCTCTCGCCCGGCGGCGGCCAGTCGTTCGGAGACGGCCGGTCGCTGATCGTGGAGAAGGAGACCGGCAACCGGTACCTGCTGCTCGAAGGCACCCTGCGGCCCGTCACGGACTACGCCTCGGTGCGGCTGATTCTCGGCGAGCAGCCCAAGGTGCGGACCGTCACGGTCCGTTCGCTGAGCGGGCTGCCGCACGGACTGCCGATGGGCATCGCCGGTGCGCCGGGAGCACTGCCCGCGCCCGGTGATCTCAATCAGGGCATGTGGTTCGTGTGCGCCACCACGGTCGCGGACCCGTCGGGAACCCCGCTCGCGCGGACCTCACTGAGGATCGGGACTCCGCGCTCCGGTCCCGACCCGGTGGCTGCCGGCCGGGACCCGGGCGACCAGGCACTGCTGGTGTCCGCTCCGGACGGTGCCCGGTACGTCCTGTGGCGCAATCAGCGACTGCGGCTCGACACGGCCCACGGCGCGGCACAGGCACTCGGCTACGCGTCCGCTCCTGCCCGCCCGGTCAGCGGAGCGTTCCTCGACAGTGTGCCGGCCGGCCCCGATCTGACGGCGCCGGAGATCTCCGGCGGTGGCACTTCCGGGCGCTCGCTGGGTGGAGCCGCGACGAGAGTCGGGCAGGTCTTCCTGGTCCGTCCGCCCGGTGGCCAGGAGCAGTACTACCTGATGACCACGGGTGGACTGCGGCCGGTGTCCGCGACGGTGGCGGCCCTGGTGCTCGGTGACCCGCGGACCACACAACACGCCTACGCGGGAAGGCCGGCCACGGCCCTGCCGCTGGGCGCCGACCAGCTGGCGGGCGCCGTGCCGCCCGCGACCGGGGGGACGACGGTTCCGGGTGCCTCGGACGGGCTGCCGGCGGTGCCTCCCCGGCTGCTGGCACCCGCGGACGGAGACGGACTGTGCGTCACGGTGCTGCCGGACGGGGCCAATCCCCGTGTCGGGCTCACCGTCGTGCCGGATGCGCGGGCCGCGGTCACCACGGTCGCTGCGCCCACCGGACTGGGTACCGCGCCGGCCTGCCTGCCGGTGGACCAGGTGTCGGTGTCGGCCGGGGGAGGAGCACTCGTCCAGGCGCTGGGCGCGGGCGGCGGCAGCATCGGATCCACCGCGTACCTGGTCACGGACACCGGAGTGAAGTACCGGTTGGCGTCGAAGGCCACGGCCAAGGCACTGGGCTACGACGGGACCGCCGCTCAGGGGGTGCCGTCCCGGTTGCTGGCCATGCTCCCCACCGGACCGACGCTGGATCCGGCTGTCGCCGCGCGAACGGTGACGGCTCCGCCTCTCTCCACCGGGTGCCGGGGCTGACCCGGTACAGGACCCGAGCCGCGGCACCAACGCCCGGTGGAAGGGAAGTTGACGAACGGCAGATATCAGACGTTGTCGAAGTTCGGCCGGATATATTGCGCCACGGTGGAACCGGACGGTTCCTGCGGCACTCTCCCCGGTCACATGTTTGATCATCGCGACTCCGCATGTCAGATGTGCGGCGCCAGACCTCAGACCTCAGCACCGCCCGTCAGAGCGGTGCCGACTCAGGGAAGGACTCCTCCATGGCGGAAGGGAACATCATGAACGGGCAGAAGTCGTCCGTCGCGTCGACCCGCAGCGGTATCGCGGCGCTGGAGCAGGCCTTCAGCGGCATCATGCGGATCCGCAACGACGTCAACTCCACGCAGCACACGCTCGGTTCGGGCTACCAGGGCTCCGACGGCGGCGGCTTCCAGAAGCTGCTCACCGCCTGGGACGAGCAGGTGGACGTGATCCTGCGGAACCTCGACAGCATGGTCGACACGCTCAACCAGACCATGGCCAAGCACAACGAGCAGCAGGGGTCCACGAACCAGGACATCGACTCGGCGTTCAGCCGGTCCGAGGCCGCCTTCAAGGCCATCACGGGCTGATCCCTGGCCGACTCCGGTCGGCCAGGGCTGACCCCGGCCGAATCAGGTTCCTGACGAATCGTTCCCCCAGCACGGTGCCCGCGAACCGCGGGCACGCTCACCGAGGAGAGACCCCCTATGGCCGGCAACACGAGCGACGGCTTCATCCACGTCGACTACAGCTCCATGAACAACTCCGCCGACGACATGGTCCAGCAGACCAAGGCCATCGCGGCGACCATCGCCAGTCTCGACCAGGAACTCAGCACCCTGAAGGCCAGCTGGTCCGGTACCGACGCCGAGACCTACACCGGCAAGCAGCAGGCGTGGGACAACGCGGTCAAGGCACTGGAGCAGATGCTCACCTCGCACGCCGGTCTGCTCGGCCAGATCTCGGACAGCTACAAGTACACCGAGAACAGCCTGCAGCAGATGTGGAGTTCCGTGAAGATCGGCTGACGCCGGTCCCCCATAGCCGCGGCGCCGGCCGCCGCCCGCCCCCGTGGCGACAGCCGGCGCCGCACCCGACTCCCCCTTCCCCCACCCTGTCAGCGGGGTCCGGACAACCAGCAGGAGCAAGTCGTGGCAGAGGCCGTAAACCTGACGCACTTCGACGGGGCGTCCCTGAAAACCTTCCTCCAGGACCACCTGATGCCGTTCGCCAATGATCTGAAGGCGATCCAGGACGACACCACCGACGGCATCGCGTCCATGCCTCACATGGCCGAGCGGCTGGCCGACACCAAGGCGGTTCATCTCTCCCCGCCTCTGAACATCGGGTACATGGGAAACGACGGCGGGGGCATCGTCGGCCATGCGCTGATCGCGAACACCGTGGCGGTGGCGAAGTCCGTCGGCGATGTCATGACGTCGCACGAGAAGCTCTTCAGGGACATCAACAAGGACCTCCTGGCGACGATCAACAAATACCTGAAAGCCCAGGGCGACAACCTCGATTCCATCGACGGCCAGAAATTCCTGGAAGGCATGAAGGACGTGGACCTGGACCTCGCGCCCAAGGGCCAGCCGCCGACGGTCCCGCCGACCGTACCGCCGCCGGTGACCAAGCCGTAGAACACCACCGGCCCGGTCCTTCCGCCCTGTTCCGCATTGCTTCTGGAGACGCACCGTCATGGCAGAGAAAACACCCGCCGACCCCCACACCTGGGAGGGGGCGGTCGCGTTGGTCACCGGCTTCGTCGGACCCACCCGGGAGGAGGTCGGGAAGATACCCGGAAGCAGCGAGATCCCGTGGCTCAAGGTGAACATTTCCAAGAGTTCGCCGTCGACCTCCCACACCTTGACGCTGAAGTACTGCGACGAACCGGACGGGGCGTGGAGTGTGACTCTCCTCGAACCCACCTACAAATACATCACGGTCGACTTTCCGTTCAGCGGGGCGACCCGCGGCCAGGACTTCAGCAACGGTGGCATAGCGGGGGTCTACGACTGGGGGTACGGAAACGCACTGGCCAAGCTCAAGAGCGCTCCTTACACCACCAAGGGATTCTCCGTCGGTCTCGACTACATCGTGGACGACACCGCGGCCGTCGATCTGACGAGCTTCGAGAAGACGGCCAGGGCTTTCGACCGGGCGGGAGAGTTCTTCAGGACGCACGCGGACACTCTCGCGGCCTGGTCCAAGAGCCTGGGTGAGCCGGAATCGGCCTGGCGGGGAAATGCCGCAGGAATGTTCGCCCATCTGATCGACGAACTCGACACGGCTTATCAGAGCTACCAGAAGCAGTTGGAGCCGACCGGCTGGACCACCACCAATCATTCGGTCACCGACCCCTCGTACTCAAGCCTCACGCTGCAGGGGGACGGGCTGATCCGGGCGCAGATCGCCCTGCACACCTGTGTGGAGACCCTCCAGACCGCATGGGACAAGTGGATCAAAGCCGACAAGGCGACAGTGGTTTCCACGCTGCCGGACGGGACGGCGGGCACATCGGGTGCCCACTACCTGCCCACCAACACCACCACTGTTCTGTTGAACGAAATTGTCGACTGGGTCAATGCGAACAACACCGGGAAGATCCAGTACGGCACGTTCGTCACTACGGGCGAGAGCACGTTCAAGTCCACGACGACATGGGGAAAGCTCAGTGACATGGCCACCTGGAAGGCCATTGCGGACGAGGCGGTCAATCGCTGGAAACTGAACATCAAGGCGCAGCTCGACGCCCAGGTGGTCATCGCTCTGTCCGCGCTCAACGATGCCTGGAACGACATCAGCGACGGCAGCTCCGTCACGGGCGGCGGATTCAATCCGGGCGTGATCCACACACTGACCCAGGACCTCGCCGACGACGTGACGAAGGGGACTCTCGACGACAAGAAGGACCCGGACGGCAACGACACCAAGGACAAGGACGGGTCCGGCGGGGCGGGCGACAAGGACGATCCAGGCGGTAAGGGCGGCCACATTCCGCCGAATCAGGTGACCTCGCACATCAAGCCGCCCGGCGGTCCCGGTCGGACCATCAAGAACCCGGACGGCAGTACCTCCACCCGTAACCCCGACGGCAGCACCACGACACACAACCCGGACGGCAGCGTGACCGTCCGCAGGCCGGACGGCAGTCAGATCACGACGGAGCGGAACGGGCAGACCCATGCAGGGGGTCCCAACGTGCTGCTCCCGCCCCCGCCGCCCCAGTCGCACATCCCTCCCGGCTCCGACCCGCGCAACCCCCTCAATCCGGGCGGCGGCGGTCCGCGGACGGTACGGAACCCGGACGGCAGCCAGACCACGTACAACCCGGCGGACGGCTCCCGCAGCACGAAGTTCCCCGACGGCACCACCACCACGATCGCCAAGGACGGCACCACCACGACCGTCAACCCGGACGGTGCCACCACGGTGCTGCACAAGGACGGCAGTGAGACCGTCACCTATCCGGACGGCACCCGCACCACCATCACCAAGGACGGCACGTCCAGCACGCACTACCAGGACGGCAGCAGCACCACCCATACCAAGGACGGGAAGCTCGTCACCACCGACGCGTCCGGCCACAGCACGGTCACCCGCCCGCCACCCGGAACCGTGGTCCACAACCCGGACGGCGGCACCACGACCTACAACGCCGACGGCAGCACGACCTCGACGCACATCAACGGGACGAAGACCACCATCGACCCGAAGGGCATCGTCACCACGACGGACCCGGACGGCACCAGGACCGTCTCCGATCTGCAGCACGGCACCTCGACGATCCGCTATGCCGACGGCAGCACGGCCGAGGTGGGCCAGGACGGCAGGGTCACCACGCACCACAAGGACGGCAGCAGCACTGTCCTCGCCCAGGACGGCACGCTGACGACCAAGGACCCGTCGGGCCACAGCACCACGACTCACCTCGGGGCCACCGACGACGGTTCGGCCGGCAACCCGGGCGGTCCCACCGTGCGGCACGGCAACGACGGGTCGACCACCACGACCTACTCCGACGGGACGGTCACCAAGAAGCTGGCGGACGGCACGGTGACCACCACCTATCGGGACGGCAGCACCTACACCACGGCTCCCGACGGCCGGGTGACCACCACACCGTCGAACGCCACCAGATTGCTGCAGGACTCCATGCACCGCAGCGGACCGTTGAACACGCCGATCCCGCTGGGCTCTTCGCATCCGCCGCCCGGCCTGGGAGGCGGCAGCGGACTGTCATCGCGGCCGGCCGGCGCGCCGGGCGAGACCGCCGGCGGGCCGGCGGTCCGCACCACGTCGACGCGTGCGTCCGGCTCGGCACTGGCGGCGGCCGAGGAGGCCGCCGCCCTCAAGGCCGGAGCCCGTCCGGCGACCACCTCCGGATCCGGAATGCCGATGATGCCGCCGGGCGGTGGCGGTGGCGGCGCCCCCGGTGCCGGAACCCAGAGCGACGAACGGGAACGCGTCACCTGGCTGGCGGCGGACGAGGACGTCTGGGGCACCGACGAAGGCGGCGCACCGGCCGTCATCGGACGCTGACCCACGCACCTCCCGTACACCGCACCGCACAAACCGCACCCCACCGCACCCGCAGTCAGGAGGAACCACCGTGGGCAGTTCCATGGAGGAGAGCATCAACAAGTCGCTCGCCGAGTTCGAGGAGCGCCGCGCCCAGATCATGGAGCTGCAACGCGAGTTCCAGAGCGCAGCGGTCACCTCCACCAGCAAGGACCGGACGGTGGAGGTCACCGTGGACGCACAGGGCGGTATCACGGGACTGCGCTTCCTGAACACGAAGTACCGCACCATGCCGTCCGCCGAACTGGCGGCCGTGCTCATGCAGACGATCGGTGACGCCCGCGCGCAGGTGGCCCAGCAGGTGCTGGAGGCCTTCCAGCCGTTGAGCGGGAAGCAGCTCGGCGGTGGCGGTGCTGGAGGCGGCGGCCTGGACTGGGAGCAGTTGTTCGCACCGCTGCGGGCGGAGGGGATGACCACCCCGCCCGTCCGGCCCCCTTCGGGCAGTGGTCCCGCACGCACCGCACTCTCCGACGAGATCACCGAGGACGACGAACCCGCCGCCCCGGCAGCCCCTTTCCCCACCGACCGGAAGGACGAACGATGAGCGCCCTGAACGCCTCGACCCACGGCATGAAGGCGGGGGCCGTCACGACGAGCGATGTGTCCGCCTATGTCCACGAGATGATCAAAGACTTCACGCAGGGTGTCCAGGGCTGGTCCTCCTACGCGGGCACCGATGAGATCGGCGCCGCGTTCCGCGAGAAGTACGACCAGTCGGGACGCGCACTCGCGGACGCGGTCACCGGCTACGGCACCGCCGTCGAATCCAGTGCCCAGACCGTTCTCGACGGGGCCGCCCGGCTGCAGCACACCCAGAACAACGCGAACGGTGCCATGCCGCACCACAGCGGGAAGAAGTAGCACCCAGTGGCGATCCAGATCCCGTCGGAGTTCAAGTCCTTCATGGAAGTGCTGAGCGGCATGAAGATGCCCGACGGCAACGAGGACAAGATGTTCGCGCTCGCCGGCGTGCACCGGGATCTGGAGAAGCGGCTCAACGATCTGCCACAGATGCTCAACGACTGCGTGTCCTACACCGCCGGCTCGTTCAGCGGCCCGGCCGCGCAGCAGTACCGGGAGGCGATGGCGCCCTTCCTGAACAGCACCGGCATCGACTACATCAAGTCGATGTCGGGACAGGCCGCCATGATCGCCGAGTTCACCTCGGACACGGCGACCCAGATCCAGTACGCCAAGTACATGATCATCGCTCAGTGCATCGAGCTGATGCTGGAGCTGGCCATCGCGCTCGCGCTCGCCTTCTTCACCGGCGGCGCCTCGATCCTCGAGTATCTGGCGAGCCGCGCCGTCGTCGAGTTCTTCATGAAGAACATGCTGGCCAGGATCCTCGGCCAGATCCTGCTGCACGAAGTCATCAGCATCGGCATGGGTGCGGCGATGGACAGCATGGTCCAGTGGATCCAGTTGCTGCAGGGCACCCGGGACCACTTCGACACCAAGTCGCTGATCGAAGCGGTGAAGTTCGGTGCCATCCAGGGTCTGATCACGCTGCCGATGGGCGCGGTGGGCGGGCTGCTCGGGAAGGGTCTCGGCAACCTCTTCGGCAAGAACATCTCCAGGGAGATCAGCAACACGGTCGGCAACACCCTCGGGAACAAGGCGTTCGGCAAGGAGTTGGGGGACATCCTCGGCCCCGCGCTGACCCGCGGAAACGGCCCGCTCAGCGAAGCGGCGGCCAACGCGCTCACCAGGAACGTCGGGAAGGCCTTCGCCGACCGGCTGGGCACCGCGGGCGAGCGGGAGATCGCACGCGCAGCAGGTGAGAAGTGGGCCAGAGAACTGCTGGGCAACTTCGGGAAGTCGACGCTGCCCGCCGCTCTGCGAACCTCGCTGGCCGGGCTGGAAGGCGTCATCGGCAAGGACCTGATGAAGGCGCTGAGCAAGGGCGTGCCCGACACGCTCGCCCGCGATCTGGCCCGCTCGTTCGGCAATCACCTCGGCCAGGGCCTGACCGAGGGCGTGACCCAGGTACTGGCCGAGGGCACCTACAACCTCATCTTCGGCGAGAACCACACCTTCGAATCGTCCGCGCTGACCTTCGGCTCCGGTGTGGTCGGGGGCCGGCTCGGGCATCTGGCGGAGACCGCCGGCAGTCATATCGGCGTCGGGCTCCACGAGAAGGTGTTCGGCGGGCCACCGCAGGCAGCGGGCATCGGTACCCCTCCCACAGGGCTCACGGCGGGCTCCGGGAACGGCGGGACAGCGGCCGCCGCGACGACCGGCGGCGACACGACAACGACACAGGCCCCGACCACGACCGGCGATTCCACCACCGGAACGGGGACCGACGAGACGCTCCCCGTGCTTCCCCTCAGTGAAGTGACGGACAGCGACTGGGAGGAGTACTGGGGTGCGCCGGACGCTCATTCCGGCGCGGATGACTCCACGACGGACAAGGGCGACGGGGAGAGCAGCCCTCCTGTTCCCGTCATGGCGGCACCGATCGCCGTTCCCACGGCCTCCGGACCGGCCAGCTCGACTACTCCTACGACCCCGACGACCGCAACCCCGGGGAACGCGGGCCGGACCGTATCCGGACAGCAGGAGAAGCCCGGCGGCACCCCCGTCGCCGCGGAGACTCCCCGCAGCACCGGCACCGGCACCGGCAGCGGTGCGTCCGAGGGCGGCGAGAGCTCGCCGACGCCGATCACCACGACGGACTCCTCGCCGGACCTGAACCCGGACGTGACGCCGGACGTGACGCCGGATGGAACCCCGGACGGGAATCCGGACGGGACGCCGGATTCCCCCCGGGTTCAGCCGGACACCGAGTCGGGGGAGCTGCAGTACCTCGCCGTCGGAGACGACCACCACACCGCGCCGCCGGAAACCGAGGCGCCCGTCTCCGTGGCCACGACGTCGGCGAACGACCCCACAAGGCCGCCCACCACGCCACCGACCGAGCCCCCCGCCGCCGTACAGCCACCGCCGACCAGGATGCTGGGAGCCCTGCCGGGCACCCAGACCGCACACGCGCCGGATGTGACCACGCCGCAGGATCACTCCCAGACCCCCGTCGTCACGGCGACGCCGGACGTCGCCGTCGTTCAGCCCCCCGTTCAGCCCCCGGTGCAGGCCCCGCCGCTCCTGCGGATCGCCGGCCGCTACTACGTGCCCACCGAGGGCCCGAGGGCGGGCGAATACACGTGGCAGAGCTACGAGGACTCGGCGACGGTGAAACTGCTGGGGCCGAACGGCGAGGAGGGCCTCACACCCGACAAGGTCACCGACTGGTTCGCGGAACACGGCATCGCGCTGCCGCCGGGTGGTATCCGGGACGCCCTGGACCACTTCCTCTACGACACCGCGCGGGACGCTCCCGTCGTCTACACACCTGATCAGGCGCGGCAGTTCAGGACGGAACTCGCCGCCCAGTCCTCGGCGAAGCACGCCGAGGCGCAGGAGCGGGTCCTGCAGGCGGTGTCAGGGCTCGCCAGGAGGATCACCGAGACGTATCCACCGGAAGAGCACGTCTACATCGGGCTCGGACGCAGTCCGGGCGCGGTGATCGCGGCACTTCAGGTGAACGCGACCACGGAGACCCAGGCCCACTCGATACCCCTGTCGGCGTTCCGTCCGGGGCCGGAGAGCCCCGGCTCGATCCAGTACCAGGCGTTCCTGCAGGGGCCCCAGCGCATACCGTCGGCTCCCTTGACGCTCGAACAGCGGGACATGCTGTTCGCTCACTTCGACGAGTTCGTCCCCGAGATCCCGCTCGGCAAGAGCGTGGTGCTCATCGACTACACCCAGGGCGGCCTCTCCCTGTTCGCGGCCGAACGGTTGCTGGGTGAGTACTTCGTCGACAAGGACCGGACCGACGTCGTCGTCAACTCCCTCGCCCTGCACCAGGACATCAACACGGACAGCATCCACCGCACCTACGCAGGGATCGGCAAGCCCCGGGGCATGTTCCAGGACCCCGGCGACTGGTTCGCGAACACGTCGGCCCGCGAGGAGTGGGCACGGCGGGTCGAGCTGCTCTCCCTCCGGGCGGACGGAGAACTCGGCCCGGACGGAAAGGTGCTGGGGGAGTCCTTCAAGCACGAGGCGTTCGACGGGCTCTCCGAATTCGGCTCGTACAAACTGCTGGAAGTGGACCCGGCGACCTTCGATGCGGAGCGGCCCCGGCGCGTGGACGGTGAGCAGGCGACGGGCTACCACCAGACGCTCAAGCGCCAGCTCGGGGAGAACCAGGACGTCCCCGCCCCGATCCACACCACCAGCGAGGAGCCGACGGCACCGACCGCTCTCCACAGCCCTGACCAGGTGGGCGCCACACACCCGGACTCCCCGCACCCCGCGCCGGATTTCGGCGACCGGCAGGTGGTGTTCAAGGGTTCCGTGCAGGAGCAGATCCGGCAGGTGACGGAACGGTATCCGTGGCTGCCGGACGTGAACCCGCACCGGGACACGATCGAGGAGGCGCGGACCAACTGTCTGCTGACCGCGATCGCCACCGACATGTCACTGGCGGAGAACGTCGGCCACCAGGCGCCGCCCGCGGAGCTGAGTCCGGCCGACCATCTGGCCAACTACCGGCAGGACCGCCCTCCGCTGCCCGTGCACTCGTACGAGGACGTGGTGGCGGCGATGCACCAGGCCGGTCCCGGCGCGCGCGGCATGGTCGTCATCGGGATCGCCGGCGACCCCGTCGCGCACGTCCTCAACGTCGTTCACGACGAGAACGGCATCGTCTTCCTCGACGGCCAGACCGGCCTTCTCGCCGATCTCCCGCATGCCCCCGACCGGCTGGAGTTCTTTCCCACCCACGGCGATTTCAGCGAACCGACCACCCCGCACCATGAGGGCGTACCGGACGGCGGAAGCGGGCCACTGGGCGCCATCGTCAGCAAGAACCGCTGGCCGGCGGATGTGCCGTCCGAGAAGCAGTGGAAGAGCTCGTCAAGTGTGGCGCTGGCGTCCCGGCCGGACGCGCTGACCGCCCTCGACCACGCCGTCACCGCCTTCCACGCCGCCCCGTCGGCCACACCGTCCGAGCGCCGGAGCCGGCTCGACGCCCTGCAGACGGCCGTCGAGAGCTGGGAGGACAAGCACCGGACGTTCACCGGCGAGGAGATCACCGAGAAGCGGGTGGGCGCGGTCCGGGACCTGCGCGGCTCGGTGGACGCGGCGCGGGTGCGGCTGGCTCTTGACCTGCGGGGTCCGCAGGCCGGCGACCCCCTGCCGTTCGTGGAGTACCGCCGGGTGGCCGTTTACTCCGCCGGTGCCATGACCGAGCGGGACGGGACGTTCCTGGGGGAGTCGAGGACGGACTACGAGGCGGCGAGGCAGGAGCTTCCCGGCTCGGCCCGCGAGGCCGACATCCGGGTCCGGATGCTGGAGACCAGGATCCGGGAGGCCCACGCCGACTTCGTGCGCAAGCAGGAGGCGCATCCGCCGGGTGAGGACCTGCTGGGTCTGTTCACCGCGCCCGAGTGGTTCTTCAAGCGACCGGAGATCCCCTTCACCCTCGGGGAGAAGGAAATGATCATCACGTCGATGCTCAACCTGAGCGCGGAACTCCCCGGGCTGCTGATCGTGCCCGGATCGACGGTGTGGTCCGAGCCCGGCACGCCCGGGAGCGTTGCCGCCGACGGGCAGGTCTTCCGCGGCGACACCACGTTCAAAGCCGGTACGTCCGCTGTGCTGAACGGACGGCTGGTCCATGAGACGACGAAGAAGTCCGAGGGCATGGACGTCACGGGCTATACGCCGGACCGGGACACCCGCCGGACCATGGGCCCGGACCGGGCGGCCGTCGCGCAGAAGCGAGGTGAGGACTTCGCCCATGACTTCAACCGCGCGGGATCCGGCGTCACCGACACGGCGGCCTTCACCGTCGGAAACCGGACGATCACCGTCGAGATCTGCCTCGACCACGCCAAGAGCCGGGCGTTCGACGAATTGAGCGCAGCCCCGAAGGCCGATCTCCAGATCGTTGTCTCGCACGGCGCCGCACTCACCCGTTCCGCCCTGCGGGCGGGCGGTATCGCCGTCCACAACGATGCTTCGGACCACTCCGGGAACACGGCCGGCGCCGTCCGCTCGGTGCACCGGGTCGACGACGAGGCCATGGTGCACTTCCCGCGGCCGCCGGGGAATGCCAGGCCGGCGACGGAGGTGCGTGAGTTCCACACGTACGCCGACGTGCGCAACCTCGACATGGGCATCCACGACCTGCCCGGCGCTGCCCAGCACCTCCTGGGTGCCGTGTCCGGCGGCCACCACCTGCCGACGGTGGGAGCGGAACCGGATCTGGGCACGCAGCGCGTCGTGCACGGGGGCTCGTCCGACGAGCTGACCCGCGCCGGGCTGGTGGAGCGGGACTATCCGTGGCTGCCGGGCGTGAACCCGTTCCGGGACACGATCGAGCAGGCCCGGACGAACTGTCTGCTGACCGCGATCGCCACCGATCTGTCGCTGTCCGAGGGCGTCGGCCACCAGGCCCCGCCCAGCGAGCTCAGCCCCGCCCACGACCTGGCCAACTACCGGGACCGCCCGCCGGTCACCGTCACCTCGTACGCGGAGGTCGTGGCGGCGATGCACCAGGCAGGGCCCGGGGCCCGGGGCATGGTGGTGGTCGGGACCGCCGGCGATCCCGTCGCACATGTCTTCAACGTGGTCCACGACGAGAACGGTGTCGTGCTCCTCGACGGCCAGACCGGGCGTCTCGCCGACCTCCCGCCCGCGCCCGACCGGCTGGAATTCCTCCCCACACACGGCGACTTCCCCGAGCGGGACCCGTCGCCGCACCACGTGGCGGACGCGGGCGGCGACGAAGGACGGGAGGGGCCGCTCGGTGCGACGGACCGGGACAACCCGTCGGTCAGCACGCCGCCCAGGATGCCGTCCACCGCCGAGTGGAAGGCGTCCTCGGAGGTTTCGGGCTCCTTGAGGTCGCGGCGACTGCGGGACATCGATGCCGCTCTCGACGCCTACCACGCACCGTCCGGATCGGAGCGGACACTCACTCCGCAGGACCGGCTGAGCAGGCTCGGCACCGTACAGAAGGCCATCGAGGCCTGGGAGAGCACGAAACGGGACTTCACCGGAGCAGCCGTCGTCAGCGACCGTTCCGGCGCGGTCGCCGGGCTGCGGGGATCGGTGGACGAGGTCCGCAGGAACCTCACACTCGAACTGCGGTCGTCCCTCGCCCCCGATCCGGGTCCTGCCCGGCGGTTCGAGCGGATCGCCGTCTACGGGGCCGGCGCCATGACGGACCGGAACGGTGCCTTTCTCCGTGAGTCGGAGGCCGCGCACGACCGCGTCATGACACGACTGCCCAGCACGGCCACCGAGGTCGACATCCGCATCGAGATGCTGAGCGACCGGGTCCGCGAGGCGCACCGTGATTTTCTGGTGCGGCAGCGGTCGGAGGCCGACCCGGACGCCCTTCTGGGGCTGTTCACCGCCCCCGAGTGGTACTTCAAGCGCCCGAAGGTCCCGTTCACCCTGGGCGAGAAGGAAATGATCATTACGTCCATGGTCGCCCTGAGCCGGGAGCACCCGGATCTTCTGATCATTCCCGGGTCGACGGTGTGGGCGGAGCCGCACCCTTCCGGGAACGGCATCGTCATCAAGGCCGGATCGTCCGCGGTGCTGAACGGCCGGCTGGTCCATGAAACGACCAAGATGCGGGAGGGACTCGACGTCGACGGCTATACCCCCGGCCGGGAGGACCGCGCCGACTGGAAGGAGGACCGGAAGCGGCAGGCGCAGGCCCTGGCCAACGATCTCTACAACGGGTTCAACGCCGCGGGCAGTCAGGTCACCGACAGAGCCACGTTCACCGTCGGCAATCGCACCATCGCTCTGGAGATCTGCCAGGACCACAACAACCGGCGCGCGGTCAACGAGCGGACTCCCGCCGATGTCCAGATCCTCGTGGCGCACGGCTCCGATCTCCGCAACTCCGCTCTCCGGGACGGTGGCATCGGCGTCTTCAACGACGCCACCGACCACAGCACCATCATCGAGGACCCCAAGCCCGTAGGGGCGATGCGTCAGGTGAAGGTCGCCGACGGCGCCGAACGCCCGAACGCCTCCAGACTCCTGACGAACCGCACGCGATTCATCGAGTACGGCGATGTGGACTCCCTCTACATGGGCGTCTACGACCTGCCGGCGAACCCGGAACCCGTCCCGGGCGCCGTCGCGGAACCGGTTCCGGACACCGTTTCCTCCGACGGCCTGCTCGGCAGTGCCTGGAACATGAGCACACTCTCCTCGGAACTGCCGACGGAGACCGGCGGTCCCGGTTCCACGACGGCTTCCACTCGTCCCGGTTCCCTCGCCGACGAGACGTTCCTCGCCATCATCGGCGGCCAGGACACGGCAGCCCCGGAACACCCACAGGGCACGAAGCGACTCCGTGACGCGGACCCGGACGCGCACACCGATCCGTCGCAGGAGACGCCACCGGCCAAGCGCCCGTACACCGACGCCCCCCAGGGCGACCGGGGACTCATCGACCGCGGACTCGTGCCGCCCACCCCGGAACAGCACCGTGCCCTGAACGACCACGTCGCCTCGCTGAACCTCGCTGACGGCCAACTGCCGGACGTCACCCCCGAGTTGCTGCGCTTTGTCGCACCCACCGAGGACCGGGCGAACTGTCTGGAAGCGAACCTGTCCCTCTGGGACACCCTCGACGGCCGCCCCCGCGCGGCCGGCACGCTGCCCGGCAGCAGCCCCGAGCGGCTCGCCGTCTGGTCCCTGAGCAAGCTCCAGGGCCCCGCCTGGCACTTCGGCGAGGGCCCCCAGGGCATGGAGCAGGTCCGCACGCTCGTCCGTGACGGCGGCCCCGGCACCCGTGCTCTGGTGCTCGTCGCCGGAAACGGTGAGGTCGGGCACGCCGTCACGGTGCTGCACACCGCCGACGGGCGGATCCAGCTGATCGACCCCCAGCAGCGGACCGTTCACGACATCACGCAGGGCGACACCACCCCGCCGCTGCCCGACGACTCGTCGCGGCACAGCGTGTGGGCGCACGTCCGTGACGGTGACGGCATGCTGCTCAGGGGTGAGGGACAGTACGACGAGTCGCTGTACCACGACCATGCGGAAGGCACGTCGGGCCGTGACTTCGGCATGCTGCCCGGCGGGGAGGGCGAGGGCCTGCAACGGCTCTTCCCCCGGCGGCCGGCCGTCGAGCTTCCCGGCTGGAAGGCAGCCGCCGAGTCGTTCGAGACCCGGGTCGCGAAGCACGCCTACCGGCTGAGCAGGGGTGCCGGCCCCGCTCTGGACACCAACTCGCCGGTCACCAAGGCCCTCGCACGGCTCAAGAACGGGCTTGACGAGTTCTTCGGTACCGCGTCGGCGGTCGTATCCCTGCGGCCGTTCCTCAAGAACGACCGTGGCAGTGCGGGCCAGATCCAGCGCACCGGTCTCGCCGACGGCCATGTCGTGGAAATGCTGACGGGCGGAAATCCGCGGGAGAAGTTCACCGCCTTCTACAACGCCGCCTACTACGCCTCCAACGCGGGAACTCCCGCGGAGGACCGCGGGTTCAAGAAGGCCCTGATCGAACTGATGAGGACCGAGGACTGGGCCGCCGCGGGAAGAATGGGACTCGACGTCGACGCGTTGAAGTCCTACCGGGCGCAGCTGTACGGACCGCGGCGGGAGAACTTCCACGGTTTCCTGGAGCGGGCGCTCCCCGGGCAGGCCTACATGTTCGCCAACGATCCCTTCGCGCTGGGCAATCTGATCCTGTCGAAGGACGGTGCGACCTCGAGCCTGGTCGAGATGGTGCTCAGCCAGATGTACCGCACGGCCCGCCCGGTGGACGACCACGAGTTCGGTTCCGGGAAGCTCACACCGGCTCAACTGGAGCGGCACGAGGCCGAACTCAGCGGGCGGGAACTGCGCTTCCTCCAGGACCATCAGGAGCTGGTCCGCATTCTCGGGGTCGACCTCGCCGCCGCCGAACTCGCCACCGTCCCCCGACTGCCCAACGGACTGCCCGACATCGAACAGATCATGCGCGATACGCCGGGGGCGGTGAACGTGAGGTACCGGGCGTCGGTGGAGCTGCCCGGAGCCTTCGAGAGCCATTTCACCCTCCACGAAGTGACGGTCCTGGTGGAGGCGCGGATGCGGCCGCGGGAAGGTGACCTCCCGCCGTTCATCAACGGACTTCCGGTCTCGGGGCCGGAACTGCCGCTGAGGTCGATCGGAGGCGAGGCCTACTACACGCTGGCCGAGTCCCGCTGGACCCGGGACATGGAGCAGCGCGGCATCCCCGTGATCGCGGGACTGTCCGGCACCACGACGAGAATGCTCAGCGCGTTCCAGTGGCTCAACGTCAGCGGCGCGACCCAGGCGGAATTCCTGGTCGGCCTCATCGGCTGGATGCGCCTGCACAACGACCACTCGCTGTACGAGATCCTGCGCGGCGCGCAGATGGCCGGTTTCGAGGGGGAGGGCGGCCGGAAGTTCGACCTGACCGACGCGGCGTCGATGTACCGCAGCCTCAGCGCGCTCGGACCGGCCTTCGACATGCGGACCTTCCGCGAGATACCCGTGGCCGACCGGCTGGGACCGGACAACCCCGACCCGATCCCCTGGCGGTACGGCCTGCTGCCGCACGAACTTCTCTACCGCGATGCGGCGCACAGCCCCGAAGGGTTCCTGGCGCTCGAGCGTGATCCGCTCGATCCCCAGGCGGACGATCCGCTGGAGCTGGCGACGGATCTGACACGGGAGCTGTTCGAGGAGAGCGTGACCCCCGGAAGTTCGGGAAACACCGAACTCGCCGACTGGTTCACCGCCCACCACCTCGATGCGGCTGACCTCGTGGTGACCTTCAACAAGGCGCACATCATCGCGCTGCTCGCGTACACCGGAAGCAACCACACGCTGATCAACCTGGCGATCGAGAGGCAACTGGGCGCGGACAGCAGGGTTCCGCTCCTGGACTCGATCTCGGTCGCCGCTCGCCTCAAGCTCCGGGGTTTCGTGGCCAAGGAACTGGCGGGGACGGATCCGGAGCTCCCCAGCATGTTCTTCCACGACCGGGCCGTGGCCGAGAACATCAGGGACTTCCACGCGGCTCCCGCGACCGACCTCGTGACGAGAGGCAGACTCGAAGCGGAGCTCTACGCGAGGGTCGACGAACTCCTGCCCCGCATCGTCAAGGAGGCCAAGCTGCACGCCGACATGGCCGTGGAGGCGCTCCGTATCCTTCCCGGCGCCACCGCCGGACCCTTGTGGCGCGGTGACTGGGCGGCCGGCGCCGACACGACGTCACTCGGGGTCCTGGGTTCGCTGATGTTCACCTATTCCGGTGACACCGTGACGACCAGCAGCATCGCGAGCAGCAGCACCGACCATGACGTTGCGCTGGGCTTCGCGACCGACAACCCTTTGCTGCCCATGACGCACCGCGTGCTCCTGGAGATCACGCCGAACGGAGCCAACGGGCGGGACATCCACCCCTTCTCCGCGATCGACGGGGAGGGGGAGGTCACCTTCCTCCCCGGTGCCCGGTTCCGGATCACCGGGCGGGAGTGGCGAACGCGGTACGTCCCAGGGCCGAACGGCGCGCTGGAGCCACGGAAGTACGAGCTGATCACCTTGACGGAAGTGTGATCCGCCGCGCGCACGGTCGTACGCACACCATCGCAGGCACCGGACATCGGAGTACACGCATGACAACTGGCCGCCACGGCTGCCGCCCGCGCGTCGGACCGCGGAGCGTCGTATGACGCCGCGACGTCCCGCGCTGCCGCGCTGGTTCGGTGCGGCGGAGCGGCCGCAACCAGGAACCGACGGGACACCGGACGCTGCCGCCGGTGCCCCCGCCCCGGCGATCGGCCGGCCCACCGCGGTCGCCCTGGCAGCCACCGGCCCGGGCACCGGCGAACCGGAAGCGTGCGCACCCGGCACACATCGGCTCGGCAGCACCGTGCTGCTGTGCGACCCCGGGGCCGCAGCCGAGCAGACCGACGCGCTGATCGCGCTGGCCGGCCGCGTAGAGCCGGTGCCCGGGCTGCCGACGGTGCTGGTCGCCGTGCCCGATACGGCGGCCGACGCCCTCTGGCCCGCGCTGGGCGCGGCACTGCGGCGGCTGACGGGCGAGGGCTGCGAGCGCGTCCGGCTCGTGATGTCCGGAGCGGCGGCCGGGCAGCCCGGCCATGCCTCGCCGGCCCAGCAACTCGCCGACGCCTGGCGGCTCACCGTCGTGGCGCCCGACGCGCCGGCGGTCGTGACACCCGGTGGCACCCTCTTCGTCCCCGACCCCGCCTCTCCCGGCGGCGGTTGGTGGGAATGCGCCCCCGGTCTCCCGCCCGCGCCGCTCGGCCGGCGGCACCCGGCCCCGGCCTGGCAGTCCGACATCGCCAGGATCGGGACCCGTGACGTCGGTGGCTGCGTCGTCGAACAGATACCCGCGGGCCTGCTTCTGCGACCCGCCGAGTCGTCCGCCGCGGCGGCGGGCGACCTGGCCTTCGCGGTGCCCGCCGACGCGGACCGCCCCACCCTGCTCGTCGGCAGCGCCCGCAGCCGCCCCGTACCCGCCGGGGATCTCGCCGAACTGCTCGCCGCGCTGCCGGCCCGGTCCCGCACCGCCCTGCGGCTGGCGCCCGCCGACCACCGGGACCTGCTCCCGGCCGCGTACGAGGTGGCGGACCTGCTGGGCGCGGACATCGAGGTGCTGACGGGACTGCCCCTCGCCACGTCCACCACCAGTGCCGCACCGGAGGCAGCGGAGAGCGCGACGCGGAAGACGGCGGTCCGGCGGACGCAGGTGCTGGTCGGCGGCGCCGACGGGGCCGCGCTCTGGCGCCCCTTCGTCGAGTCGGTGTCCTGCGCCCCTGTCGGTGCGGACGGCATCCGCCCGCCGGACTCGCCGATGTCCTGGCGGAGCCCGCCCATCCGCGGGGCCCGCCCCATCGGCGACGGCACCTTCGATCTGGGCGACGGCTGGAACGTCCTCCTCACCCGCTGGGGCCTGTGGTTCGGCGCCGGGGACGGGCTTCCCACGGATCTCGGCGCCCGGCCGGTGAACCCGGAGACCGCGGTGGTCGTCGTGTCCGCGGCCGGTACCGAGTCCGCCCAGGACGCGACGTTCTGGCTGGCGCTGACCGATGTGCTGGACGCGTTGGAACCGGACTTCCGCGACCACGCCCTGCTGACGGCCGAGGGCGCCTTCACCTTCCAGGACCGGCACGCGCTGCGCCGACTGGCGTCCGGCCGGCGGTTCACCCTCGCGGCGGACCCGCCGAGGGGGCACGGTTTCCCGACCGCGCGCAACGAGGCCGCCGCCGTCACCGGGGCGGTACGGCCGGAACGCGGGACAGCGCCCGAACCACTGCCGACCTCCGCTGCCGCGCCTCCCACGGGAACGGTGGCCGAGCCGGCCGCCGCCGTGGCGGCCCGCTCGGTCACCGTTGCGACGTGCGGAGTTGCGGCCGTCGCCCAGGTCGCCTCATCCCAGGCATCGCTGAGCGCCCAGCCGGCCGCGTCGCCGTCCGCCACCGGCGGTGCAGCGACCCGGGAGGGAGCGTCGACGGCGGGCCGCACCGTCGTTCCCGCCCTGTCCGTGGGACATCGCCTGGAGAACACCCGGAGCAAAGGACGATCCGAGCTGCCTGCATCCGTCCTGGCCTCGACGGCGGAGCCGCTCGTCGCACCGGACCGGACGGCTTCGCCGAACTCCGCGCCCCTCACGGGCGGCGAGTCGCCGGCGCGGGAGCCGGACGGGCAGGCAGCGGCGACACCCGCGACACCCCCGGCCCCGGTACCCCTGACGACCAGCAGCGCCACCGTGCCCTCCTTCGGCGGGGCACAGGCGTCCGTGACCGAGCCCGCGGTAGCCGCGACAGGCGGTCCCGCGACCGCTGCGGCATCTGCGGCTGCCGTGGCCGCACCGGTAGTCCGGTCGGCCGCACCGGTCCCGTCGTCCCCGGCGTCACCGCCGTCCCGGGTGCCGCCACTCCCAGTGTTGCCATCCTCGACGCCGGCACTCCCGGTGAGTGCGCCTTCGTTCTCCCCTCCCGCCGCGGAGTCCGAAGCGCTGCAGGCGGAGTCCTGGCCCGTACCGGCGTGCACCGCTGCCGACCGGGCAGCCCTTCGTGACCTGGTCGGCGACCGCTGGGAGCGGCATGCGGGCGCGGTATCCCGGGCGATGGTCCGGATGCCGGCACTGCGGGCCCGTGACGAGGACGTGGCCAGGGTCGAACTGGGCGCCGCGCACCTCTTCCTGGGTTCCGGCGACGCCGATCCGTTCGGCCCGGAAGCCCTGGTGGCGGGCATGCGGCGCGCAGACGCGGGGACCGCGGCCTATTGGGCCTGTCTGACCGCCGGACTGCGACGGCTGCCGGTGTACCGCGGCCCGGTGCTGCGAGCCTGGGACCCCGGCACCGATCCGGCCGGCGGGCAGGAAACCGGCGGATCGCTCCTGGTGCGGGAACCCGTCACCGCGCTGCCCGCAGCCTCCGCCGCCCGGTACCTTCCGGCAGCGGTGGGGCGCTACGCGGTCCACACCACGACCGGTCGCCGCACCGGCGCCCTGCTGGGTGCGCCGGACAGCGGCGGCGCTCCCGAACAGATCGTCATCCTGCCGGGCACCCGGCTGCTCGTCTGCGCCGTCCACGCCGCCACCGGAGAACTCCCCGGGCGGCTGCTGCTCCATGAGACCCCGTCCGGCGCCGGCGGACGATCGCTGCCCGCCGCGACTCTCTCCCGGCTGGAGGAGGCGGCCCGCTGCGGCACCGACCTCGCGTCCTCCGCGACCGCCTGGCCGCGGCAATGCACCGGCCGACTCGGCTCGTACCTCTCCGCCTCGTAACCCTGGAAAGCAGGTCAGCACCATGAGTACCTCTACACCTCGGACGCCTGAGAACGAGTCAGGTGACGGAGGCGGACGTCCGGCGACGAGCGGGGAGTCAGGTGCCGAGCAGGCACGCCCCGCCGTGCTGCACGCCGCCGTGCTCCCCGTCGTCAGCGGTGAACCGGGCGCGGGCGCGCTGCCCGGCGCGGCGATGCCGGGTGCCGGTATACCGGCGGTGGCCGCCGCGACCGCTGCCGCGACCGCCGCTGCCGCGACCCCATCGACCTCCGCGACCCCATCGACCTCCGCGACCCCAGCCGCGGTGCCGGTCGCTCCGGCCACTGTGGCCGCTGCCGTCACCGCGCCGGATCCTGCGACCGGCACCGTACCCGCGTCCGCGTCCGCAGCGACGGGGGAGCGGGAGCCGGCCGCGGCAGCCGCGAGTGCTCCGGAAGGCGCGACCGCTGAGGCGACGGCTGCCGCTGCCGCGACCGCGACCGCGACCGCGGAGGGCGTGGCGGAAGGCGAGGCCGAGGCGGCCGCTGTGGCCGCGGGCGGTACGGGGAGTGGTCCGCGTGGGTTGCTGGCTTCTGTGCCGGGCCGTCCGGGCAAGCCCATGCTCGCGGCGGCCGCCGTGGTGGGTCTGCTCCTGGTCGCGGTGCCGTTCCTCGTCTCGGGCTCGGACGACGCTCCCGCCAAGAACACCGCCAAACTCGCCGACGGCAGCCCGATCGGCCCCGACAGCACGCTGCCGGGCCTGGTCCCGGGCACACAGTCCTCCGCATCGCCCGGGACGACCGGTAATCCGGGCGGGGCGCCCACCCAGGGCACAGCCGGCGGTCCGCCGCAGGCCGGCGCACCGGCGGGTGACGCGCCCTCGGGCCAGGGCAACACCAACCGGCAGGCATTGCCGGACGGGCCGCCGCAGACGTCCGGTTCCGGCGGCTCCTCCGGCTCCGCCAGTTCCGGAGGCGCGTCCGGCGCGGCGCCGAACGGCTCCACCGGCGCCCCGCAGGGCCGGCCGAGCGGCAGCGGCACGACGGGCCCCGCCAACTCGCGTCCGGCGGCTTCCGTACCGGTCTTCAGCATGCTGATCGGTCCCGGTTGCGGAAGCGGCGGACTGACCGTGAAGGGCACGTACAAGGACGGCACCAAGGGCTGGCGGTACGGCAGTTCCGGCTGGATCGGCAACGGCTGCGACGGTGATTTCAACGCCATGCCGATGAGCGGTTCCGCGACCAAGGCCGACAGCGGCCAGTACGCGAGCTGGCTGTTCTCCACCGGCTCGGTGAAGAGCGGGACGTGCACGGTCTATGTGTACGTCCCGTCGTCGAAGGACATCACCATGGTGGGCGGCAACCCCGCCCACTACGCGGTCCGCGGATCGTCCTCCAGCGACCACCTCGGGTACTTCAAGATCGACCAGGCCGCGAACCCCGGCCGCTGGGTCAACGGGGGTACGTACAACATCGCGACGCCCCGGCTCGAAGTCTTCCTGGACAACCGGGGCGTGGACTGGGGCAGTGGCAACACGAACCGTCACATCGCCGTCGGCCAGGTCAAGGTGGACTGCAAGGGCAGGTGAACGACGTCCGGCCCGGCGGTGCGGCACGAGCCGTTCCGCCGGACCGGACGGGACGGCTTCCCGGTGGCGGCGGTGAAATCGCCGGCCCGGACGTCCGCGGGTCTGGGAGGATGGCTCATGATCGACATCACCTTCGCCCTCGGCGACATCACCGGACAGCACGCCGACGCGATCGTCAACGCCGCCAACTCCTCGCTGCTGGGCGGCGGGGGAGTGGACGGGGCGATCCACCGCAAGGGCGGGCCCGAGATCCTGGCGGAGTGTCGTGCGTTGCGGGCGTCCCACTACGGGAAGGGGCTGGCGACCGGCCGGGCCGTGGCGACCACCGCGGGACGGCTGCCCGCACGTTGGGTGATCCACACCGTCGGCCCGGTCTGGTCGCCGGACGAGGACCGTTCGGACCTGCTGGCGTCCTGCTACCGGGAGTCGCTGCGGGTGGCCGACGAGCTGGGAGCGCGGACGGTGGCCTTCCCGGCGATCTCCACAGGCGTGTACGGATGGCCGATGGAGGACGGGGCACGGATCGCCCTGGCGACGGTCGGGGCGGCGCAGACGGCGGTGACCGAGGCCCGGTTCGTGCTGTTCGACCAGGACGCCTACGACGTCTTCGCCGCACAGGCCTGATGCCGCCGCCCCCTTGAGGGCGGAGGGCGGCGGGCGGCGGGAGCGGGAGAGCCCGGTCAGTCGCCGAGGAGTTCCCATTCCAGCTTGGCGAGCCGGTCCGGGTCGGCGAGGAGGTTGATCTCGGTGACCTTGCCGTTGGCGACGTTGAAGCCCATGACCGAGAACAGCTGGCCGTCGGGGACCGTGACGATCCCTGGTGCTCCATTGATGAGCGCGGGCCTGGCGTAGGGGGCGTAGGCCGCGAAGGTGACCGCCTGCTGAGCCACTTCCCGTGCGCCGCGGATGAGCCGGGAGACCTTGCCGGCCTCGGAGCCGGTGCCGATGTCGGCCCGCATCAGGACGTCGGGGTGGAGCACCGCCACCAGCGCGTCGAAGTCACCGCCGCGCGCCGCGGTCATGAAGGCGTCGACGACCTCGCGCTGACGGCTCAGGTCCGCGTCGGGAGCCGGCGCCGCTCCCTGGACGCGGCGCCGGGCCCGGCTGGCGAGCTGCCGGGTCGCGGCGGAGGAGCGGTCCACGATCGGGGCGATGTCGTCGAACGGCACGGCGAACATGTCGTGCAGGACGAAGGCGAGCCGTTCGGCGGGCGGCAGCGTCTCCAGGACGACGAGCAGTGCGAGACCGACCGAGTCCGCCAGCAGCACCTCGTGCTCGGGGTCGAGTCCTTCCGCGCTGCTGATGACCGGGTCGGGCACATGGACGTCCAACGGGTCCTCGCGGCGCGTGGTGCGCGACCGCAGCGTGTCGAGCGACACCCGGGCGACGATGGTCGTCAGCCAGCCGCCCAGGTTCTCCACACCGTCGGTGCCGGCGCGGCTGGCCCGCAGCCACGCGTCCTGCACGGCGTCGTCCGCTTCGCTCAGCGAACCGAGCATGCGGTAGGCCACTGCGCGCAGATGGGTGCGGTGGGCCTCGAACCGCTCCGCGAGAAACGCTTCGTCGTTCATCGGTCACATTCTCCCGTCGCCCGGTGTCCTATCCATGACCCGCGAAGCCCCGTCGATGTGACCGGAGAACGGTCCCGGCGCGATCCTGGCACGGTCCCGGCGCGCTATTCGCTGCTCTCCGTGGTGTCGCAGGCGAGCTCCTCCCGCGGGCTGTCGCCGCACTCGCGCCCGGCGGACGGATGGTCTTCTTCGGCTCCGGTGGTGGCACGGTCCCCGCCTTCGATCTCCTCGCGGGCGCCAAGATCATCACCGGTCTCACCATGGCGCGATTCTCGGCCACCCAGCGGGAGTTGTACGACCGGCACGGCGAGCTGCTGTGGGAGCTCGCGCTGTCCGGGCGGCTGTGGCCCGCGGTGCACGCCGAGATTCCGCTGGCCGAGGTCGCGCGGGCGCACGAGATCATCGAGGCGCGGGCCAACCGCGGCAAGGTCGTTCTGATTCCTTGAGGCTCCCGGATGCGGGGCCGGCCGTGTCTGCAGCGAAGGGCCGTGTGCTGCAGACGCAGGGGACGAGGCCCGGTCCCGCCGCTCCGCTGGAGCGGCGGGACGGACCGGGGCCGCGGGCCGTACCGGTGTCGCCGACCGATCGGGCCATCGGGCCGGACTCCGGCCGGGTTTCGGAGGTCCCGCAGTGGCGCCATCAGCCCCGCGATGCCAGGGCGGCCAGCGACGCCAGCGTGTCGGGCCAGTCGGCGGTGATGCCCGGGCCGATCTGCGGTCCCGCCTCGTCGGAGCCGGCGCCGCTG
The DNA here is from genome assembly GCF_010548325.1 of Streptomyces sp. SID13666. Lineage (NCBI taxonomy): Bacteria > Bacillati > Actinomycetota > Actinomycetes > Kitasatosporales > Streptomycetaceae > Streptomyces > Streptomyces sp. SID13666. The sequence goes on along the minus strand of NZ_JAAGLX010000002.1, from coordinate 248,134 downwards.
ATCTCCATCCGGTACACCACTCGGATCCGGTCCTGGCCGAGCCGTTCGATCCTGTGCATGGTCCGCAGCAACAGATCGCCGAACCGGGCCTCGTCGACGAACATCTCGTTCTCGACCGCCTCGGCGACGACGAGCAGTACCGGGTCGTCGCCGGGCGGCGTCATCGTGATCCGCGCGCCGGGTGCGAACGGGCCGCTGATCTCGATCTTCTCGATCTCGGCGTTCCAAGCGCCCCAGTTCTCGACGTCCGCCCAGAGCCGCCAGACCGCCTGGGGGGTGGCGCGGGTCTCGATGCTGCTCTCGTATTCCCACATGGTGGCCTCCTCGACTGGTTAATCTATCCATAGATTATCTGCGCGACGACTATCTGTCCAGCGGTTGGTGCCCCGCTTCTGCGGCGATCTACGATGCGCTGATGATCGAAGGAAACCTGGTGAGACTCCGCGCGTTGCACGCGGAGGACCTGGACCATCACGTCCGCTGGCGCAACGACCCGGAGGTGGTGCACTGGGCCACCGGCGGCGATCCGCGCTTCGGCCCCGTCACCCGGGTCGCCGTGGAGCGCGGCTTCGACACGATGCTGGGCCTCGATCCCGCCGACTCACGGGTCTTCACCGTGGAGGACCTGGTCGACGGCAGGCCGATCGGCATGGCCGACTACCGCGACCTCGACCCGTTCGCGGGGCGGGCCACGGTCGGCATCACCATCGGTGAACGGGACCGCTGGGGCCGGGGACATGGGACCGAAGCGCTGCGCCTGCTCGTGGCGCATCTCTTCGACACCTGCCGACTGCACCGGGTCGAACTCGACACCTGGAGCGGCAACGAGCGGGCCGTCCACGCCTTCGCCAAGGCCGGGTTCCGTGAGGAGGGCCGGCGAAGGGAAGCCGTGCTGGTGGCGGGGGAGTGGTACGACAACGTGCTGTTCGGGATGTTGCGCGAGGAGTGGCGGGAATCGTCCGGCGGTCCGAGCGGGCGCACGGAAAAGGATGCCGCTCCGATCGCGTGAGCCGCCGATTCTCCGGGAAGCGGCCGGGAAGAGACCAAGAGGAGGCGGGAAGAAGCCCTGAAGCGGTGCGGCCACGTCGATGGAGGAAATCCACCCGCGGCCGCGGGACGCGCCGATAGGCTCCGGGTCCGTAGCCCGCATTGCGCTGGGGAGTGATCGTATGCACGTATTCGAGGTACGCCGCGGCGAGCTGATGGAGTCGATAGCGGACCAGGCGGCGACTGCGGGCATCGCGGACGGGGCCATCGTGTCCCTGATCGGCGCGGTGGACGCTTTTACCGTCTCGACGATGTCCGGGACCGATGCCACGAAGGATCAGCGCACGTACTACACCTGTCCCGCCGAACTCGGCGGAACGGGGGAGATCCGGGACGGCGACGTTCACATTCATGCCGTTCTGGCGATAGCAGGCGATAAGGCCATCGCTGGGCATCTGCTCCATGCTCGGGTGGAAACGCACTTTGTGCGGGCCTACGTACTGTACTCCCCGCGCTTCCCGCATAGTTCGGGCGGCCGTCCGTGAACTCCCGGCGGGGCGCTATGCGGAGTCGGAGCGGGCCCCTATAGCGGCCCGGGCGGAGCACCGGATCGCTCTGTCGTGCTACCCGTCCGTACACGTGAGCGGACGGTAAGTGATTTCTATACGACCCCCCGCATTACTGCTAATCTGCGGCCTATGGCTCAGAAAATCGTAACCATTTACACCGACGACCTCACCGGCAAAGAGTCGGCGGAGGCGGCCACTCACACGTTCGCCGTTGATGGCGTTGTCTATGAAATCGACCTCGCCCCTGACAGCTTCGACTCTCTTCTCGAAGCGCTGAACCCCTTCATTGCGGCCGGACACAAGGTGGGCCGGAACAAGGGCGCGAGCGGACCGCGCAAGCTCGCCGGCGCCGGTTCCGAGGACACCGCCAAGATCCGGGCCTGGGCCAAGGAGAACGGCTATGACGTGAACGACCGCGGGCGCGTCCCCGCGGCGGTTCGCGAGGCATACGAAAAGGCGCACTGAAACCCGTACTCGTCTCGTCCTACGACGGCCCCGTCGCTCTTCCGGAGCTCCGGGGCCGTCGTCGTCCGTTGCCATGGCTGCCGTTGCCCGCGCAGCCGGAATTCCGCGTCCGCGACGACGAGTACCCGAAGTCCTTCTGTCGTCGGCGAGTTGCCGGGCCGCGGACGGTCCGCCACCCGATTCCCTCGGCAGGCTCTCAGCCTCTGACCGTCCGGCCCAGCGCCAGTTCGGCGAGGAGCGCCGCCGCGTCGCCCAGGACGCAGTCGTCGAAGGCGGCCTGCGGGGAGTGGTTGTACGCGGCGGTGGACGGGTCGCGGTCGGCCGGACAGGCGCCGAGCATCAGATAGGCCGACGGGACGAGTTCGGCGACGACGGCGAAGTCCTCGGAGCCGGCGACCGGGCGCGGCATGTCGAGGTAGCGGCCCGCTCCCAGGAGTTGGCGGGCCGTCTCGGCCGCGAAGGCCATCTCCTCGGGGTCGTTGACGGTGACCGGGTAGCCCTCGGTGACGACCGCCTCCACCGTCAGCCCGTGTGCCCGGCCGATTCCCTGGACGACCAGGGGCGCCTCCTCCAGCACGCGGGCCCGCGCCTCGGGCGAGAAGGAGCGGATGGTGGCGCCGAAGACCGCCTCGTCCGGGATGACGTTCTCGGCGGTGCCGGCGTGGAAGCTGCCGACGCTGACCACGACCGGATCGAACGCGTCGAAACGGCGGGTCACCATGGTCTGCAGTGCGGTGACGGCCGCGCAGGCGGCCGGGATCGGATCCAGGGCGAGATGGGGACTGGAGCCGTGCCCGCCGCGTCCGTGCATCGTCGCAGTGAGGGTGTCGGCCGCAGCCATGATCGGTCCGGGGCGGGTGGCGACCCAGCCGTTGGGCAGCTGCGAGGCGGCGACATGCAGGGCGTACGCGGCGACGGGCCTGCTCCCCGCTGCCTCCAGCACACCTTCCTCGATCATCAGCCGGGCGCCGCCCAGGCCCTCCTCGCCGGGCTGGAACATGAACACCACCGTCCCGGCCAGCTCGTCGCGCCGCTCGCAGAGCAGCCGTACGGCGCCGACCAGCGCCGCGGTGTGCAGGTCGTGGCCGCAGGCGTGCATCACCCCGGCCACGGCGGAGGCGTACGGCACGTCGTTGGACTCCTGCACCGGCAGCGCGTCCATGTCCCCGCGCAGCAGCACCACAGGTCCCGGCAGCGCGCCACGCAGCACGGCGGTGACGGAAGAGAGCTGCTTGCCGAGGGTGATCTCCAGCGGCAGCCCCTCCAGCGCGGCCAGCACCCTGGCCTGCGTCAACGGCAGGTCCAGTCCGATCTCCGGCTCCCGGTGCAGCGCCCGGCGCAGTGCCACCAGCTCGGCCTGGAACGTGGCGGCGGACCGGCGAAGGCCGGCATGACGGTGTGCTGCATCAGTCATGGCATCTCCTGACGAGGTCGTTCTCCCATCCTCGCCGCTATCGGGCGTCTTGGCAGGGAACGTCGAGGACCGGCCCGTCGGGGCGGGCCGTGCCCCGCCACCCCGGGCTCCCATATTTCTTCCTGAGTAGCGATGACTTTCGACCGGTGCGACGGTCAATACAGGAGCAGGGCAGAACACCGACGAAGCGAGGAGAGTCCCATGCCGCGGATCACCCCCAACCTCTGGTTCGACACCGAGGGCAAGGAGGCCGCCGAGTTCTATGTCTCCGTGTTCCCGAATTCGGAGATCACGAGCATCACGCACTACAACGACGCCGGTCCGCGGCCGGCGGGAACGGTGCTGACGGTCGCCTTCGTGCTCGACGGCCAGGAGTACATCGCGATCAACGGCGGTCCGGAGTTCACCTTCACCGAGGCGGTCTCGCTGATGATCAACTGCGCCGACCAGAAGGAGATCGACCACTACTGGAGCAAGCTCTCCGAAGGCGGCGAGGAGGGCCCGTGCGGCTGGCTGAAGGACAAGTACGGGCTGTCCTGGCAGGTCGTCCCCGCCGGAATGGACGAGCTGCTGAACGACGCGGACCCCGGCCGCGCCCAGCGGGCGATGTCGGCCGTCCTCGGGATGAAGAAGCTCGATGTGGCCGCCATCTACGCCGCCGCGGACGAGGCGTAGCCGCGAACGGTGACAACTGCGGGAGCCGCGGCGCGGGCCCGGACGGACGTTGTCCGGACGCGGCCCGCGCCGCCGCTCCGACCGCCTGCGGCTCCCCGCCACTCCCTGCGGTTCCTCGCGACGAACCGGGAACGGGCTCCAAATCGGTTCGCCGGACGGGGGGTTGCTAGGGTGCGCCGGTGTCAGTTTCTTCGCGCGATTCAGCGACCGGTGCCGGATGGCACGGCCAGGAGCCCGGCCAGTTCGAGAGCCTGATGCCGGAGCGGGTCAAAAAGCTCTCCTGGCTGAACCCGGCGACCCTGTGGAGCGCCCGCAACGGACCGCTCGCCTCCCTCTTCGGTGACCCGACCAACGAGGAACGACAACGCTGGGTGGCCCGGCAGCGAGACCGCGGGGTCCCGGCGGACTTCGTCATCGAGCGGGACGACCCGGAAACCTACTCGTTCATGCTCATCGCGGACACCGGCGAGGGCGACGCGCCCCAGTACGCCGTGGTTCCCGGACTGCTGGAGGCAGGCGAGGGCTCCCGCTTCGCGGTGCTGTCGAGTGACGTGATCTACCCCGTCGGCAGCGCCGACGACTACGGGCCCAAGTTCTTCCGGCCCTACCGGGACTACAACGCGCCGATCTACGCGATACCCGGCAACCACGACTGGTACGACGGTCTGACGGGATTCATGCGGGTCTTCTGCGAGGCACTGGCGCTGCCCGCGGCCGCCCGCCCGAAGGTACTGTCGGCCGGCTGGTGGCGGACGCTGCTGTGGAAGAGCCCGGCGGCCGCCGACGAGCAGCGGCTGGCGGAGGCGCGCTCGCTGCGGTCGGCCCCCGCGCAACAGTCCGAGCAGCCCGGACCGTACTGGGCCATCGATTCGGGGCCGCTGCGCATCATCGGCATCGACACCGGGCTGCTGGGCGGGATCGACAAGGAGCAGGGGGAGTGGCTGCGCCGCGTCTCCCAGGGCCCCAGGCCCAAGATCCTCGTGACCGGTTCACCGATATACGTGGACGACAAGTACCATCCGTGCGCCATCGAGGGCGGCGGCACCGTCGATGAGATAGTCCGCGACGCGGACTGCCACTTTGTGGCGGCCATCGGCGGTGACATCCACAACTACCAGCACTATCCGGTGGATGTGGACGGCCGCACCATCGAGTACGTCGTCTCGGGCGGCGGCGGAGCGTTCATGCACGCCACCCACATCATTCCGCGGGTGACGGTGGCCGGAGTCACCGAGCAGGATTTCCGCTGCTATCCGCTGCGCGGGGACTCGCTGGCCTTCTACAGCGGGCTCTACGGTCGGCGGTTGCGGATGAAACGATTCTTCGCACTCACCTCCGAGCAGGCGTCGGCGGTCATCGCCAAAAGGCTCGGCATTCCCCCGACACGCACGACGACGGCTGCGGTGACCCTGCGGACCCGACTGGTCGCCTCCCTTCTCGGGGTGCCCTCCCGTCCGCACGGCAGGTCCTGGTTCCGGCTCCCGGTCCGCAAGATCTACACACAGGTGCTCTCACCGGGTTCGGTGACGTACACCCCGCCGTTCTTCAAGAGCTTCCTGCGCCTGGACGTCACCCCGCAGGACCTGCGGATCCGGTGCTTCGCGGCCACCGGCTACCGCGAGCAGGAAGTCGCCCCGCCGGTCGAGGACGACTTCACGATCCCACTCGGCTGAGCGTTACCACCGGCGGGCAGTTGGCGGGGCGGACGGTGGCGCGGTGTTTCCGCCGGTTGCCGCCACCTCCGCTCCACGGCGCTGCGACGACGGTCAGGCGCGGCGAAGCCGCCGCAGGGCCTCCTCGGCGCTGAGGGAGTCGTCGTCCTTGCTGTCGTTCCAGCGGGCGAGAGTGTGGGCGGCTGCCCGCAGCAGGTCGTCCGGCAGGCCGGCGGCGGCCGCCAGGTCGGCGGCCTCCTCCAGTTCGGGTCCCCAACGCCAGGCCCGGGCGGCCGTACCCGCGATGCGACCCGGTTCGGCGAGTGGGGAGCCGGTGAGGCGCGACGTGAGGGCGATGAGCTCCTGCCCGACGCCGTGCTCCTGTGCCATCCCGAGCGACAACGCGGCCATCACCTGGGACGTCTTCCGAAGGCCCGCATAGGCGAGTTTGAGCGCGGAGGCCTGGCCGACCTCGGCTCCGAGCACCTTCGTCGTCACGTCCGTTCCGGCGAAGAGCTTCTCCACGACGGCCGCCGCGGGCGCGAGCCCTGAGAGGTAGAGCGTCGGCGCCTCACCGCCGGACGGGGGAGTCCCGGTCACCGCGCCGTCGAGGACCAGCGCCTCCGGCAGCAGGCCCACGATCCGCTCCATGCGCTCCGGCGAGATGGCGTTGGCCTCCACGTACAGGCCCTCGAACCCGTGCGTGCCGGCCTCCCGCGCCACGTCCTCGGCCGAGGCCGGCGGGCACAGGCTGATGACGATGTCCGCCCGTTCCAGCAACTCGGCCGCCGTCGGGACGGGTTCCAGCCCGAACCGGGTGGCGCGGGCCACGGTCCGCTCACTGCGCCCGGCTCGGCACCACAGCACGGTCGCCGCGTGGGTCGCGGCCTGGGCGGCGACGGCCGCACCCATGCTGCCCGGGTGGAGGATCCCGACGATCGGCTTGGCCACGGGTGAGGCTCCTTCATAGGTTTTCGGCAGGGCGTCGATCGCGTCGACGACCGTGTCGACGGTACGGGCCCGGGCGGGCTGTTCGTCAAACCGGGATCTTCCTCAGGGGGCTTGTCGGAGTTGGAGCAGTTTCTGTCCGGACCATTGACAGGGCACTGCTGCGCTCGCATTCTGAGAGCGCTCTCAGCCCGGGTGGTCCGGACCACCCGGCCAGGAGCCGGCCCCCGGGCGGCCGTACCGGCCCCGACCCCCCACCTCCCCCCACGTGGTGTGCAAGAGCAAGGAGCAAGCGTGTTCGCCAAAAAATGGAAGCTGTTGGTGTCGCTGATATCGGCGGCGGTCATCGGCACAGGTCTCGCCACCATCGGGCCCATCGCGCCCGCCGGAGCCGCGATACCCGCGACGATTCCGCTCACCTTTACGAACAACTCCGGCCGCGGCGAGCAGATCTACATCTACAACCTCGGGACGCAGCTCTCGACGGGCCGGCAGGGCTGGGCCGACGCGAACGGTACGTTCCACGCCTGGCCCGGCGGTGCCAATCCCCCCGCCCCGGCGCCGGACGCCGCGATCACGGGACCTGCCAACGGCAAGTCCATGACGCTCCGGATGCCGAAGTTCTCCGGACGGGTCTACTTCTCCTACGGCCAGAAGCTCGTCTTCAAACTGGCCCTCGGCGGGCTGGTGCAGCCCGCCGTGCAGAATCCCAGCGACCCGAACCACAACATTCTCTTCAACTGGTCCGAATACACGCTCAACGACTCCGGGCTGTGGATCAACAGCACCCAGGTCGACATGTTCTCGGCGCCCTACGCCGTAGGCGTCAAGCTTCCCAACGGTTCGACCAAGTCCACCGGCCACCTCAAGCCGGGCGGATACAACGGCTTCTACAGCGCGTTGCGCGGTCAGCCGGGCGGCTGGGCCCATCTGATCCAGACCCGCGCCGACGGCACCGTGCTGCGCGCGCTCGCGCCCGGCCACGGCATCGAGTCCGGCGCGCTGCCGGCCACCGTGATGAACGACTACATCAACCGGGTGTGGAGCAAGTACGCGAGCTCCACGCTGACCGTGACGCCGTTCGCCGACCAGCCGAACACCAAGTACTTCGGCAAGGTCTCCGGCAACGTCATGAACTTCACCAACAGCTCAGGCGCGGTGGTCACCACCTTCCAGAAGCCCGACGCCGACAGCATCTTCGGCTGTTACAAGCTGCTGGACGCGCCGAACGACCTGGTGCGCGGCCCGATCTCCCGCACCCTGTGCGCGGCGTACAACCGCTCGACGCTGCTCGTCAACGCGAACCAGCCCGACACGAGCTCAGCGAGCTTCTACCAGGACGCGGTGACCAACCACTTCGCCCGGAAGATCCACGCGCAGATGGTCGACGGCAAGGCGTACGCCTTCGCCTTCGACGACGTCGGCAACCACGAGTCGCTGGTGAACGACTCGAACCCGCAGCAGGCGTACATCACTCTGGACCCGTTCAACTAGGCGCGGTCCTGAGTCCTGTCGTCGCAGTAACGCCGCCCGCCCGGAAGCCCCCGGGCGGGCGGCGCCGCGTGGCCGCCGCGGCTGTCGCGGCTGTCGTCGGGTCGTCCGCCGGCGTCAGGCGGCCGGTGAGTGCGTTCGCTGCCGGTGGACGTACACATAGACGAGGTCGAAGGAGAGCTCGACCCAGGAGACCCCTTTCGCCGGAAGGCCGGTGTCGGCGCCTACGATCCCGCTGTCACTGGACATGGGCCCGATAGTAGTGATCAGCGATCACCCCACCGGGCCGCCCGGGCGGCACCGCGAGCTGATAGACCTGGGGCCATGCTTCACGAACCGGAATCCGACCCCGCGACCTTGCCCGGCTTCGCCACCTCCGACGAGCCGGTCGGCGGGCGTCCGCGGGTGCTGTGTCGGCTCTGTGGGCGGCCGTTGAACGATCCGGAATCGCGGTTGTGGGGGCTGGGGGAGGGGTGCCGGAACAAGCTTGATACCCGTAGTGCGCCCCGGCCGGGGGTCAATGATGTCGAGCAGGAGCAGCTGCCCGGGACCTGACGCCGGGCCGGGGGCGGGGAGGCGGCCGGGTCAGGCGGGGGGCGGGTCTGTCAGGTCGGAGATGCGGGAGCCGTCGAGAGGGGCCTGGTACCAGACCTCGGTGGGGGAGCCGGAGCCCCAGTACTCGGTCACGACCACCGTCGCGTGGCCGGCGCCGCTGCCCTCGTACCGCACGGACCTGTCCGCCGGAACGTTCTGTGCTCGGAAGACCGGGTCGGCCACGTTCGTCTCGGCCCAGGCATCGAGCTTGTGGTTCAGCGCGGGGTGAGGAACTCGTTGCGGACCTCGCGCGGGTTCATGGCCGGGTTGGTGCCTTCGACGGCGGCCCGGTACTGGTCGTAGAAGGCTGTGACCCGCTTGACGGCGTTCGACTCCTGACGAACGGCCGCCACGGAGGCGGGTGCCGCCCCGTCGGCGGCCTGCGCCGGAAGGACCAGCAGGCCACAACTCGCCACCAGAGCCGCGGTACAGGCGCCGATCACGGCACCGCGCAGCTTCGAGCGGTAAGTCATACGTGTCTCCTCGACGACAGGGCCTGGCGGCCGCGAACCGATCCGTTACGGACAGTGACCAGTTAACCACTCGCGGACGACACGCCCAGAGCGCCTGGGGGAAGGTGTCGTCCGCGAGCTGTGCCGTCGGAGGGTGCTGTGTCAGTGCCGACCCGTGTCGGCGCGGCGGCGCAGGACGAACAGACCGCCGGCGCCGACGAGGAGGAACGCGCTGGCGAGCGCCGCGATCGTCGTGCTGTCGCCGCCACCACCGGTCGTCGCGAGGACCGTTGCGCTGGAGGAGTCCGAAGGGGACGGCGTGGCGGGACGCGTGGTGGACGGCGTCGCGGAGACGGGTGTGGCCTTCGTCGGGGTCGACGACGGCTTCGCCGGCGTGGTCGTCGGCTTCGTGGGGACCGTGCAGGCGGTGTCGGGGGACGTGGGGAGAACGTCCAGGTTCTGCGCGACGAGGTTTCCGGCCGTCACCTGGACGTACCACTGATATCCGGGCGCCCACTCCACGAGGATCTTCCTGGTGACCCCGGCCGCGGTCGGGTGCGCGATGTGCACGGTGCCGAACACCGGTCCCGCCATGCCGGACGCCATGCGGAGCACCACGGAGATGTCGGCCGGAGTACCCGAAGGGTCCTTGTCCGTGACCGTGATCGCAGCCATCGGCGTACCGGTGCTCGTGTCGCACGCCGCTACGGCGTTCGCACTGAAGTCACCGATGCTGCAGGCGACGGCGGGACCGGTGGCGAGCAGAAGCGCGCCAGCCCCGGCTGCGGTGGCGGCGACCAGCCCGCGCTTGGATATCACAGATTCCTCCACACAGTTCATGACGGCGGGCGCGCCAAAGGCAACGGTGTCCGCACGGTGCCCCGCGCCATCGCGTGAACGTCGAGACCGTCAGAAACCGGTCTCGGGCACGCGGGCTTTGGGGGCGTCACTCATCGTCAACGCCTGCGCGGCTCCTGTCAACTTGGTGATCGCAAAGGCGAATGCAAAGGAACCGCAAAGGCAAAACCCAAGGCAAACAATGATGCAAGCGCCGAGTCGGAAGGCCGTTTTGGGCGGGTCAGCCGATGGGGATTCCCGCGAAGACACGCCCGCGGTCGGTCCACCCGCCGTGACCGTCGCCGCCGTTCCAGCTGTACACACCTGCGGCGTTGGTGCCCGCCTCGGTGAGGACGTAGTCCGCGTTTCCGTCACCGGTGAAGTCGGCGAAGGAGACCAGTGCGGCGTTGCTGGTCACGCCCGACGCGATCCCGCCGAGCGACAACCAGCTGCCGTGGCCGTCACCGCCCCGGTTGAGGTACGTCTGGACGGCACCGCTCGCGGCGATCGCGCTGTAGTCGGCGCGGCCGTCCGCGTCGAAGTCCGCGAACCGGACTTTGGTGGCGTCGGTGGTGACGCCGGTGGCGATCTGGCCGAGTGAGGACCAGCCGCCGTGGCCGTCGCCTCCGCGGTTGAGGTAGACGGTGACCGAGCCGTTCGTATTGATGAGGACGTAGTCCGTTCTGCCGTCTCCGTCGAAGTCCGCGAACCGGACCCTGGAGGCGTCGGTGGTGACGCCGGTGGCGATCTGGCCGAGTGAGGACCAGCCGCCGTGGCCGTCGCCTCCGCGGTTGAGGTAGACGGTGACCGAGCCGTTGGCGTTGATGAGGACGTAGTCGGCGCGGCCGTCTCCGTCGAAGTCCGCGAACCGGACCCTGGCGGGATCGGTGGTGAGACCGGCGGCGACCCGGCCCAGGTCGGACCAGCCGCCGTGCCCGTCGCCACCGCGGTTGAGGTGCACGGAGACCGCGCCGCTGCTCGCGACGGCCAGGTAGTCCGCCCTGCGGTCACCGTCGAAGTCGGCCCAGCGGACCTTGCCCGTACCGCCCGCCTCGGTCCCCGCGGCCAACGGCGCTCCGCCCACCGCCCAGCCATCGGTGAACGCCCGGTCCAGCGCCCCGTAGAACGGCTGGGCCATGCGCCGGTAGCCGGCGTCGTTGGGGTGCAGACGGTCGACCCGCTCCGCGGCGGTCAGCGCGGGCGGCTCGACGTAGCGGAACTCCTTGCCGGCCTGCTGCTCCGCGCCCGCCAGGGCCCGCAGCCGCGCGTTGTACACGCCGGTCTGCGTCTCCAGGCCGGGAGTGGTCGGGATCAGACCCATGGTGAGGACGGTGATGCCGGGCCGGTCGGCGAAGATGCGGTCGACCAGTGCGGTGAGCCGGTCCGGGGCATGGGCGATGTCGATGCCGCGGTCCAGGTCGTTGATGCCGATGTGGAGCAGCACGACATCCGGCCGCGTCCCCGCCAGCCAGCCGTCGACACCGCTGCGGATCTGGTCGATGGTGTAGCCGCTGTGCCCTTCGTTGGAGAAGTCCGGCAGGGTTCCTGAGGCCTGGGAGCCCACGAACCGCACGGAGTAGCGGGACTGGCCGGCCACCAGGTTCCACAGCGGCAGCCGGTACGACGAGCTCGTGGCGCTGCCGACGCCCCAGGTGATCGAGTCGCCCAGCGGCATCACCCGGAGGACGGGCGGCGGGGCGGGCTCCGCGGCGTGCGCTGCGGAAGGCAGCAGCGCCAGCGCCACGGCTCCGACGAGGGTGACGGTGAGGGCGCCGCCGATCCGCCGCGTCCTGGTGCGCGGGCTCATGACGCCGCGTTCATCAGGTCGAGCGCGCTCTGCTGCCGGGCCGCGTCCGCCGCGTCCGGTGGGCCCGACCAGCGCAGGCCGTACTGGGCCAGCGGGTTGCGGTCGGCCGCGTACGCGCGATCCGCCTGCCGGTGCAGGTAGGCGGTGAACGGATGGTCGGGCAGGGCCGCGTCGAGCCGGGCCAGGCCGCGCACGTGAGCGCCCTTGAAGGACGGGCCGTCGGCGCCGCACCCGCCCGTCTCGCAGGGGTCCCGGAGAATGCCGTCGGCGGTGTTGAGGACCGTGGACGTCGTCGCCGCGACCGCGATCCGGCGGGCCGCGGGCAGGACCGCCGCGTCGTTCGTCGCGCGGTGCAGTTCGGTGAGGCCGGCCAGGAGCGTCCCCTGGTTGTAGGACCAGACGGTGCTGCCGTTGTTCCTGCACGTGGACATGCTGATCCCGTCGTTGACGAGGTGCGAGGAGTTGACCAGGCCGGTCCGCTGGAACCAGGACCAGCCGGCCTGGGCCCGCTGCAGATAGCCGGTGTCGCCCGGAATCCGGTTGTGCAGCGCGGAGTTGAGCTGGATGTACAGGGAGTTGGGAATGGCGTTCTTGGTGGTCCGCGAGGTGTTCCACCAGACCCCGCCGCCGCAGGTGGTGTCCCAGTACGCGGCCATGTGGTCGGCGTCCGCGCGGGCGGTGCTCAGGTACCGGCTGTCGCCGGTGAGGTCGTAGGCCGCCACCCACGCCAGCCCCCACCAGCCGGAGTCGTCGAGATAACCGTTGCGGAACTGGCCGCCCTGGGCGTTGATGTTCAGGTCGTAGGTGCGCGCGACGGCGTACGTGTAGCTCGCCATGCCCGTCACACGGAAGTTGTCGATGACCGCGGTCAGGGCGTTCGCCGAGTTCCACCAGCCCGTCGTGTCGAACAGTCCGGTGCCGTAGTCGTAGAACTGCATCTGCGCGGTGGCCGCCGCGGTCCGCCGTTCGCCCGCGTTCCAGGTGGAGCGCGCCCAGGCGGTGCAGGCGATGTCCGCCCGGTCGCCGGCCTTGCCGCAGGCGCGCAGGGCGCCGACGCCGTGGGCGTTCCAGTCGTCCACGTTGTACATCGGCGTCCGCCGGCCGCGCAGGCCCGCGGGCACGGTGCCGTCCCCGAGCTGGCTGCCCGAGCTCCAGGTACGGCCGCCGTCGAAGGACCGGTCGAGCCAGACCTCATCGCCGGCGTTGCCGTTGTCGATCGACGCCCAGCCCATCGCGTCCTGGTCGTCGAAGTGCAGGTCGATGACACGGGAGAAGACACCCGCGGTCACGGGCGCGCGGTCCTGCGGGGAGAGGGCGGGATCGCGGCCGTCGCAGTACCTGTTGCAGACGGGCGCCATGACGGCCTGGACCGGAGGGAGGGAGGATGCCTCCGGCGAAGCCGACACAGCAGGCACTGACAACGTTGTCGACAGTGCTCCGGCGAGCACGATGATGAAGAACCGGACTGCCTTCACGGGACCTCCGGAGACTTGACGGCCGGGGAGCGACGGGCACGAAGTCGGAGAGCGCTCACAGAAGTTAATGCGGCCGAAAGGGTCCGTCAATGTGCCCGGACATGATGATCTTTCGACGGGCGGGGACCGGCCACGGCGGCGTGGTGTGATCTCGGCTGATTCGTACGCGTGTACCTTTCGGGTAGCGCTGCCCGTTCGCCTCAGCGGACGGGACCGATTGTCAGAAGGTGCCCATGTCTTCGTTGTTCTCCGAAACGCTCCGCCCGGAAACCAGCCCGAACCAGCAGTCCCCGGGACCGTCGACGGATCCGTTCCTCTCGCCGGCCCTTCTCCCGTTCACCGCGGCGGAGTCGGACGGTGAGTTCGACCAGGAACCGGAGAACGCCCCGCGATAGCCCCGGCCAGGGCATCCCCGACCGGGGATGTGCTTGTATCCAGGAACGTGATGGGGTCTGTCCCGCAGTGCTGCGGGGCCCGTTGGACCTCTGCTGAGAGCAGGAGCGGTGATGGCGAAGAGCTATCGGGTCGGTGCCGGTACACGGGTGGTGAACCGGGTGTTCGCGGTGATGACCCGCTTCGGTACCGGCAAGGGGTACCGGCACATACTGACCGTTCGGGGCCGGAAGTCGGGGCAGCCGCGTTCGACGCCCGTCGATGTGATGGAGTCCGACGGCCGGCGCTGGCTGGTCGCCGCGTACGGAGTCACCAACTGGGTGCACAACACCCGGGCCGCGGGGCAGGTCACCATCAGCCGGGGCGGCCGCTCCGAGGATCTGCGCAGCGTCGAGCTCGGGCCGGCGGAGAGCGTCCCGGTGCTGCGCCAGTACCTGCGCGAAGTCCCGGTCACCCGTGCGTACTTCGATGTGACTCAGGATTCGACGGACGAGGAGTTCGCCGCCGAGTCCGTGCTTCATCCGGTGTTCCAGCTGCTGCCGTCCGCCTGAGGAATGCCACCGCCGGCCGCCCCGTTGAGCAGGGCGGCCGGCGGTGGGTTCATCGAGGTGCGTGGATGCTGTCAGCGGCCTGCGGGCCGGAGTGCCGCCAGCTGCTGTGCGAACGGCACCACTTGTTCGGCCGCGGCCGGGGCGGCGGCGGGCCTGCCGGCCAGCTGGTCGGCCAGCTCTCCCGCCGCGCGGGCGATGCGGGCGGCGAGACCGTCCGTCGTCGCGTCTCCGCCTGAGCCCCAGTCCTCCGATGCGGCGTAGACCGCGGTCGGCATGACGAGCGCCCGCAGATAGGCGAAGAGCGGTCGCATCGCGTGCTCCAGTGCGAGCGAGTGCCGGGCGGTACCGCCGGTGGCCGCGATGAGTACGGGTTTTCCGGCCAGCACCCCGTTGTCGAGCACGTCGAAGAACGACTTGAAAAGGCCGCTGTAGGAGGCGCTGAAGATCGGGGTCACGGCGATCAGGCCATCGGCCTGTTCCGTCGCCTCGATGGCGTCCCGCAGTGCCGCACCGGGGAAACCGGTCACCAGGTGGTTGGCGATGTCGGCGGCGAGTTCGCGCAGTTCGATGACGCGGACCGTGACCGTACGGTCCTCGTCCCGGTCGCTCAGCGCGCGCCGGGTCGCCTCACCGAGCCGGTCGGCCAGCAGCCGGGTCGAGGACGGCTGGCTCAGGCCGGCCGAGACGACGACGAGATGCACGGTGTTCATGGGCTCCTTCTCTCCGGAGGGTCGACAGGGGTCGGCGGATACGACGGCTCAGGCGGCGTCGGCCGGGCCGGCCGGGTCGGCCGCCCGGTGGCGGGCGACCAGAGCGGCATGGGTCGGGCCGTCGGGCACCCCGGCCGGCCGGACCGAGGCGAACTCCTTGCGCAGGACCGGCACGACCTCCTCGCCGAGCAGGTCGAGCTGTTCCAGGACGGTCTTCAGCGGCAGGCCCGCGTGGTCCATCAGGAACAGCTGGCGCTGGTAGTCGCCGAAGGTGTCACGGAAGGTCAGGGTCTTGTCGATGACCTCCTGCGGACTGCCCACGGTCAGCGGTGTCTGGTCGGTGAACTCCTCCAGCGACGGGCCGTGGCCGTAGACGGGCGCGTTGTCGAAGTACGGGCGGAACTCCCGCACCGCGTCCTGCGAGTTCCTGCGCATGAACACCTGCCCGCCGAGACCGACGACGGCCTGCTCGGGGGTGCCGTGGCCGTAGTGGGCGAACCGCTCCCGGTAGAGCTCGATGAGCCGCACGTAGTGCTCCTTCGGCCAGAAGATGTTGTTCGCGAAGAACCCGTCGCCGTAGTAGGCGGCCTGTTCGGCGATCTCCGGACTGCGGATCGAGCCGTGCCAGACGAACGGCGGAACGCCGTCGAGCGGCCGGGGCGTGGAGGTGAAGGACTGCAGCGGCGTACGGAACGTGCCCTGCCAGTCGACCACCTCGTTGCGCCACAGCTCGTGCAGCAGCGCGTAGTTCTCGACCGCGAGCGGGATGCCCTGGCGGATGTCCTTGCCGAACCACGGGTAGACCGGTCCGGTGTTGCCGCGGCCGAGCATCAGGTCGACGCGGCCGTCGGCGAGGTGCTGCAGCATCGCGAAGTCCTCGGCGATCTTCACGGGGTCGTTGGTGGTGATCAGCGTCGTCGAGGTGGAGAGGATGATCCGCTCGGTGCGCGCCGCGATGTAGCCGAGCATGGTCGTCGGCGACGACGGCACGAAGGGCGGGTTGTGGTGCTCGCCGGTCGCGAAGACGTCGAGACCGACCTCCTCGGCCTTGAGCGCGATGGCGACCATCGCCTTGATCCGCTCGTTCTCCGTGGGTGTCGCCCCCGTGGTGGGATCGGCGGTGACATCGCCGACGCTGAAGATCCCGAACTGCACTGTGCTCACCACATCCATGTAGTTGCTGATTCAACTATCACCGGGAACGGCGGGGCCCGCGTCTCTATTCCCGGCCTTTTCCGCAGGTCGAGCCAGGGAACCCGCTTCCCGCACGGGCGGCTACCGAGTGTGATGGTCGACTCGTTCCCGGCGGAGCCGTCACGGGCCGGGTGATCGCTTCCGAGGCCTTGCGCCCGTTGGCCCGAAGGGGTGTGGGCCGCGGCCGGACGCCCGCTGAGCGGCCGTACGCGGCCGGGTGACGCATCACGCGAAGATGGCGCAAACTGCCTTCCCCAAGGGTGATTTGGCCAATTGGCGCCTTTGCCTCCGGCTGCGTCCGGTGACTAGGGTGTGCGGTCTGTGGTGGATCCACCTATCCGGCGCTCCCTTCCCTCGCCCGGTTCCCCGCGCGCCGGGCGCCCCGATCACCCCGAACACTCCGAGGCAGCAGCACCATGAGTTCAGCGGCACTCTCCGCCCCGCGGTACGCGACACGCGAGACGGACGAGCGGTTCACCGCTTTGATCGGACCCCACCGCCAACCGCTTCTGCGCTACGTGCGCTCGCTCCTGCCCAGCGACCCGCAGCGGGCCGAGGACGCCGTGCAGGAGACCCTTCTGAGGGCCTGGCTGGCGTCCCCCACCGGCTCGGGGTCGCGGCGCGCCGACGGCTTCCAGCCCGGTCTGCCGTGGCTCTGCACCGTGGCCCGCAACGTGGTCATCGACTGGAGTCGCAGGGACGGTGTCCGCCCCGCCCTGCCCACCGCGTATCTGCCCGAGACCGCCGCCGTCGCGGACGACCAGGCCCGGGTGGTCGACCGCACCCACCTCGTCGAGCTGCTCGCCCCACTCTCCCGCCCCCACCGTGAGGTTCTGGTGTACACGTACCTGCTCGGATGTTCCGGCCCTGACACGGCACTCGCCCTGGGAATCCCGACCGGAACCGTCAAGTCCCGTCTGCACCACGCGATGCGCGACCTGCGACGTTCGGCCGCCTACTCGCGGGAGTGCGCGTGACCGGCCGGACGGCACCCGTCGCCGGCCCGCGGCCACTCGCCCTGGCGATGCCGGACCGGAACTCCTGGCTGATCATCATCGGCCTGCTGGTCGCGCTGGTCCTGCTGATCTGGGTGGCCGCCCGGATCATCAAGTCCCAGGGCGGGTTCCGGCGAACGTGCCGGCGCGTCGTCTGGGAGACCCGGATGACCCGCCTCGCGTTCTCCCAGCCGTTCCGCGCCTACCGGCTGCACCGTCGCTGCGCGCGGATGCTGACGTCCTTCCTCGCCGACCCGGAGGCCCGGGTGCTCGCCGGCGCGGCGCTCGACCGCGCCGACGCGGCCCAGGGCGTCGGCTGCTACGCCCCGACCGTGTGGATCGCTCCGTCGCGTGACCGGACGCGGGTGGTCATCGCCGGCCGGGATCCGCTCGGCCCCTCCGGGGAGTGGACGGATGCCACCGACGGGCCTGGGGAGTGGACCTGGTCCGCCCCGGCGCAGGCGGAGCCGCCGGAGCCCTCGTCCGTCGCGGAGGACCGGGACCGGCTGCTGCTCGTCGTCGGTGTCGACCGCAGAGTGCCGGGGGTCGTCCTCGTCGACTGGCTGAGCGGCCCGCCCTCGCTGGTGGTCGAAGGCGACGGGCGGGTGGCGCGAAGCGTCGTGCACGCGCTGACCGCGCAGCTCGACAGCCTGCCGGACGGGCCGGAGGTCCTCGTCTCACGGGGCCTGCATCCGCGTTTTCCCGGTCCTGAACTCGACGAACTCATCGATGAGTTGTCCGTGCGCGAGCGCACGGAGGCTTCACCGGAAGCCGATCCGGACAGGGAATCGGACGGAGATACGGACGGGGACACGGACCCGGACGGTGGCTCGTACGCCGGGCTGCCGCCGATCCTGGCGTGCTGGATGCCGACGCCGGAGCAGGCGGAACGGCTGGCCGTGCTGAGCGCCGAGGGCAGGGCCCGGGTACTCGTCGGCGGCAGCCTCCCCGGCTCCAGCTGGACCCTGCACGCGGAGTCCGACGGGCGGTTGCTGGGCCCCGGCATGCAGATCGACGTCGAGGCGGCCTCGCTCGGCCGGGCCGTGGGCCGCGCCATCCGGCGCCTCCGGTCGCGCGCTCGTGCCACGGCTCCGGTGACGACCCGTTCCGTGAGCGCAGCGCCTGGAGCTGCGGAAACGCCGCCGGTGGCGACGACCGCCGAAG
This sequence comes from Streptomyces sp. SID13666, assembly GCF_010548325.1. Taxonomy (NCBI): domain Bacteria; kingdom Bacillati; phylum Actinomycetota; class Actinomycetes; order Kitasatosporales; family Streptomycetaceae; genus Streptomyces; species Streptomyces sp. SID13666. Next base: position 229,761 of record NZ_JAAGLX010000002.1, on the reverse strand, counting down.
CGACGGCCGGCGAACCCGGTTCCGGCGACCCGGACTTCACCGAACCCGCCGCCGTATCGCCCGCTGCCACCGCCGGCTCTTCGACGCGGCCCGCGGACCCTTCCCGGAACGAACGCGATCCGCTCCCCGCGACGGCCGTCGTCCCCGCCCCCGCGCCCGCACCGGACTCCTCCCCGGACCCGGACCTGGAAGGGGAACTGGACCCGGAACCCGCTCCAACCCCCGCCCCGGCCGCCGCCTCTGCCGCCGTCCCAGCCCTCGCCCTGGACCCGGACCTCGACCTCGCGGAGCCCGAGCCCGCCGCCGCGCCCGCGCGGTCAGCGGGCATCTCCGCCGCGTCACGTCCCCTGCCCGCCGCCCCCGGCGAAATCCCGGATCGGACTTCTTCCACCCCGTGAGACTCTTCCTCAGCATCACTCCGGCCGAAACGCCGGACCAGGGCCGCGATCTCATGATCGACGCCACCGGCGCCACCACCGTCGGCGCGCTCGTCGCCAGACTGGCCTCTGCCGGCCGGGAGACGACGGGTGCTCATGGCGGCGATGAACTGCCCCCGCTGTATCTGGGGGACCGCCGGCTTCCCGCCGAGCTGCCGCTGTCCGCCGCCGGGGTGCGGGACGGAGCCAGGCTCGGCCTCGGCGGCCCGGCCGCGCCGGAGAGCGGGGGTTACGGCCCGCTGCGCGACCTGCTGCCGCCGCCGTCCCGGTCCGCGGACGGCGAACGGCTGCCGCGCGGCCCCCGGGTGGAACTCCAGCTGGTCGGCGGCCGGGACGCCGGGCGGGTCTGGCTGCTGGAGCCCGGCACGCACGGTGCCGGCCCGCTGCCGGGCAGCGCGGTCCTCCTGGAGGGCCGGGACGTTCCATCGCAGGGAGTGCGGATCACCGTCCGTCCCAACGGGACCGTCCTGCTCAACACCCATCAGGCCGAGGGCGTCGCGCTGTCCGCGCCCGAGCCGCCGCCGGCCCGGCCGCGCGCCGACGCGATCCCGCTGCCGCCCGCCCCCGCCCCGGAACTGCCCGATCCGTACGCCGACGCCCATGAGCCGCTGCCGCGAGGCTGGCAGGAGTGGCCGCTCGGCGGTGAACTGGTGCTGGGCGAATTCCTGCTGCGGGTGGCGGAACCCACCGAGGCGGACGCGGCCGTCACCGTCTCCGCCGACGGCGCGTTCCTCGACTTCAACCGGCCGCCGCGGATCATTCCGCCGCTGCTGCCGGAACGCTTCGTCCTGCCGTCGCCGCCGAGCCCGCCCACCAAGCGCCCGGTGCCGCTGCTGGTGGTGTTCGCGCCGCTCCTCCTCGGCGTCGGCATGGTCACCATCCTCCATTCGTACTTCTACCTGATGTTCGCGGTCTTCAGCCCGGTCCTGGCCATCGGCAACTGGATGAGCGGCCGCAAGAGCGGACGCCGGGAGTACACCGACGGCGTCGCCAGCTACCGCGCCCGGCGCGCCTCCCTGGAGCAGGACATCCAGCAGAAGGTCGACCGGGAACGGCGGTTGCGGGTGGCGGGCGGGCCCGACCCGGCCGACGCCGGACTGTGGGCGGTCGGCCCCGGCGCCCGCCTGTGGGAGCGCCGCCGCGGTCACCCGGACCATCTCGTACTGCGGGTCGGAACGGTCAACCAGTCCTCGCTGCTCACTGTCGAGGACACCTCCCGCGAGGACAACCACCGCTCCGTCAACTGGCGGATCCCCGACATGCCGGTCGGCGTCGACCTGGCCGGTGACGGTGTGCTCGGCATCGCCGGCGAGCGCGACGCGGCCCGCGCGCTCGCCCGCTGGGCCGTGGCCCAGGCGGCGATCCTGCACAGCCCCCGCGATGTGCGGATCACCGTCCTCACCGATACAGCGGGAGCCCCGGCCTGGGAGTGGGTGCGCTGGCTGCCGCACGCCCGGCCCGGCCGTGGCGGCGTCTCCGCGGAGAACTCCGGCGGTCCGGCCGTCACCCTCGGCAACGACCCGGAGACCGTCGCCAACCGCGTCTCGGAACTGGTCTCGGCCGTCCGCGCCCGGATGCGCGCCCGCAACTCCGCGATGAGCGGGGCGCTGCTCAGCGAACCGGACCTCGTGGTGGTGCTCGACGGGGCGCGGCGGCTGCGTGACGTGCCCGGTGTCGTGCAGGTGCTGAAGGAGGGCCCGGCCGTCCGGGTCTTCCTGATCTGCATCGACCAGGAGGAGCGCATGCTCCCCGAGGAGTGCGTCTCGGTCTGCGTCGTCAACGCCCGGGACGTGACGCTGCGCCGCACCGGCAGCGCCGACCTCACCGAGATCCGCCCGGACCTGGTCGACACCGACTGGTGCGAGCGGATCGGCCGGGCCCTCGCGCCCGTCCGTGACGTCACTCCTGACGGCTCCGACGGTCTGCCGGACCGGGTCGGGCTGCTCGGCCTACTGGAGCTGGAGCCGCCGCGCGGCGAGGAACTGGCCCGCAGGTGGTCCAACCGGCCAGCCTCCACCGCGGCGCTGCTGGGCGTCGGCTACACCGGTCCCGTCACCTTCGACCTGGTCAAGGACGGCCCGCACGGGTTGGTCGCCGGTACCACCGGCGCCGGTAAGTCCGAGCTGCTGCAGACGCTGGTCGCCTCGCTCGCCGCCGTGAACCGGCCCGACGAGATGACGTTCGTGCTCGTCGACTACAAGGGCGGCAGCGCGTTCCAGGACTGCGTGCGACTGCCGCACGTCCTGGGCATGGTCACCGACCTCGACAGCCACCTGGTGGAGCGCGCCCTGGCGTCCCTCGGCGCGGAACTCACCCGGCGTGAGCGGATCCTGGCCAACGTGGGCGCCAAGGACCATATCGAGTACCGCGCCATGCGGCGGCGCGATCCGTCGCTGGCCGCGCTGCCCCGGCTGCTGCTGATCATCGACGAGTTCGCCACCCTGGCCCGGGACGTCCAGGAGTTCATCCCCGGCCTGGTCTCCATCGCCCAGCGCGGCCGCTCCCTCGGCCTGCACCTGATCCTGGCCACGCAGCGGCCCGCCGGCGTCGTCACCGCCGACATCCGCGCCAACACCAACCTGCGGATCTCGCTGCGTGTCACCGACAGCATGGACAGCATGGACGTTCTGGAGGTCAACGACGCGGTGACCATCTCCGCCGCGACTCCGGGCCGCGCCCTGGCCCGGATCGGACACCGTTCCGTCCTGCCGTTCCAGACGGCCTTCGTCGGAGCGCCCCGCGCGGGGAAGAGCGCCGAGGGCGAGCTGCCGCGTCCGGACGCGGCAGCCGGTACCGGGGCCGAAGCCCGGCCGACGGCTGAGCCTCCCGTCTGGACCAGCGAGGTCAACTGGTCGCTGCTGGGCCGCACGGCCGCCGAGCCCGGCCCCGAGCACGCCTCGGACGCCGACGCCCCGGACCACTCGGACGACCCCGACGCCCCGACCGATCTGACGGCGCTGGTCGAAGCGATCCGGGAGGCGGCGGAGGAACTGGACGTGCCGCACCAGCCCAGCCCGTGGCTGCCGGCGCTCGAGCACGCCGTCTCGCTGCACGACCTGCCCGACCGGCCGGACCTGCCGAACGGCCGGCTGGCCGCGGTCCCCTGGGCGCTCGCCGACCTGCCGGGCATCCAGCGACAGGAGCCCCTGGAGCTGGACTTCTCCCAGTTCGGGCACCTGTACATCATCGGCACCCCGCGGTCGGGGCGCTCCCAGGCGCTGCGGACGATCGGCGGCGCGCTGGCCCGCCGGCACTCCTCGGCGGACGTGCACCTGTACGGGATCGACGCGGCGGGCGGCGCGCTCGCGGCGCTCAGCGCGCTGCCGCACTGCGGTGCCGTCGTCCCCCGGGCCGACCTGGAACGCCTCAACCGCCTGCTGGCCCGCCTCCTCGGGGAGATGGGCCGCCGTCAGGAGTTGCTGACCCAGCACGGCGTGGCCAACCTCGCCGAGCTGCGCACCCTGCTGCCGGCGGCCGAGCGGCCCGCCCACCTGGTGGTCCTGATCGACGGCTGGGACTCGTTGACCGCCCTGCTCGGCGACCACGACGGCGGCCGGCCCGTCCAGGAGCTCACCGCGTTGATCCGCGAGGGCGCGCCGATGGGCGTGCACGTGATCGCCACCTCGGAACGCGCCCTGCTGTCCGGCAAGGTCGCCTCACTCAACGACGAGCGGCTGCTGCTGCGGCTCACCGACCGCAGCGAGTACATGCTGGCGGGTATCCCGGCGAAGCTGATCCCGGCCGTGGTCCCGCCGGGGCGCGGCTGGCGCGGCGGCAGCGCCGCGGAGGTGCAGGTGGCGCTGCTCGGCGAGGTGTCGGGCGGCGTGCCCACCGGCCGCGAACAGGCGGAGGCGCTGCAGCGCATCGGCGCCGTGGCGACGCGCCGCGACCGGGACGTCCCGGCCGCCCGGCGCCCGGCCCGGGTGATGACGCTGCCGAAGCAGGTGACGTTCACCGATGCCTACGCGAAGGTGCCGGCGGCCCAGCGGCGTCCCCTGTGGGGGCTGTTGGGGATCGGCGGCGACGATCTGGAGCCGGTGGGTGTGGACTTCGCGGCGGACTCGCCGTCGTTCCTCATCAGCGGTCCTCCCGGGGCGGGCCGTTCCACCGCGCTGGCCAGTCTCGCGGTCTCGCTGCTGGCCGGCGGGACCCGGGTGGTGGCGATCACCCCGCGCGAGTCGCCGCTGCGCGGGCTGCGCAGGCACCCGCAGGCCGTCGTGCTGGAGTCGCCCGACCCGATGGCCGACGAGGTCCGCGAGGCGCTGGAGTCCGGGACCGGGCCCGCGGTCGTGCTGGTGGACGACGCGGACCTGCTCGCCCAGATGCCGGCCGCCGACTCGGTGCTCCGTGACATCGCGGCCACCGGACGCGACCGCGGCTACGGGCTGGCGGTCGCCGCCACCGCGGAGACCCTCACCTCGGCGGGCATCGGCTGGCTGGGCCAGGTACGACGGGTCCGCAAGGGCGTCCTGCTGTCCCCGCAGTCCCCGGCCGAGGGCGATCTGCTGGGCATCCGCGTCCCGTACGACCTGCTGCGCGGCCGGCCGACGCCCGGCCGCGGGCTGACCGTCGACCCGGTGTCGGGTCTGCTGGTGTCGGTGCTCGTCCCGGAGACGGTGCTGCGGGCGGACGACGCCTGATCCGTCGTGGGCCTGTCGCGGACAAACACGCGCGCCCGCGGCCACCCGGAAAGGTGGCCGCGGGCGCGCGCGTTGCCGTCAGGCCTGGTTGGTGCTGGCCGCGATGTCGGCGTCCATCTTCTCGACGGACTCCTTGATCTTGGTGAACTGCATCGCGAAGCTGTTGATGCTCTCCACGGCCTGCTGCAGCGAGGCCGTCAGCTTCTCGTAGGCGGCCTTCATCGCGGGACTGCTCTGCTGCATGAACAGGCCGTTGTCCAGCAGCCCTTCGACGGAGGTCTTCGTCGACAGCAGGTGCGGGTTGATGTCGTTGACCGCCTGGTTCATCACGCCTGAGACGCGCAGGATCTCGGTGTAGTCAAGGTTGATGTTGCCTGCGGGCATGGTGCGCTCCCTTGGTTGTGGGGTGACCGTGGTGCCGTTCCCGGCTCACGGGTCGGGCCGGTTCCGGCCCTAGTCGTCGTCGGACGTCGTCCAGCCGCTGTCGTGGTCCGCGCTGTCGCTCTTCCATTCCTCGGTCCGGCCGTCGGTCACCACGGTCTTGGTGCCGCTGCCGTCCTCGTTGACCTCGACGGTCGTGACGACCTCGTGGCCGTTGAGGTCCACCGAGGAGTGCGTGGTGCCCTTCACGGTCTGCTGGTTGCCGTCCTTGTCGGGGCCGACGGTGGTGTAGGTGGTGTCCGAGTCACGGTGACCGGTGGTCGTGTCGTAGACCGACGTGGTCGTGCCCGTGGTCGTGCTCTCCTTGCCGTCGGGGTCCTTGGTGGTGCTGGTGAAGTGGTCGTTGGTGTTCTTGGTGTTCCCCGACTCGGTGGTCTGGCTGTTGCCGGTCGTGGTCGTGACATTGCCGTAGACATCGGTGGCGGACGAGTCGTACGTGCCGTCGGCGTGGTAGTTCGTGGTGTCCGTACTGGTCAGGCCGGTGTTCGTGTGCTGCGTCGTGGTGATCTTCGTCGGCTTGCCGTCCGGGCCGTACTCGTACGTGGTCGTGGTGGTGTTGCCGTGACCGTCGTCGGTGGTCCAGGTGCCGGGCCGGTCCGCGGGCGGCTTGGGCGCGTGCGGGTCGTTGGGGTCGGCGTTTCCGGCCGCGACCGCCGCCTGCCAGTCGTCCCAGATCTTCTTCTGGGTCGTGTACAGGTCCGCGGCGAGCGACGCCTCCTGCTTGCTCGCCTCACCGGCCAGCCGGAAGTCCCAGTCCGCCCAGCCCCGCGCCACCCCGTCGTAGAGGTTGCCGAGCTTCTCCAGCTTCTCCTCCGAGCGCTTGAAGGAGCTCTTCCACACGGAGTAGTAGGCGCGGATGGCCGTGGAGACCGACGCCGCACCGGTCTCGTTGACCGTGTAGTCCTGCTTGCCCTCGCGCGCCGCCTGGACCTGCCCCTTGAGGGTGCGGGCCTTCTGGGCGACCTGGTTGAGCAGTTCGTAGTCGACCGCGATGTCGGGCACAGCCACTCCCGGGGGACGGAGTCGGGGACGGGACGCGTACGTAAGATCAAACGCACCCGGGATCCGAACGGTTCAGTGATCCGGATTACACCCGTCTCAGTGGCCTGTGACGTCAGCCTGTGACGTCGTTCACAGAGTGAACCGATCAGGCGCGCTCTGCGTAGACATGATGTCCGGTGCCGTGCGGAGCCCGGCTCTTGCCTACGGCCGATCGCCGCCAGGGGGTGCTTGAACGTGGGAACGCGTCCAGGGGACTGGAGTGCGCTCGGCCTGGACGGCGATCCCACCCCGGGAGACCCCGCCACCCTCACCGTCGTCGCCGACGCGATGCGCGATCTCGCCACCTCGGCCGGGACCATCAACACCGGGCTGAAGGAACTGCAGGTCACCGCGGGCGACGGCCAGCGCTTCATCGGCAAGACCGCCGACGCGCTGCGCGACAAGGTCGACGACCACCTGTTCAAGTTCGTCGGGCGGGTGGAGGAGTCCTTCCACACGGCGGAGACCGCGCTGCGCACCTACAGCACCGTCGTCACCAACGCCCAGGCCGAGGCGGACCAGGCGTTGTCCGCGGCGCAGGGGCTGCCGCAGGACGACGCGCAGCTGCCCGGCCTCAAGCAGCGCGCCAGTGACGCCAAGGGCGACGTGTCCACCGCGGCGAAGGAACTGCGCAAGCAGCTGCACACGGCCGGCGAGCTGATGGTCCAACCGGTCAGCGACTGCGACCTGTTCTGGGAAGTCTTCCAGTGGCTGACGATCATCCTGTCGGTGCTCGCGATCTTCACCGGCGGCATCCTCGCCGTCATCGCCTGGGGCATGAACGCCGTCCTGCTGATCAAGACGATCGTCGCGTTCAGCCAGGGAAAGGCCAGCGGTCTGGAGCTCGGACTCGCCTTCCTCGGTGTGCTCTTCCCGACGACCAAGGGCATCAACGTCGGCGCCCTGCTGAAGGGGCTGGGCAACAGCCTCAAGGGTGGCGTCAACGGCCTGGCGATGGCCGGGAAGAACATCTGGTCGCAGATCGGCCACTTCTCCACGCTCACCGGCCTGCCGAAGTTCGTCATCGCGCCCATGGTGATCGGCTCCCACCTCGGCCCCGCCCTCAAGATCGACCTGTCCGGCCTGCTGCGCGGGATCAGCAACGGTGCCAAGGGCGGCTGGAACACGATGGTCACCGCCATCCACAGCGACTGGGTGAAGTTCACCGGGAACGTCGTCGGCGACTGGGCGAAGGTCGGAACCTACGGGCTGGTCAACATCCAGCGGATGGGACGGTTCGGGATCGCCGCCCTCGTGCCGCTCAACGCCACCGAGATCGGCGTCCTCGGCTTCGGCGGCGCGGCCCGGCTCGCGTTCGGCGAACGTGTCCTGGGCATTCCCCACCCTGAGCTGCACGAACTGCTCGTCAACGCGGGCCGCACGGACGCCGCGCTGCACTTCGGCTCGCCGCTGGCGGGCGGCGGACACGGCACGATGGTGCCGTCCCCGATGGTGTCGCCGGGCGGACTGCACTTCTCGCCGGGGACGTTCAGCCCCAACTCCTCACTGGGCGCGCTCTTCCGGCCGGGCGCGGGGTTCGGCGCGGCCGGCACCACCAACCTCGTCCACCTCGCCCTGGGCTCGATGCCCACCGTCAACCTCGCCCACCTCGGCATCGGTTCGCTCGGCACCATCCGCGGCGCCGGGCTCGACGGCCTGCACGCGCCGGGAGCCTCCCTCAGCGTCCCCACCGCGGTGAACCCCGGCTCGGGCGCGCTCAGCATCGGCGGTCTGCACGGCATCGGATCCCCCTCCGTGGTCGGCCACGCCGGCGGTGCGCCCGGCCTGCACATCACCGGTCTCGGGGCGCCGCACCCGGGCGGACTGAGCGTCGGCGGGGCGTCCCTGGTCACCCCGCCGCTGCCGCACGGCATGACGACGCTGCCGGGCGGTCTGAGCGTGCCGCTCACCCACGGCGCCGGCATCTCCGCCGGGTCGCAGCTCGTCCACAACGCGGACCTCGCGGCCGGCCACGTACGGCTCGACAGCAATCTGCTGCTGCCCGGCCACACCGCCATCGACCTGCTGCGCGACGCGCACGGCTCGTCCCCGATGGTGCACATGGACCAGGTGGTCTCCGGGGTGCACCCGGGAACGACGAGCGTGCCGCACACCGTCGGCATGGGAGAAGGCGTCACCATGGCCCGCGGCGCCGTCGGCCACGCCGAAGCGCTGAACGACCTGACCTTCCCCGAACTGCGCGCCCTGGCCTCGGGGGACGTCGCCGTGACCGGTATCCGGGCCGACGGCATCACCCTGCGCATCGGGGACTCCGCGCCCAAGACGATCGACGCGCACGCGGTGGCCAACACCGCCCCGGTCCCGCCCGCGCCCGTCGCCCATGTGGCGACCGGCTCCGTGACGGGCGTGCCCTCGGCCGGGGTGCACGGCGTCCCGGGCGAGCACGCGCTCACGGTGCCGGTGCAGCCGGGCGTCCGGACCACGCCCACCGCTCTGGCGGACCGCCCGTTGCCGTCCGTCACGCATGGGGCGGCGGTGCACCCTGCCCCCGCGCCGCGCGCGTTCAACACCCCTGGACCGCTCCCGAAACCCACCCTGTCCACGCACGACCTGGCGATGAGCCTGCTGCGTGGTGACGACGAGCTCCGTGCGCCGGTTCCCACCGGGCTCAGCGCCCACTCCGGTGCCCCGGCCGGCGTCTCCGCCAAGCCGGGACTGGACGCCGCTGGCGCCGGCCACTCCGGCTCCGCGAAGGGCGCGCTCGACCTGGTCGCCCGACCCGGCACCCCGGTCAAGGCCGACGAGGTGCCCGTACCCGGCACCCTGCACGTGGCGGTGGCCGAGGTCCCGGTGCCGCATCTTTCCCCGCGGGTGGACAAGGGCAAGGGCATAGCGGTCGATCAGCCCGCCGTGGTCACCCCGCTGCCGCCCGGCGGGCGGTTCGGTGGCCGTGCCGCGGAGTTGGTGATGAACCAGCGGATCCACGCCGCGCGGCAGATCGTCATCGGCGGCTCCAGCGGCTCCGAGGCCGTCGCGAAGCTCAACGCCTGGGCCAGGTACGAGCAGTCCACGACCAAGCTGGGCAAGGCCGAGCAACAGCTCGACCACGTGACCCCGCCGCCCGGCCAGGGCGCCTCCACCGGGCCCACCGCCGCCTACCGGACGGCGCTGGCCGACGTCGAGCGGACCGGAGCGGCCGTCGACAAGGCCGAGGACGCCCTGATCGCGCTCGGCATCGACGCCCGTGCCACCCGCATGGAGATCCGCTCCGTCACCGGCAAGATCTTCACCGACCGCGGCGGCCTGCTCGGCGGCGCCCCCTCGACCCGCCCCCGTCCGCCGCGCCCCGGCGCAGCCGACCTGAACACACCGTCACCGACCGCCTCGCACACCGCCGCCGACGACGCGATGGACGTCGACGTGCCCTCCACCGGCCCGCACACCACCGGCCGGACAGTCCCGGGCGGCTCCACCCCGCACCCCGTGCCGCACCCGGCTGGCCACGACGTCACCATGTCCCCGTCCGCGCGGCACGGCGACGACGCGATGCAGATCGACACGCCCGCCCCGACCGGCGGCGCCCATACCTGGCACCCGCCGGCGGGTGCCACGGCCGATCAGCACACCGCGGTCAACGACGCCTTCGCGCACCTGGGCGGGCACACCGCCGAACCGCTGACCGCCGACCGCTATGCGGCCCTGGTGCACGGAAGCGTCGAGGAGTCCCGGCCCATCGCGTACGTGGTGAACGCGATCGTCAACTACCGGGAGCTGCGCGGCCTGCAGTCGTTCCTGGACTCCGTCACCCACAACCTGACCGGCTTCGACGGCCGGGTCGCCGTCGTCATCGGCGTCAACGGCCCGCGCAGCGAACTCGCCGCGATCCGCGGGGCCATCGACAACGCGCTCGGCGGGGCTTCGTTCCCGCACCCCCTCGCCCTGGTCGCCACCCCGATGGCACCCAGCGCCAAATTCGCGTACGGCACGGCCCGCAACGCGACCATGACCAGCGCCGCCAGCACCCATCTGGCGGAGACGATGATCAAAGAGGGTAAGCACCCCTACTTCTCGATCATGGACTTCGACGCCCACCCGCACACGGTGCCCAGCGGTGAGCACGTCTTCCGGCACTTCGACGAGGCGCTGGGCGCTCACGGTTCGCCCGGGTTCCCGCCGCTGATGATGTCGGGCGGCTACCGCATGCCCGACACCGCGGTGGCCGGCGTCTCGGAGGACCTGGTCAAGGTCACCAACGCACGGCTCGCCGCCGATGCGGCGAAGGCTCCGAAGCCGGCGAAGGCGGCCACCGACGGGGCGGTGAAGAAGCCCAGGGTGCCCAAGGTCAAGGGCGATGTCACCGAGGACTTCCTGCCCACGCTCGACGCGCGGATCCGCCTCGACATGCGGATCCGCGACCGGCTGGCGGGCATGCACCCGCAACTGCCCTACTCCCCGGAGCCCAACCTCTTCGTCGACGCGGCCGCCGTCATGCTGCACCGCCCCGACGCGCCGCCGGTCCGGTTCGGCAACGGGGGCGCGGAGTTCCAGACCCTCAGCGAGCGGCTCAACCTGCTCAACGCGTGGGAACTGGACCGGAACCTGCCGCTGCCGGCCTTCGGCGGGGTCAGCCACATCCAGCTGCCGGACCTCCTGAGCCGGATCGACGACGCCTTCCGGACCGACCGCCCGCCGCTGAACCAACTGGAACTCCACCAGGCCCAGGCCGTGCTGCACGACCTGGCGAACGCCGTACGCAACGGCGACCCGCTGGTCGGGGCGCTCAAGGCCGACCGGGCACCGACGGTCCTCGACGGGCTCGCCGACGCGCTGGGCCGCGGTGCCCACCTGCCGGGCGTCCCGGCGGCCGCCGCCCGCGAGGCACGGCAGATCCTGTGGCGCACCGGCGAGGCGCTCGACGCGCGGCTGACCCTGCGCGAGCTGAACGCGGCCAACCACGTGCTGCCGGAACGCGGAACCGCGTTCCTCACCGACTTCCAGGGCGCCGCGATCCCCACCGACGTGTCCCGGCTGCTGAAGGACCTGTGGAAGGACGGCACCCTTCCGCAGGACCACGCGCACATCAAGAAGCCGCTGGACCGGCTGTTCAACACCGACGCGTCGGGCGGCAACGCGCAGGCGGGCCGCAGCGGACTCGCCCTGGCCCCGCACCGCGACGACTGGATCGCGAAGCAGTACGCCAAACTGCGGCCGGACCTCAACAACGGCCGGCCGTTCGACCCTCTGTGGCCGTCGCGCCACGGCGCCGGCGACCCGCCGCGTCCCACGGCCGGGGCCCTGTCCGACGGTCTCGACCCACGGTTGGGCACCCCGGTGACGCACCCGGTGGGCACCGCGGTCTCCACCCCGCTGCCCGGCGAGGGCGCGGCGGTGTTCGCCGGGATCGACCCCGCCGAACTGCGGCTGGTGTCGCACAGCCTGGCGCTCAGCGCGGACACCACCCACTTCCTGCGCCACCTGCGGTACTTCGCCGCGGAGCACCTGCCGACCCGGGCCATCGACCTCTCACCCGGCTCGCTCTTCGCGGCGCTCGACCGCGCCGCCGGAACGGCGGGTGATCTGGACCCGGCCCGGATGCTGCAACGTGCCTTCGACCGGATCGACAGCGTCGGCGGGGTGACGGCGGCGACCGCGCAGAAGCGGCTGAAGCTGTTCACCGACGGTCTGAACGCCCACAACATCGGTGTCGAGGACTTCTTCGTCCGGCTCGTCCAGGGGCGGATCCACCCGCCGACGGACACCCTGCAGGGTCTGCGCGCGACCGTCGGTGGTGCGCACTTCGCCATGGACGAGGGCAGCCTGCACGTACTCAGCTTCTACGCGCACGCGGTGGGCCGGGACATCCGGGTGACGGGCGGCGACGGAGTCGCCCACCTGATCGACGGGCCCACCAGCGGCAAGCGCGCCCGCGACCTCCTGGACATCACCTGGCACGGCGGCCCCGGGGGCGGCGGCTGGCACGCACGGCTGTCCGACGGCTCGGATGCGCCGCTGCCGCCCGTGGAGCGCGGCGGCCGGCCGCCGGGCGCCGACGGTCGCGGTCCGACCAAGCGACCCCGCACCGACGCGCCCGGCGGCCGGCCCCCGCACGCGCCAGGACGCCCGGACCACAGCGTGCCGTCGACGGACCCGGGCACTCAGGTCAAGGGGAAGGGCCGGGCGTCGGCCACCGCTTCGTCGTCCACACGGGGCGTGGAGCCCGGCGGCTCCACCTCGGCCGCTCCCCAGGTCACGCGCGTCGATGCCGAGGCTGCCGCATGGCGCGCGTACACCGAGGCCACCGGTGAACTCGGCTCGGCGCAAAGGGCACTGCAGGCGCTGGAACGGGGGACCGGCAGCGCCGGCGGCGTCACTTCCCGCGCCACGTCCGGCGCCTCGCACGCCTACAACCAGGCGATGGACCTGATGCGCCGGGCGAACACGGCCCTGAACCGGGCCGAGGCCGAACTGGGCAGACTGGGCATCGACCTGCAGGCCGCCATGCACAATCTCACCCTCAACCCCGGCCGCCACCGGCCGCCACCGCCCTCCGGAGACGCCCCGTGACCCCGCCCCCCGCCCGACCGGCGATCCTCTACGTCGCCGATCCGGAACGGCAGCCGACGGCGCACCCGACGATCACCGCGGCCCTGAACGCCGCGGCGGACGGCGACGAGATCCGGATCGCCCCCGGCGACTACGCCGAGGCCCTGCGCGTCGAACGGAGTGTCTCGCTGCTGGCCTGGACGGCCGATGGTGAGGACGCACCCGTCCGCCACGGCCCGGTGACCGTCAACGCCCCCGACGAGGACCGGCCCGGCCTCGAAGTGGCCGCCGGCGCCAAGGTGGTGCTGCGCGGGCTGACGATCCGCGGTGGCGCGGCGAACCGTCCCGCCGTACGACTCGCCGGCGGCAGCACCGCATGGTCCGGCGGCGGCATCACCCGCGGCCGGCTGGAAGTCCTGGGCGACGCGGCGGCCCGGCTGTGCGACACGACGCTCACCGGAGCGACCCTCACCGGCGCCCTGCTGCGCACCACCGGCACCGTGCATCTGACCGACTGCGTGCTGGCCGACGCCGACGGCACCGGACTGGTGGCCGGCGGCTCCACCCACCTCGAACTGGAACGCACCACCGTACGAGGAGCGTCGGGCTCCGCGCTGCGCATCCGCGAGAGCGCCCGGGTCCTCCTGCGCGACAGCCGGATCGACCGCGCGGGCCGCAGCGGCCTGCTCGTCGAGGACCAGGGGTCCGCGCTCCTGACGGACTGCCGGATCCGGGACTGCGGCGCCGAGGCGGTCCGCGTCCTGGGCAGTTCGCCAGCCCCCGTGGACCCCGCCGGGGCCGACGACCGGACGGTCCGCGCCGACGACGGCGTACGCCTGCACGGCTGCGAACTGACCGGCTCCGGCACCGACGCGGTGAGCGTCACCGGCCCCGGCCATGTGCTGCTCACCGCGTGCGTGCTGCGCGACAGCGGCGGTTCGGGCGTGAGCGCCGGGGACGACTCCCGGGTGTGGCTCGCCGACACGCGGATCGTCCGCACAGCCGCCGCCGCGCTCCGGGTGCACGGCGCCGCCCGGCTGACCGCCGGGCAGAGCACTGTACGGGACTCGGCCGCCAACGGCCTGCTCGCCGCGGACGACGCGACGGTACGGCTGGAGGACTGCGAGGTCGGCGAGTGCCGCTTCAGCCCGGTCCACATCGGAGGGCGGGCCACCGTCGTCCTCACCAGGCTGCGGGCGTCCGGATCACCGGAGCACGGCGTGCACGTGGTCGGCGACGCGACCGTGGAGATGACGGACGGGTCGATCGCCCAGTGCGGGATGTCCGGTCTTGACATCGCCGGGGAGTCACGCGCGGAGGTACGGGGACTGAGCGTGCTGCGCTGCCGCAACGGCATCACGTCCGCGTCCCGGGGTCCGGTGCGGCTGCTCGACTGCGAGGTGACCGACGGGGAGCGGGCCGCCGTCGTGCTGGGGCCCGGCGAGATCGAGCTGACGGGCGGGCGGCTGCTGCGGCCGGGCACCGCCGGGCTCGTCGTCGAGGCGGGCGCGCGGCCACGGGTGACGGATCTGGAGGTCCGGGAGGCGGCCGGCTCAGGAGTGGTGGTGGCCGGGGACGCCGAGCCGCGGCTGAGCGGGGTCCGCATCGTCCGGCCCGGCAAGAACGGCCTCATCGTCGAGGCCGGGGGAGCGGGACTGTTCGAGGACTGCGACATCACCGGACCCGGTTTTCCCGCCGTGCACCTAGGCGCCGGGGCGACTCCCGTGCTGAGGCGGATCCGGGTCCATGACGCGGACGAGGACCTGAGCGCCGACCCCGGGGCCGATCCCGTGGTGGAGGACTGTGTCTCGGTCCGGGTGACATCCCCCCTGTGGCCCGCCGCTTCGCTTCCGGTCGCGGTGGCGTCCGGCCCGTCGGGAGCACCTGAGGTGAAGGGCTCCGGGGAGAGCGAGCCGGCCGGGGAGCCCGAGGAGAGCCTGGACAGTCTGCTGGGCGAACTCGACGAACTCATCGGACTGGCCCGCGTCAAACAGGATGTGGCGTCGCTCGTCAAGCTGATGCGGATGGTGCAGCGCCGCAGTGCGGCGGGACTCGCGGCGCCCCCGCTGAGCCGGCACCTGGTCTTCGCGGGGAACCCGGGGACCGGCAAGACCACCGTGGCCCGGCTGTACGGCCGGATCCTGGCCGCGGTCGGGTTGCTGGAGCGCGGCCACCTCGTCGAGGCCGACCGCTCGGCGCTGGTCGGCGAGTACGTCGGCCACACCGGGCCGAAGACCCAGCGGGTGTTCCAGGAGGCCATGGGCGGTGTGCTGTTCATCGACGAGGCGTACTCACTGGCCCCGGTCGGCGGCAGCGCGGGCAATGACTTCGCCCAGGAAGCCATCGCGACCCTGGTCAAGCTGATGGAGGACCACCGGGACTCGGTGGTGGTGATCGTGGCGGGTTACCCCGCCGAGATGGAGCACTTCATCGACTCCAACCCCGGGCTGGCGTCGCGGTTCAACCGGACGCTGCTGTTCGAGGACTACGACACCGCCGAACTGGTGCGGATCGTCGAACAGCACGCCGCCTCGCACCAGTACGACCTGACGGACGCGGCCCGGGCGATGCTCGACACCTACTTCGCCCATGTGCCCAGGGACGGCCGGTTCGGCAACGGCCGCTCCGCCCGCCAGGCGTTCCAGGCGATGACGGAGCGGCAGGCCTACCGGGTCGCGGAGATCGACGAGCCGACCGAGGACGATCTGGTGACGCTGTCCGAGCTCGACCTGCCGGAACTCGACACCCAGCCCGCGACGTAGCGCCCGGGCGGCTGTCCCTGTCGGGTCAGCGCAGCCGCCACTTCTGGTTGGGCGTGCCCTTGCAGGTCCACAACTGGACCTTGGAGCCGCTCGCGGTGGCGTTGTTCGCCACGTCGACGCACTTGTTGGCCTGCGGGTTCACCAGGTCGCCTGCGCCGCTCATGATGAAGCGCTGGGCCGGGTTGCCGCTGCACCGGGCCAGCTGGATGAGGGCCCCGTCGTCATGGGATCCCCAGGCCACGTCCATGCAGTAGCCCATCGACCGTACCGTGCCGTCGGACTGGAAGTCCCAGCGCTGGCTGTTGGCCCCGTTGCAGGTGCCGATCTGCAGAGCGAGGCCGTCGGTCCCCGTGCCACCGGGGACGGTGATGCAGCGACCCGAACCCGTGCCGACCACGGCCGAGCCGGGAGCGATGGAGGGCTTGGGCTTCGGCGCGGGCGCCTTGGACGGCACCGAAGCCGGCGGAGCCGGCCGCGGCCGGCTCTGCGGCTGCCCCCCAGCGGCGATCGGCGGGGCCGCGACCGAACCGGGCCCGTTCGGGGCGGCGGGCGGCTGGGCCGTTGCCTGTGACGGGGGCTGCGTCCCGGAGGACGTCTGCCGCGGGGTCGCGGCGGGGGTGGTCGGGGTCCCCTTGGACGGCGCGGCGACCACCGGACGGTCGGCTGCCGCCGTCTCCATCGTGAGGTCGATATGGCTGATCAGCGGCACCGTCAGGGCGGCGATACCGACCACCGCCGCCACGGCGACGGTGGTCGCCCAGACCCGCCGGCCGGGCAGCAGCCCGCGCCGGGGCACCGTGGGGCGGCGCGCGAAGGTGTCGGAGAAGCGGGGCTCGGAGCTGTCGGGACGCTCGGAGGACTGCTTCGAGGGAAGGGACGCCACGTGGTCTCCTGTCGGGATCAGGAGGTGTGCGCAGGAGGCGCCGGCGCAATGCCATCAACCGTTCCCAGAGGGCGGGTTGAGGCACTGACCACTCGCTCTGACCTCGCTCACCGGATACGTGGCCAGTGTACCTATCTCCCGCCCGCGCCTTTCGCGGGACCCCACCGGGCGGACCCGCGGACATTCACCGGCCGTGTGCCGCGCACCCGTCCCCGCCCTGGCGCCCACGTCTCCATATCGCCCTGATCCGGACGGAGTTCTCCGGGCCCGGGTATTGACCCGCACCGTGCTGCCCATCATTCTGAACGCATGTTCAGAACGAACGTTCAGAACGAACTCGGGCCGGCCGACGTCGCGGTGATCGGCGGCGGTATGGCGGGAATGGCGACGGCGCTGCGGCTGCAGGCCGCCGGAGTGTCCACGGTGGTGCTGGAGGCGCACGGTCATGCCGGCGGGTGTGCCGGCTACTACCGCAAGCGGGGCTTCTCGTTCGACGTGGGGGCGACGACGCTGGTCGACTTCGCGCCCGGCGGGGTCGGCTCCGAGCTGCTGGAGAGCATCGGTATCGCACCGCTGGACGCACACGAACTGCCGGGCTACCGGGCCTTCCTGCCCGACCGCGAGGTCGTACTGCACCGCGATCCGGCCGCCTGGCATGCCGAGCGGCTGCGGATGCTCGGTGACACCGACCGGCACCGGCGCTTCTGGGACCTGCTCGACCGGTTGGCGGGGACCTTCTGGCGGGCCAGCCGGTCGGGTGTGCGGCTGCCGGTCCGCGGTCCCGCCGACGCGCTGCGGGACCTGCGGGCGATCGGCATCGCCGGGATTCCGCTCGCCCGCCATGTGAACCGGACCCTCGGGGACGCGCTGCGCGCCCACGGCCTGCGGGACGACGCGGCGCTGGTCGGGCTGCTCGGCATGCTCGTCGAGGACACCGTGCACACCGGTGTCGACGACGCGCCGCTGATCAACGCGGCGCTCGGTGTGACGATCCGGGGCGCGGGACTCAGCCGGCACACCGGCGGCATGCACGGCTTCTGGCGGGTCCTGGTGGCGCACTACCGGGGACTCGGCGGCCGGCTCCGCACGGGGTGCGAGGTGTCGCGCGTCGACGGCGCGGCGGGGAGCTATCGGGTGACGACCCGGCAGGGCGTTCTCCTGGCCCGGCGCGTGGTCTGCGCGATACCCGCCGTCACCACCGCCAGGATCTGCGCCACACTGCCGGTCGCTCGCAGGCTGCGGCCGTTCCTGGAGCGCGACGCGGACGCGTCGGGCGGCGCGTGCGTGGTGTTCCTCGGGGTGCCCGACTCCGAGGTGTCCGGCCAGGAGCTGACCCACCATCAACTGCTGCAGTCGTACGACCGGCCGCTGGGCGACGGGAACAACATGTTCGTCTCCGTCTCCGAGCCGGGGGACCCGCTCAGCGCCCCGCCGGGGCACCGGGCGGTGATGATCTCCACGCACACCGATCTGGCCGACTGGGCCGGGCTCGACGCGACCGCGTACGAGCAGCGCAAGAAGGAGATCGGCGAGCGCCTCGTCACCTGTGCGCGGCGGGCCTACCCGCGGTTGGGGGAGCGGGCCGTGATCGCCCAGACCGGCACGCCCCGCAGCTACGAGCGCTTCGGGTTCCGTCCGGCCGGCGCGGTCGGCGGTCCGCGCCAGCACCTGCGCAACACCAATCAGCACGCCGTCCCGCACGATCTCGGCGGACCCGGCCTCTGGCTCGTCGGGGACTCGACCTGGCCAGGACTGGGCACCGTCGCCTGCGTGCTGGGCAGCCGCATCGTCGCCGAGGGCATGCTGCGTGAGAAGGGACCGACCCGGTGAAGCAGTCCGACCCGGTGGACCGGCCCGACGCCGTCCACCAGCCCAGCCTGGCCGAGCTCGGTGCGGACCTGCTGGTCACCTCGCGCCGGCGGCGGCTGATCGCGCTGTGCCGTCCGTTCGCGGGGGTGTCGCTCTTCGCGGTCGTGGCGTGGCTGCGCTGGTGGTGGCTCACACCGGTGATCGTCTTCGGCGTCTTCGTCTCGGTCGTCACCGTCACGCACGACGTCGTGCACCGGACGATCGGCCTGTCGGCGCGGGCCACCGACTGGGCGCTGTTCGCGACCGGGCTGGTGCTGCTGGAGAGCGGGCACGCGTACCGCGCCACGCACACCCAGCACCACCGGCTCTTCCCGCACCCCGACGACCCGGAGGGACACCCCGCCGACCTGTCGCTCCTCGGTGCGCTGCTGCACGGACCGGTGTTCCTCGTCCGCCTGTGGTTCTGGTCCTACCGGCGCGGCCGGGACCGCGGTTGGCTCCTCGCGGAGGCGGCCGTGCCCGTCACGGTGCTCGGCGGCGGCGTGGTGCTCTGGCCGTACACGCCCGGAGTGCTGGCCTACGCGGTGATGATGATCGTCGGAAGCTGGGTGTACCCACTGCTGACGGTGTATCTGCCGCACCACGACTACGGTGACACGCCGCTGACCCAGACCCGTACGCTGCGGGGCCGGATCATCCCCGCGGTGTTCCTGGAGCTGACCTACCACCTCGAACACCATCTGTACCCGCAGGTGCCGAGCCACCATCTGCCGGAACTGGCGCGCCGGCTCGAGACGTACTTCGCCGCCAACGGCGTCCGGGCGGTGCGTGTTGTCTGACACCCGTGGCCGGGTACTCGACGCCGCCCTGTCCTGCCTCGTGGCGCACGGCTTCGGCGGCACCACCGCGCGGGCGATAGCGCAGGCGGGCGGCTTCGCACCCGGCGTCATCTACTACCACTTCACCGATCTGGACGACCTGTTGGTCGCGACGCTCGCGCACACCTGCGAGGCGCGCGCCAAGCGGTACCGAGCCGAGTTGTCGGACGTGGACCGCGCCGGGCGCGCGGTCGAGGTGCTCCGGATGCTCTACGACGAGGACACCGCGGTCGGGCACATCGCCGCAGTCCAGGAGATCTACGCCGGAGCGCGACCGGGGTCGCGGCTCGCCGCCCAACTGTCGCTGGAGACCCGGCGCTGGGAGGAACTGGCGGAGGAGCTGCTGACGACGCTGCTGCGCGGCAAGCCACTCGCCTCCGTGGTGCGGGTGCCCGTGGTGGCCAGCGCGGCCGTGGCGTTCTACCTCGGCATGGAGACCCTCACCCACCTCGACGGCGACCGGTCGCGTCCGGCGGCGCTCTTCGACCAGGCCGCTCGGATCGCCACCGTCTTCGACCGCATCCCGCGGCTGCGCCGGCGATCCTCGTAGCGCTTCGCCCGCACCCCCATTCACCGTCCGCCGCACCCGCTGTGAGACTGGCTGCCTGATCGCCGTCAAGGAAAGGCCGCTCCTCATGAAGATCCTGGTCACCGGGGCCTCCGGCCACGTCGGTGGGGAGCTCGTCTCCCAACTCGCCGCGCAGGGACGTGCGGTGCGCGCCCTGGTGCGCGACCCGTCGGCGTTCGAGGCGCCGCCGGGCGCGGAGGTGGCCGCGGGAGACCTCAACCGGCCGGAAAGTCTGACGGAGGCTCTGAACGGGGTCGACGCGATGTTCCTGCTGGGCGGGTTCGCGGACATGCCCGGTGTGCTGGCCGGCGCGCGAGCCGCCGGCGTGCGGCATGTCGTGCTGCTGTCCTCACGTTCCGTCGTGGGCGGCAACCCGGAGAACGCCGTCGTCGCGATGCACCAGGGCTCCGAAGCGGCGGTGCGCGAATCCGGCCTGGGCTGGACGCTGTTGCGGCCGAGCGGATTCATGTCCAACACCTTCGAGTGGCAGGGCCAGCTCCGTGCGGGCGACATCGTGCGCGCGCCGTTCGCCGGGGTGCCGATCGCCGCGATCGACCCCCACGACATCGCCGCGGTCGCCGCGGCCGTGCTGGGCCGTGACGAGCACCACGGCCACAGTCACCCCCTCAGCGGCCCCGCCGCGCAGCGACCCGTCGAGCGCGCCGAGATCCTCGCCAAGGTGCTGGGCCGGCCGCTGCGCTTCGAGGGGCAGCCAGATGACGAGGCACGGGCCGAGATGCTCGGCAACGGGGTTCCGGAGCGCTATGTCGACGCGTTCTTCCGCTTCTTCGTCGACGGCGAGTTCGACGACACCCCGGTTCTCCCCACGGTCGAGGACCTCACCGGGCGCCCGCCCCGGACCTTCGAGGACTGGGCCCGCGCTCACGCCGACGCCTTCCGGTGAGGTGAGAAACGCTCGGTCACCGTACGGGTCCGCCGCGTCGGACGAGGGCAGCCGGCTGCGGCGTGATCACGCACCGAGGCGGTCGTATAAGCGGGCCGCAGGTGGGGTAGAACGGTGGCGGACATCCTGATCCGGGGTGTCCGCGGCGCCCGTTGCGGGCGGCACTGTCACGGACGAAGGATGCAAAAACGATGGCCAGCGGCACGGTGAAGTGGTTCAACTCGGAAAAGGGCTTCGGGTTCATCGCCCAGGACGGCGGCGGCGCCGACGTCTTCGCCCACTACTCCAACATCTCGGGCACCGGCTATCGCGAGCTCGCGGAGGGCGAGCATGTGACCTTCGATGTCACGCAGGGCCAGAAGGGACCGCAGGCGGAGAACATCGTCCGCGGCTGACACCCCGGGTGCGGGAAGAGACCGGCGCCCCGCCGGCCCCGGTCTCTTCCCGGAACCCCGCTCTCTCCCGCAGGCCGTCCCGGGCCGCGGACGAGACGTGGGCCACATCCCTGGCGTGGATGTCACATCGCGAGTGTCCGGGCCGCTCTCAGATGGTGACCACGACACAGGGAGCACCCAGTGAAACTCACCATCTTCGCCGCGACCGGCGGGATCGGCCGGCAGATCCTCGACCAGGCCGTCGGGGCGGGCCATGACGTCACCGCGGTCGTGCGGAACCCGGCCAAGGTATCCGGACCGATACGTATCGTCACCGCCGACCTGGCCTCCGCCGATCCGGAGACACTCCAGTCCGCGATCTCCGGCGCGGACGCCGTTCTGTCCGGTCTCGGTGCCCGCTCGAAGTCCGAGGCGGGCGTGGCCTGGCAGGGGACGCGGGCCATGGTGCAGGCGATGCGGGCGACGGATGTCCGGCGCATCGTCGTCGTCAGCGCGGCCCCGATCGGCACAGTGGCCTCGCCCGGCGTTCCGAACGCGCCGAAGCACGATCCTGGCGACGGATTCCTCATGCGTCATGTGTTCGGCCCGCTGGTGAAGGCCGCACTGCGGGACCACTACGCCGACCTCGCGCGGATGGAGGACATCCTGCGCGGGAGCACCCTGGACTGGACCGTGGTCCGGCCCCCGAAGCTGACCGACAAGGCCCTGACCGGGACCTACCGCACCGCGTACGAACAGAACGTACGAGGCGGTTGGTCGGTATCGCGCGCCGACGTCGCCCATTGCATGCTCGACGTCCTCGAGCGCCCCGAGACGGTCGGCCGGGCGATCGGCATCGCCGGCTGAGTCCGAGAGCCGACAGGGCCGGTGACGTGACCCGCCATCGGCGACCGGCGAAGAACCCGGCGGAGAGCCCGGCCCGCACGGGGGGGGCCGGGCTCCTCGTCGTGCGGGACGACCCGTGGTTCAGCGTGGGGCGAGGGTCGTCCCGAGCCGCTCGGTGGTGTTCCCGTACGGCAGATCGGAGAGCGACAGGTCGGTGCAGAACCGGGTGACGAGGTCGGCGAAGTCCGCGATGCGCTCGACGGGCGCCAGGTGATCGGTCTCCTTGATGGTGGTGAACCACGCCGCGGGCAGCTGGGCGGCCACCTCGCGGCCCATCTCGGGCGTGGTCAGCGTGTCGTACTCACCGGTGACCACCAGGCTGGGGATGGCGGGCGACGGTTCGGGGCGGTACCACTCGTGGCGCATCAACCGGGTGTTGTGCTCGGCGGACTTGCGCAGCTCCTCGGGGCTCTGGCCGACGATCTGCTGGTAGACCAGCCGGGAGACTGCGGCGTGCTTGCGGACATGGCCGGTGCCCGGAGGGGACATGAAGCGGTCCGCGAGTTCGCGCGCGATCGGCTCCGTCTCACCGCGTTCGATCATGACGGACCAGCGCTCCATCGCCTCGGCGTAGCCGGCGGGGATACGGGTGGTCATGCCGACCAGCAGGAGGCGCTTGACGAGTGCGGGGTAGTGCTGGGCGAAACGCAGACCGATGGCCCCGCCGTAGCAGGCGGCGACGAGGTTGATGCGGGGCAGGCCGAGCTCCTCGACGAGGTGGCGGACGGCCGCCGCCAGGAAGTCGACCCCGTACATGGCGGGCAGGAAATCGGCGGTGCCGTAGCCGGGGAGGTCGACGGTGATCACCTGGCCCAGCGGGGCCAGCCACTTCTCGTGGCGCACCCAGGAGTTGCGGTCCTGGGACGATCCGCCGAGGACCAGGACCGGCTCGGTGCGGGGGGTGCCCTGGCGCACGATGCGGCAGGTGAAGCGGAAGCCGTCGAAGGTCAGATCCCGCTCCTCCACCCGGACGGGTGGGGTCGTCCCCTGGACTCCCAGGACTCCGTGGGCCGCCTGGGCCTGTCCGGGGAGGGTGGCGGTGGCGCCGAGCCGGTCCGCCCCACGGTCCTGGGGAGGTGCGGTGTCGGTGGACATGAAGGGCTCCAGAATTCAGGGAGGGCGGTGTGACGCCGTCCCCGGCCGCGGCGGGCGGGAACGGCGTCCGGACCGTTCCGCCTGTATGACGTGACCCGGGAGGAGTCGGCGGACAGCCCGGTGACGAAGAGCGAACGCCCAGCGCCCGCCGTGCGCTGCGTCCACGCACAAGGGGCCGATCGCTGCTTCGATCACCAATAGGTGTTCGTTGCAGTCTGTTTGCCCGGATTGGTAGGAACACCCTTTGCGGGGTTGATTCACCTGTTCAGGTGATGGGAGACGTCACTCTGGGTGAACGTTCCGAGGAGCTCTGCTGACGTTCGTCACACGAAGGAGCCATCTGCCGCGGCACTCCGTACAGGAGCTCGCGTTGAACCTCCGACCCGTTGAGGCGCCGGGCCGCGCACGCTCCCAACAGGGTCCGGGGCCCGGCGGGTTGGACGTACCGTTCTCCCAAGGTCGCTTTCGCAGCTCGCACGGGGGAATCTCATGGCCATCGACTACGTCAAGCGTCCCGCCGCCCCCAGCCCGGCGATCGATCTCGTGAAGGTGCGGGCCAGTGCGCCCCGGCTCGTCGATCTGTACAAGTCGGCCCGGGGCTCGCTGGAGAAGGCCGGGATGGCCGGTCAGCGCGCGGCGGTCTATCTGGTCCTGGACCGCTCGGGGAGCATGCGCCGTTACTACAAGAACGGCACCGTCCAGCATCTCGCCGAGCAGGCGCTCGGCCTGGCCGCGAACCTCGACGATGACGGTGTCGTGCCGGTGGTCTTCTTCTCGACGGAGGTCGACGGTGTCGCGGACCTCGGCCTGACCGACTACGAGGGCCGGATCGGCGCCCTGCACGCGGGCTTCGGCCGCATGGGCCGCACCAACTACCACCTGGCCATGCAGGCGGTCATCGACCATTACGCCGACTCGGGCGCCACCGATCCGGCCTTCGTCATCTTCCAGACCGACGGCAGCCCCAGTTCCAGGACCGCCGCCGAGCATGTCCTGTGCACCGCCGCCCGGTTGCCGATCTTCTGGCAGTTCGTGGCCTTCGGGAACCCCGACGACCGTCAGTTCGACTTCCTGCGCAAGCTCGACGACCTGCCGGTACCGGCCAAGCGCGTGGTCGACAACGCGGGGTTCTTCCCCGCGGGCGACGATCCGCGCGCCCTGTCCGATGCCGAGCTCTATCAGCGGCTCACGCAGGAGTTCGGTTCCTGGATCACCGCCGCCACCGTCGCGGGCATCATCCGCTGACCCTCGTGTCCCGAACCAACAGGCCGGGCGCGCTCACCTCGGCGCCGCTCACGCGTCGTCCCAGCGGAACAGCCGCACCGCCAGCAGGGTGAGCACCGCGGTGAAGAGCAGCAGCCCGCCGATCGTCGGCAGCGCGTCGCCCCAGCCGCCGCCCCTGGTCAGCACGTTCTGCATGGCCGTGGACAGATGGTGCAGCGGCAGCACCGTCGAGATCGTCTTGAGCCAGCCGGGAGCGCTGTCCAGCGGGAAGAAGGATCCGGACAGGAACGCCATCGGCAGCACGATCAACTGTGCGGCCGCCGTGGCCGTCTGCTCGGTCTTCGCCCAGGATCCGACGAGCAGGCCGATCGACATGAACGCCAGCGACCCGGACAGCACCAACGGCAGCGCGATCCACCACTGCCCGGTGAGTTTCAGCCCGTAGTACGGCAGCGTCGCTACCCCGAGGAACACGGCCGTCTGCAACAGCGCCACCAGGAGCGTCACCGCGACCGGGGCGGCGACCACGGCGGGCAGCCGCACCGGAGCCAGCCGCAGCCGGCGCAGGATGAACTTCTTGCGCCACACCACCAGGGTCAGCGCGGCCGTGAAGGTGCCGGAGGTGGCGATGGCCCAGCCCAGCAGGCCCGGGGTGAGGTACTGGATCGGCTTGGTCGACAGATCCTCGACCTGGGACGCCTGCAGGACGTACGTGGGCGGAGCGTGGCTCGCGTCCTGGTTGGCCTGCTGGACGATGCCGTTGACGACACCCTGCACGGTCGCGGCGCGGGTGGCGTCGGCGACGGAGTAGCGGAGCACCAGCCGGCCGTCGGGGCCCTGGCTGACCAGTCCGTCGTCGTCGCCGTTCCTGACCTTCTCGAGGGCGTCCGCCTGGTCGTCGTCCCGGACCAGTGTCACCTCCTCGTTCAGCTGCGCGCGTTGGTCCGGCGTCATGGAGTCGAAGAGGACGACCGGGCCGTTCTGCAGCAGCGTGATGTGGGGTGCGGAGGCGCCCTTGAACAACGAGCCGAACAGCAGCAGGAACAGCAGCGGGAACAGGACCGTGAAGAACACCGCGGCGCGGTCGCGGCTCCAGCCCAGCAGTTGGGCTCTGGCGAGGGAGCGGAAGGCGGTCATGCGCGGTACTCCCGTCCGGTGAGCTGCAGGAACACATCCTCCAAGGTGGCCCCGCGCACCTCCAGGCCGCGTAGCGCGTCCTGCTCCGCGAGCAGGGCGAGCACCGGGGCCGGGGTGCGGGTGGCGATCGTCAGGGTGACGCCGTCGTCGGCGATGTCGGCCCGCGTTCCGGACCCGGCCAGCAGCTCACGCGCCCGGTCGGCGGTGAGCCGGCCGGACTCCACGGTCAGCCGGGTCGGTGCGTCCAGCTCCCTGACCAGGGTGGCCGGCGGATCGGTCTTCAGGATCCGGCCGTGGTCCATCACCGCGACCCGGTCGCACAGGATCTCGGCCTCGTCCAGGTAGTGGGTGGTCAGCACGACGGTCCGGCCCTCGGCGTTGATCTCCCGCAGTAGATCCCACAGATTGCGGCGGGCCTGCGGGTCGAGACCCGTGGTCGGCTCGTCGAGGAACAGCAGCTCCGGGTCGTGGACCAGGGCGCAGGCGATGGCCAGGCGCTGCCCCTGGCCGCCGGACAGCTTCTCGGCCGCGGTGCCCGCCGAGTCGGCGAGTCCGACCCGGGCCAGCATCGCGTCCGCCCGCGCCGCTCCGACGCCGTACAGCGAGCCGAACGTGACGATCTGCTCGCGCGCGGTCAGCCGTTCGAAGAACGCGGACGCCTGCAGCTGCACCCCGATCCGCGGCAGCAGCGCGGAGTTGCGCGGCCAGGGGCTCAGTCCCAGTACCCGCGCACTGCCCTCGTCCGGCTTGCGCAGCCCCTCCAGGATCTCGAGGGTCGTGGTCTTCCCGGCCCCGTTGGGCCCGAGCACCCCGAAGAACTCCCCGGACTTCACCTCCAGGTCGACGCCGTCGACGGCCTGGACGTCCCCGTACCGCTTGCGCAGCCCTTCGGCCGCGATCGCTGCAGTCATGGGCACACCTTAGGGGCGGTATTCGGCCCCACCGGGCTCGATCGCCTGTTCCCGTCCCACCGGTTCCGAAGCGGAACGGGAGCATCCGGGGCAAGCGGGGGGAGTGCGGGGGCGGTGGATCGCGCCGGGGTGGGCAGGCGCAGGGCAGGCGTGAAATGGCCGGGAGGCGCTGGGGGGTGGGGTCGCCGGTCCCAGGAGGAAGGCTGACGAGGGTGATTCTCGATGATGGTTGAGCGGTTCTTGAAGGTCTCCGTCGCGAAGGGCGGCGTCGCGGAGGCGCGGGCCTGGGCCTGTGCACAGCTGGAGGGGTTCAGCTGGCCCGCGCACTGGCGGCCGGACTACAACGTGGTCGCCCTGTTGGTGTCGGAGCTGGTGACGAACGCGGTGCGGCACGCCTCCGGCGCCGTGGGCCTGCGGCTGATGTGGGACGAGCGGCGGCTGCGGATCGCCGTGGACGACTCCTCCACGGTCCTGCCCGTGGTGCGACCGGCGCGGCCGGACCTGCCCGGCGGGCACGGTCTGAACCTGGTGCAGCGGCTGTCCGGCGGCTGGGGTGTGGTCCCGCGGGCCGGAGGCAAGCGGGTGTGGGCCGATCTGGTCCCGGGCTAGGCCGCCGTATCCCTGATAGCAGCGACGCGCTTCCGTACACTTGGTCCAGCTGTGGGCCCGGGCTCCCTCCGGGCCCATCAGTATGTCCGCCCGCTGCTGTCCGCCCGCTGCTGTCCGCCCACCGGTGTCCGCCGCCCGGGTGGTCCGCGTCCCTCGATTGGCCTGCCGGTGTGGCGCGACCGCGGCATCCGGGTCAGGATCGGCTCGGTAGCCCCTGCTGTGAGGAGCGGATGGTCATGTCGGAGCGCAGCCGTCGCCAAGGAGCCGTAGAGGCCCCCTCCAGCCTGCCCATGGGCCACCCGCTCGGCGAGGTCGGCGACGAGTGGCTGCCCGGCGCCCCCACCCGGCCCCGCGAGGACGGCGACCGGACGGCGGCCGCCCCGCCCACCGGGAAGCACACCCCGTCCCGCAACCTCGCGTACGGCGACTACTGGGTCGAGAAGGACGGTGCCGACGGCGGCAGCGGCCGCAACGGCGAACGGAACGCCTGACCGCTGCGGAACGCCTGACCGCTGCGGAACGCCTGGCCGTTGCGGAACGCCCGAGCACTGCGGAGCGGACGCCGGTGAGCCCCGGGCCACTCGCGGCTCAGGGGACCCGGACCAGGTGCACCGCCGTGCTCGCCCAGTCGCCGTGCGGCAGGTCGGGCAGCAGGCCGTACCCGGTCAGTACCGCCGCGGAGTGCACGGAGCCACTGTCGGCGTCGCGGTAGCGGGCGGTGGGGTCGAGGCCGGCCAGCCGTAGCGGCAGCCGCGGACCGCCGTGCCGCGGAGTGCGCCGCCAGACCAGCAGCAGCGCCTCGCTCCGGTCGGCCGCGGTGTACTGCACGGCGGCCGGGCCTTCGTCGACGGGACCGCGCGGCCGGTGCAGGGTGCCGTGCTGCACCAGATGACGTACCCGCTTGTACTGCGCCAACAGGGCCGCGCCTTCGGTCAGTTCGTCGTCCGACCAGCGGGTGAGGTCGCCTCCGATGCCCAGGACTCCGGCCATCGCGACATGGAAGCGGAAGCGCAGCGGCACGGTGCGGCCGGTGAGCAGGTTGGGCACATCGGTCACCCAGGCGGCCATGGTCCGGGCCGGGTAGATCTGGCCGTAGCCGTGCTGGATGTGCATCCGGTCGGCCGCGTCGGTGTTGTCGGAGGTCCAGGCCTGGTCGGTGCGGGACAGGATGCCCAGGTCCACCCGGCCGCCGCCACCGCTGCACGTCTCGATCCGCAGGCCGGGGTGGTCGGCGCGCAGTCGGTCGATGATCTCGTAGAGGTGGTGCACGTACGCCGTTCCCACGCGGTCGGCTCCGTCCGGCTGATCCGGCCAGCCGGCTTCGCTGAAGGCGCGGTTCATGTCCCATTTGAGGAAGTCGATGCCGTTGTCGCCGACCAGCCGGGTCAGCCAGCCGTACGCCCAGTCCGCGACGTCCCGGCGGGCGAAGTTCAGCACCAGCTGGTTGCGCAGCTCGGTCCTGGCGCGGTGCGGGAAGTGCAGCACCCAGTCCGGGTGCGCCCGGTAGAGGTCGCTGTCCGGGTTGACCATCTCGGGCTCCACCCACAGGCCGAAGCGCATGCCGAGCTGGTGCACCTCACGGACCAGCGGGGTGAGGCCCTGGGGGAAACGGTCGGGGGACGGGGTCCAGTCGCCGAGTCCGGCCCGCTCGCTGCGGCGCGCGCCGAACCAGCCGTCGTCCATGACGTACAGCTCCACACCCAGCGCCGCCGCGCGGGCGGCCAGCTTGAGCTGGCCGGGCTCGTCCACGTCGAAGGCGGTGGCTTCCCACGAGTTGTAGAGCACCGGGCGCGTCTCGTCGGCGTGCGGCAGTACGTGGACCAGGGTGTACGCGTGCCAGGCCCGGCTGGTCGCGCCGAAACCGCCGTCCGAGTGGAGCCCGGCGAAGCGGGGCGTGGTGAACTCCTCGCCGGGGCCGAGCGGCAGGACCGCCCCGTCGTGGCCGGCGCCGCCGGTGAACCCCGCCCGGCCGTCGGGGGACCGCTGCACGGTGATGCGCCAGCTGCCGCTCCAGGCGAGGGCCGCACTCCACACCTGGCCGTGGTCCTCGGTCGCGTCGCCGGCGTCCAGCATCACCCAGGGGTTGGTGTGATGGCTGGTGATGCCCCGGCGGCTGGTGAGCGTCGTCTCGCCGAACGGCACGCGGTCGCGGTGCAGTTGGGTCTCGGCCGACCACTGGCCGGTGACATGGCTGAGCCGGTGGTCCTCCCGGGCCGGAACGGTCCACGCGGCGGAGTCGGCACGGGGCAGCGTGACGGTGTCGTCGCCGGTGTTGCGCAGCACCGTCCAGCGTTCGATCACATCGCTGTCGTCGTGGACGCGGTAGTGGAGCGCGATCTCCAGGGGGTAGTGGCGGTCGCGGAACTCCAGGGCCAGTTCGGCGGTCCCGGGCGCCGGTTCGTGCACGTGGTGGCCCGTCGCGAGCCATTCGAAGGCGCGGGTCCCGTCGGCGAAGCGCACCTGCAGCGACGGGACCCCGAACCGTGCTCCGCCGTCGACGGGCAGTTCCTCACCGACGGGTGGCGGTCCCTCGAAGCTGCTGGCAGGCGGGGGCGGGGGAGTGGCGAGCTCCTCGGCCTCCGCGAGGGTCAGCCGCGGTCCCCACGCGAGGTGGCAGGGCGCTCCCGTCCCGTCGACGCGCAGCGCGTACGAGGTGCGCGGGGTGCGGAGCAGCCAGACCCCGGTGTCGGGGGCGAAGGAGATCACAGGCATGGATCCTTAGGTTCAGATAGCGCCTCGAGAGCAGTCGGCAGCCAACCCCGCTTGCGATCACCTGTCAATACCCATGACGCCACCTGCATTTGGAGGTCAGGATCCCACTGGGGCGACATCTTGAAAGGAGCTTACTTCTTTCATTGACAGCGGAAAAGAACCCCCTTACGTTTCGGCCATGCACTCGTCGCCTCGTACCGACGTGGTTCCGGCAGCGACGCCGGCCGCCTCCCTGGTCTTCACCACCGTGCTGTCCCACGGTCCGCTCACCCGGATCGAGATCGGCCGGCGGACCGCGCTGTCACCGGCGGCGGTCACCAAGGCGGTACGGCCGCTGATGGCGGCCGGCTATCTCGTCGAAGGCGTGGACGAGGAGGCGCGGGCGTCGCTGGGACGGCCCGCCAATCCCGTACGCGTCGACGGCGGCCGGGCGCTGTTCATCGGCGTCAAGGTGACCGGCGACGAGATCATCGCGGTGCTCACCGATCTGTGCTGCCGCATCCGGGTGGCCCGGCACGTCCAGCTCACCGCCCGCGACCCGGGCGCCGTGCTCGCCTCCATCGGCGCACTCGTCCAGGAGCTCCTCACGGAGGCCGAAGGGTTCGGTGTGCAGGTCAGCGGGCTGGGGCTGGCGGTGTCCGGCGATGTGGACCGGGTGGCAGGAGTGGTGCGCTACTCACCGTTCCTCGACTGGCGCGACGTGCCGCTCGCGGAACTGGCCGGCACGGTGACCGGCCTGCCGGTCACCGTCGACAACGACGTCCGCGCGCTCACCGTCGCCGAGCAGTGGTTCGGGGCCGGGGCCGGCGTGTCGGACTTCGCGCTGGTGACCGTCGGTGCGGGTATCGGCTGCGGACTCGTGGTGCACGGACGGGTGGTCTCCGGCGCGCACGGCGTCGCCGGTGAGATCGGCCATCTGTCCATCGACCCGCTCGGGCCGCTGTGCCACTGCGGAAACACCGGGTGTGTGGAGGCGATCGCCGGTGACGCCGCCATCATCCGCCGGGTCCGTGAGGTGACCGGACTGCTGGTCACCGACTCCGCCCAGGCCCTGGAGCTCGCGCACCAGGGCGACCCCGGCGCGCGAGAGGTGTACGCGCGGGCCGGGGAGGTGATCGGCCGGGCCATCGGGGCCGTCGTCAACGTTCTCGGACCGGAACGAGTGATCATCTCCGGCGAGGGACTGGCGGCGTACGACCTGTTCGCCGAGCACATCCGTGTCGCCTTCACCGCGTCCGCCTTCGGTACCGCCGCCCAGTGCGACGTCATGACCCGTCCACTGCCCTTCGAGGAGTGGGCGCGCGGCGCCGCGGCCACCGCGATCCAGTCCTTCATCGGCATCGACACGTAACGCACGTCCCCCGACCCCCACGGCGTGCCCCCCACGCACGCCTGACCCCCCCCACGCACACGTACGACCACCATGCCGCTCCGCAACGCCCTGCGCACGCCCATGCCCTCACAACAGGAGGTCCGACCCATGCGGTCATCCTCGTACCCCTCCACACCCCCCATGTCCGTCACCGCGCCGCCGACCCGCCGTGCCACCCGGGCCCTGCTCGTCCTGGCCCTCGCCGCCGGCCTGACGGCGACCGTCCCGGCCGCGATGGCCTCCTCTCCCGCGGCGGCCAGGACCTCCACCGCTCCCACCACCGCCCGGGCCGCCGTAGCCGCGCCCGCCCAGAAGCCGTTCATGGGCTGGTCCAGCTGGAGCATGCAGTCCTCGAAGTACCCGGGGCTCAACCCCGACGGCGACTACAGCTACCTGACCGAGAAGAACGTCCTCACGCAGGCGGGCGCGCTGGCGTCGAAGCTCAAGAAGTACGGGTACGAGTACGTCAACATCGACGCCGGCTGGTGGCGTGACACCACATGGAAGCCGGAGTTCGACGGGTACGGCCGCCAGGCACCCGACCCCGTCCGGTTCCCGCGCGGCATGAAGCCGGTCGCCGACGATATCCACGCCAAGGGTCTCAAGGCCGGTATCTACCA
Source organism: Streptomyces sp. SID13666 (assembly GCF_010548325.1). Taxonomy (NCBI): domain Bacteria; kingdom Bacillati; phylum Actinomycetota; class Actinomycetes; order Kitasatosporales; family Streptomycetaceae; genus Streptomyces; species Streptomyces sp. SID13666. Next base: position 197,934 of record NZ_JAAGLX010000002.1, on the reverse strand, counting down.
GCCCGCGGGGCTGGAGAAGGAGGCGTACGGAGCGGGCAAGGTGCCGGTCTGGAACGCGCCGGGCTGTACCACCGCCGACAGCGTCCACGGCGACCTGCGCACCACCAACGGCTGGGACAGCGCCTACAAACTCGACTTCTCCCGGCCCTGCGCCCAGAAGTACATCGACTCGCAGGCCCAGATGTTCGCCGACTGGGGCTACGACTTCCTCAAACTGGACGGTGTAGGACCCGGCTCCTTCAAGAGCGGTGACAACTACGACAACGTCGCCGACACCGCCGCCTGGCAGAAGGCGATCGCCACGGCCGGGCGCCCCATCCACCTCGAACTGTCCTGGTCGCTGGACATCAACCACGCCGCCGACTGGAAGAAGTACTCCAACGGCTGGCGGATCGACACCGACGTCGAGTGCTACTGCAACACCCTGGTGTCGTGGGAGAACTCGGTCGACGACCGATGGGCCGACGTGGCCGGCTGGACCCGGCACGCCGGACCCGGGGGCTGGAACGACCTCGACTCCCTCGACGTGGGCAACGGCGCGATGGACGGCCTGACCAAGGCCGAACGGCAGAGCTACGCGACCCTGTGGGCCATCGCCAAGTCCCCGCTCTACACCGGTGACGACCTCACCCGCCTCGACGACTACGGCGTCTCGCTGCTGACCAACCGCGAGGTCATCGCGCTCAACCAGGGCAGCACCCCGCCCGCCCGGCCCATCACCGCCTCCGGCGACCAGCAGGTCTGGAGCGCGAAGAACGCCGACGGCAGCTACACCGTCGCCCTGTTCAACCTCGGCAACGGGCCCGCCGCCGTGACCGCCGACTGGTCGTCCCTCGGCTTCTCCGGCCAGGGAGCGGTCCGTGACCTGTGGAACAAGGAGAACCTCGGCACGTACAAGGACAAGGTGACGCAGGCGCTGCCGGCCCATGGCTCGCGGCTGTTCACCGTCACGCCGCACGGTCCCGCGCAGCAGATGACCGGCTACGAGGCCGAGTCGGCGGCCAACACCCTCAGCGGCAACGCCGGGATCGGTGACTGCGCGGCCTGCTCGGGCGGCCACAAGGTCGGCAACCTCTACCAGGGCGGCAAGCTCCAGTTCAACGACATCGTGGTGCCGAAGGCCGGCCGCTACGTCATCAACGTCGCCTACATCAGCGGTGACGCGCGCCCGGCCCAGATCTCCGCGAACGGCAACGGGGCCACCGGTCTGAAGTTCCCCTCCACCGGTGACTGGGGGACCGTCGAGACCGTCGGTGTGCCCGTGACCCTCAAGGCGGGCAGCAACACCGTCACCTTCGACAGCGGCGACGGCTACGCCCCGGACATCGACCGGATCGACGTGCCGAAGCTGTCGTGACGACCGGGTGCGGGGTCCGACCTCCTCCGGGCCCCGCACCCCTGTCCGCACCCCCACAACGTCCCGCCACAAAACGGAGTGCACCGTGGACGACCAGAACACCGACTCATCCCCCCGCCGGCCGAGCCGGCGGGACATCCTCTCCCTCGCCGCCGCGGCGGGTGCCTTCACCGCACTCGGCAGCCTGCCCGCCTTCGCGGCCACCGCGCCGGCGGCGCGACCGTCCGAGTCCCCCCTGCTTCCCGAGGCGTCGACCACGCGGTTCTGGTACCCGGCGCCCGCCTCCGACACCGCGATGATCGAGCAGGGGCTGCCCATCGGCAACGGGCGGCTGGGCGCGCTCACCGGCAACGACCCGTCACGCGAACTGCTCCTCCTCACCGACGCCACCCTGTGGACCGGCGGCCGCAACGCCGTGCTCGACGCGGACGGCCAGTTCCCCTACGCCCGGGAGAACTTCGGCTCCTTCACCCTCCTGGGGCGGCTGACCGTCGACATCCCCGACCACGACCTCTCGGCGGTCTCCGACTACCGCCGTGACCTCGACATCAGCCAGGGGATCGTCTCCTCGTCGTACGTCCGCTCGGGAGTGACGTACGAGCGGCAGATCTTCGCCAGCCACCCGGACGACGCCATCGTCCTGCACTTCTCCCAGCGCGGTGGCGGCCGGTACACCGGAACGGTCACCCTGGCGGGCACGCACGACGAGACCACGACCACGGACGGGGCCCGTACGTACGCGTCGTTCGGTGCCGCCTTCCCGGACGGCGGACTGCGCTACGGCGCCGCGGTGACGGCGTACAGCTCCACCGGCACGGTGACCACCGACGGTGCGCGGATCTCCTTCGCCGGCTGCAAGGACCTCACCGTCGTCGTCAGCGGCGGCACCAACTACGCGCCCGACGCCGCCGCGGGCTACCGCGACCCCGCCCTGGACCCGCAGAAGCTGGCCCGGAGCAAGGTCCTCACGGCGGCCCGCCACCCGTTCACCTCGCTCCTGCACTCCCATGTCGCCGACCACCGGGCGCTGTTCGACCGCATGGGCATCTCGCTCGGCGAGTCGTCCTCCGTGCAGCGCGGCCTCGACACCTGGGAGCGGGTACGCGCCCGCGCCAGGGACGGCGAGGCCGACCCCGAACTCGAGGCGTCCTACCTGCAGTTCGGCCGCTATCTCATGATCGCCGGATCGCGTGACAGTCTGCCGCTCAACCTCCAGGGGCTGTGGCTCGACGGCAACGACCCGGACTGGATGGGTGACTACCACACCGACATCAACATCCAGATGAACTACTGGATGGCCGACCGGGCCGGCCTGTCCAGCAGCTTCGACGCCTACGCCGACTACTGCCTGGCGCAGCTCCCGTCCTGGACCGAGCTGACCCGCACCCTCTTCAACGACCCGCGCAACCGCTACCGCAACTCCAGCGGGAAGATCGCCGGCTGGACCGTCGCCATCTCGACCAACATCCATGGCGGAGGCGGCTGGTGGTGGCATCCGGCGGGCAACGCGTGGCTGTCCAACTCGCTCTTCGAGCACTACGAGTACACCCAGGACGCGGCCTACCTCGCCAGGATCCACCCGCTCCTGAAGGGCGCCTGCGAGTTCTGGGAGGCGCGGCTGCTCACCACGACCGTCACCGACCCGGCCACCGGCAAGGACCGCGAGGTCCTGATCGCCGACAGCGACTGGTCGCCCGAGCACGGCCCCCTCGACGCCAAGGGCATCACCTACGCGCAGGAACTGGTGCGGGCGCTCTTCGAGAACTACCGCACCGCGTGTGCCGTCCTCGGCCGGGACAGCGGCCACAGCAGGACCATCGCCTCCCTCCAGGAGCGGCTGTACCTGCCGCAGGTGAGCCCGAAGACGGGCTGGCTGGAGGAGTGGATGTCACCCGACAACCTCGGAGAGACGACCCACCGGCATCTCTCGCCGCTGATCGGGCTCTTCCCCGGCGACCGGATCCGCCCCGACGGCTCGACCCCCAAGGCCGTCGTCGACGGCGCGACCGCGCTGCTCACCGCGCGCGGGATGGAGAGCTTCGGCTGGGCGAACGCCTGGCGCAGCCTGTGCTGGGCCCGGCTGAAGAACGCGGACAAGGCGTACCAGCTGGTCGTGAACAACCTGCGGCCCTCCATCGGCGGGACCAACGGGACCGCGATGAACCTGTTCGACATCTATGAGGTGTCGACGGGCCGCGGCATCTTCCAGATCGAGTCCAACTTCGGCACCTCGGCCGCCATGATCGAGATGCTGGTCTACTCCCGCCCCGGCCACATCGAACTGCTCCCCGCGCTCCCCGACGCCTGGGCGCGTTCCGGCTCGGTCACCGGCGTCGGGGTACGCGGCGGTTTCGTCATCGACCTGCGCTGGCGGGACGGCAAGGTCACCGAGGCGCGGTTGCGCAGCGTCGGCGGCCGCAGCACCACGGTGTCGTACGGGGGAGTGTCCCGCGCTCTCAGCCTCAAACCGGGCGGCTCCGTCACACTGCGGGACTTCAGCCGGTGAGCCGCCGTCCGTGGTTCCCGCTCGGTGGCCGTGCGGCAGGAGTCGTCGGCGCCCTCGTCGTCGCGCTGTGCGCGCCGGCCGCCATGTCCTCGGCGTCGGCAACTTCTGCGGTGCGTCCCTCCCACCAGGTGGTGACCTGGGGGGCGAGCGCCGACCGGATGGGAACGGCGGTCGCCGATCACAGCTACCGGCTCGTCGTGCGCACCAGCGTCGGCGGCGGCAGCCCGCGGATCCGGCTGTCCAACGCGTTCGGCGACCACCCGGTGACGTTCGACAGCGTCTACGCCGGGCAGCAGCAGGACGGTGCCCAGCTTCTCCCCGGCAGCAACCGCCGCATCACCTTCGGCGGTGGCCAGGCCGTCACGGTGCCGCCCGGCGCCACCGTGTACAGCGATCCGTTGTCCGGATCGCTGGTGGCGCAGAGCAATCTCGTCGTCAGCCTCCATGTGGTGGCGGCCGAGGGGCCGGCGACCGGCCACGGCATGGCCATGCAGACGTCCTACGCGGCGGGCGGCGACCACGCAGGCGAGGAGGGCGGGGGCAGTTGGAACGAGCGGATCGGATCCTGGTTCTACCTCGACGCGGTCAGCGTGGAGACCGGGGCGGACACCGGCGCCGTGGTCACGCTCGGCGACTCGATCACCGACGGCTGGCAGTCGAGCACCGACACCGACCGCCGGTGGCCCGACTACCTCTCGCGGCGGCTCCAGGGCGCGACCGGCATCGGCATCAAGGGCGTCGCCAACGAGGGGATCTCCGGCAACAAGGTGCTGGCCGACGGCGCCGGACAGAGCGCCCTCGCCCGGCTGCAGCGCGATGTGCTCTCCCAGCCCGGGATCCGCACGGTGTTCCTCTTCGAGGGCATCAACGACATCAAGGCGCACAGCGGCGTCACGGTCGACGACATGATCGCCGGCTACCGGCAGATCATCGACCGGGCCCACGCGGCGGGCGTCTGCGTCGTCGGCGGGACGGTGCTGCCCTTCAAGGGGTGGTCGGAATTCGATCCCGCCAGTGAGGCCGTACGCCAGGGCGTCAACTCCTTCATCAGGAGCGGCGGTGCGCTGGACGCCGTCACCGACTTCGACAAACTCCTGCGCAGCCCGTACGACCAGGAGCGGCTGCTTCCGGTCTTCGACGGCGGCGACCACCTGCACCCCAACGACAAGGGCATGCAGGCGATTGCCGACTCGGTCGACCTGACGAGCCTGCGGTGCACCCGCTGAACTCCGCCGGGCCGGCACCGTCCTGAGCCGGTGCCGACTCCGGAATCCGACGCTCCGACGCCGGGCCCGACCGGGCCCGGCGTCCGCCGGATGTCACTGTTCGGAACTGTTCGAGAGATCTAACATTTTCCTCATAACTGTCTGCAACGCTCTTCCCTGTGCGACTCAGGATCCGCACACCAGGGGAGAGGGACGCAGATGTCAGGCGCGCGGGACGAGACGCACGAACACGACGGGGCCGCACCCGAGGAGATACCCGAGGCCACGGTCGACGGCCCGCCCGCCGCAGCAGCGCGCGGAACCCGCCGTCGGGCCAAGAAGATCGTCGCCTGGACGGCGGTCGGCACACTGGTGCTGCTGGTCGTCTCGGGCGGCGCGATCTACTACCGGCTCAACAGCAACATCAAGAGTTTCCCCGCCGAGGCGATGAGCGCGGAGCGCCCGCCCGCCGCCGTACCCGACGCCACCGGGAACACCCCGGTCAACGTGCTGCTCATCGGCTCCGACTCACGCGGCGGCGCCAGCAGCAGCCTCGGCGGCGGCGAGAGCGGCACGGCCCGTTCGGACACCACGATCCTGTTGCACGTCTACGCCGACCACAAGCACGCGATCGGCATCTCCATCCCCCGCGACACCCTGGTCACCATCCCCGCCTGCCGGCTGCCGGACGGGAGCTGGACCAGCGAGCGGACCCACACCATGTTCAACGAGGCCTTCTCGGTGGGGGAGACCGACGCGGGCAACCCGGCCTGCACACAGAACACGGTCGAGAAACTCACCGGCCTGCGGGTGGACCACACCATCGTGGCGAACTTCGAGGGCTTCGCGGCGATGACGAAGGCCGTCCACGGGGTGGAGGTCTGTCTGCCGAACGACATCTACCAAGGTGACGTCAACCCGAAGCTGGGCGCCAGGGGCGATCTGGTCCTCAGCAAGGGCAAGCAGAACGTCCAGGGCCAGCAGGCGCTGGACTACGTGCGGCTGCGGCACGGCATCGGCGACGGCTCCGACATCGGCCGGATGCTGCGCCAACAGGCCTTCCTCGGCTCGCTGGTGTCCAAGATCAAGGGGCAGGGCATCAACCCCACCACGCTGCTGCCGCTCGCGGACGCCGCGACCAAGTCGCTGATCGTCGACCCCGGTCTCGCCTCGGTGGCGAAGCTGCTGGAGTTCGGCTCGTCGCTGAAGAACATCGACCTGCGCGACCTCAAGTTCCTGACCACGCCCTGGCGTTTCAGCGGTGAGCGCGTCGAGCTGGTCCACCCCGCCGTCGACACCCTGTGGGCCACCCTCAAGGCCGACCGGACCATCGACGGGCAGGACGCCGCAGGGTCGCCGACCACCCCGCCCGCGGAGTCGACACCGTCTGCTCCGGCATCGCCGTCCGGGACCCCGGGCGCGGGCGTCAAGCTCGTCGTGCTCGACGGCACCGCGACCACCGGTCTCGCGGGCAAGGCGGCGACCACCCTGGAGAAGGCCGGCTTCAGCGTCAGCGGGACGGTCACCGCCACCTCCCAGACGTACGACACGACGGTCGTCGAGTATGGAGCCGGCCGGCGCGCCGACGCGCAGAAGGTCGCCGCCCTCTTCCCCGGCGCCACCCTGTCACCGGTCTCCACCGCCGGGATCAGGCTCGTCCTCGGCAAGAACTACACCCTCGGCCAGGACGCCGCGCAGCCGACCGGAACGCCCACCGCGCTGCCCTCCACCGTCGTGGCCGACGCCCGCTCCGCGGACCAGGACACTTGCGCCAACACGGTCTTCGGGTCCGGCGGCTGACGGCCCCCGCAGGTTCTCGGCCACGCGCGCCTGACGGAGCCCGGCGGACGGTCCCGCCGGGCGAACGGCGCGATCCTGTCCGGCACCCCGCCCCACTCGGTGCTCCGAAGGTGGATGCTGGAGGGGAGGAGATGTGTCGCCATGCGTACCGGGAGTGAACCGCTGACCGCGCGCAGTGCCCTGCGCCTGCGGCTGGGACTGGCCGCGTTCGGGCTGGCCTGGGCGGTGGTGGGCGCTGTGGGGTTCGCGGTGGCGGGTCATACGGCGTGGGCGGTCACGTTCGCGGTGGTGGGAGTGGTGGCCGTCGTGGACATGTTCGTTGTGGGCCGGCACATCCACCAGGGCGCGCACTACCAACCGGGCCGGGACATTCCGCCGTATCGGCCGGACCGTGGCGGCGACACCCACCTGCGGCACCACGGCCCCTAGCCGGGCCCGCCCAGCAACTCTCGGGTCAGTACCCGCTGCAGCCAGGCGTCCGGCGGCGAACGCGTCAGGACCGGTCCGACACCGCCCGCTGTCAGGGGGCCGATGCGCCGGGCCAGGCACCGTCGGCGGCCAGGCCGAGGATCAGCGCGGCGATGTTCCAGGCGTCGTCCTCACCTCGGTGGTGGCGCCCCTCCAGCGGCAGCCCGGCGATCCGCAGCGCCTGCGCCATGCCGGGACGCTTGCGCAGTCCGTGCGCCTCGGTGAAGACCAGCTTCGCGTTGGTGTGCCGGCTTCCGAAGGGGTACTCCGTGCCGGTCGCCAGGCACTGCCGGGTGAACTGGTGCCGGTCGTAGTCGCCCCAGCTGGCCCACGGCCGGCTCCCGGCCCGGTGTTCGGCGGCCAGCAGCCGGCAGGCCTCGGAGAAGCCGACGCCGGTGTCCACCTCGGCCTGGGTCAGACCCGTCAGTTCGGTGCAGAAGGCGCTGACGGCGGACCGTGCGGGCCGCACCAGGATGCGGTGCCGCGCGACCCGTTCGCCCGTGTCGAGGTCGACGACGGTCAGCCCGATCTCGATGATCTCGCTCACCGCCCCGGGAGGCGGTTCGCCGGCCCAGCAGGTCGCCTCGACATCGATGACGTTCAACAGTCCTGTGGCGCTGTCCATGCTGCCGAGGGTAGGAGACGCCCACCCGCAGGTCACCTCGGTTTACTCGCCTTACTCGCCGGTGGTGCCGTCGATGCACTCCCGGAGCAGATCGGCCTGACCGTTGTGCCGCGCGTACTCCTCGATCATGTGGGTCAGGATGTAGCGCAGCGAGTACACCTCGTCGCCGTAGTGCCCGGTGTCGTCCAGTGACGCGGCCGCGTCCACGATCGCGCGGGACCGTGCGCACTCCTCGTGCCAGGCCCGGAACGCCTCGTCGGGATCGGCCGAGTCGACGTCCCATTCGCTGAAGCGGCCGGGCTCCGGACGCGGCCAGTAGGGCTGGACGTTCTCGTCGTTCAGTATTTTCCGGAACCAGCCCCGCTCGACCTCGACCAGGTGCCGGACCAGTCCGAGCAGCGACAGCTCCGAGGGCGGAACGGCCCTCTCCCGTAGCTGCTCGGTGGTCAGTCCGGTGCACTTCATCTCCAGCGTCTCGCGCTGGTACTGCAGGAAGGCCGTGAGGCTGGCGCGCTCGTCCGCGATCCACGGCGGCTGGGTTCTCTCGTGATCTTGCATCGGGTCATCATGCCAACCGGGGTGGCCGCTCGCCGGGATCAACCGGCCGGTTCCCGAGGCCGGGGCGCCCACGAGTTCGGTTACCGGTGCGCGAGTGGCCGGGTGGCGGGGGCGAAGGTGAAGGACACGGCTTCCATGACCGGGTGCCGCTTGGTGTTGTGGAAGGCGGCCACCCGCCACTGCCCGTCGGTGTCGCGGACCACCGTGGACGTCTGCACCTTCCGGAGCTTTCCGGGCGCCTTGTTGCCCTTGTGGACGTCGCCCCGGGACAGCACCACCGCTGTGTCGGCACCGATGAAGCGGATGTCGGTGGTCTCGCCGGCCAGCTGCGTGCCCTTGAGGAAGGTGGCCAGCAGGGCGCGGTGTGCCTCCACGATGTCGGTCCGCCCGTGGTAGAGCGTGCCCACGTAGGTCGTGTAGGTGGCGTCCGCCGTGAAGTGCTCGCCGTAGGCGTCGGCGTCTCCGCGGCCCCAAGCGGCGTTCATGCCCTCGAACAGTGCGGTGATGTCCTGCAGGTCGGCGGTGCGGTCGATGCTGTGGGCGTCCATCTCGGGCCTCCTGGTTGGTTACACTGTCAAAGAATCTGCACGACTGAAGTATCTGCATGCGTGCAGATATTATTGAAGGGGAGGCTGCCCGGGATGTCAACCGTTCGCCGGGAGGACGCTCATCGCATCTACCGCCGCTACGTGGACGCGGTGGTGCTCAACGGGCAGGCGAGTGCCGAGGCCGCCGGGCTGCACACCACCGACCTGCGCGCCCTGAGCGTTCTCGACCTGGCCGGCAGCCTCACCTCCGGCGAACTCGCCGAGCGCACCGGACTGACCACGGGCGCGACCACCCGGCTGATCGACCGCCTGGAGCGCCGGGGCCTGGTGCGCCGGGCGGTGCACCCGGCCGACCGGCGCAAGGTCATCATCGAGCCGGTGGCCGGAGCCACCGGGGGCGTGGACGTCGAAGCGGTGGCCGGTCCCGCCCGCCGCCGGGTCGGCGCGGTGCTCGCCCGGTACACCCCGGAGCAACTCGACGTCCTCTTCGACTACTTCGAGCACGCGGCCACGGCCTACCACGAGGCCACCGAGGAGCTGCGCAGTGACGCCGCCCGCCCGGCCGGCGTCACTCCGGAGGGTGCTCAGGAGTGACGGCAGCCGGATAATTCGTGGTGGATCCCGCGCTGATCACCGATGATGGCTGGCATGTCCATCCGTGGGAGGACCAGGCAGTGACAGGCGATCGGGAGGAATCTCTCGAGGCGGCGCCGACCGGCCGGCTCGTCGAGATCGCCTGCGACGAGTCGGGTTCCGACGGCGAGAATCTCCTGGGCGGCAACACGGATGTGTTCGCCCATGCCAGCGTCCGGTTGGACGTCGCGCTCGCGGCGGACAGCATTCAGGAGATACGGAACAGAATTCGCTCGCCCGCGCAGGAGTACAAGGCGAATCACCTGCTCCGCGAGAAACACCGGCCGGTTCTCACCTGGCTGCTCGGACCATCGGGACCGATCCACGGCCATGCGCACGTCCATCTGACCGACAAGGCGTTCTTCGTCGTCGGAAGGGTGGTGGACCTGCTCGTCGGGAAAGCGACGCACGCGGCCAGTGCGGGTCTGAGCCGGGACGAAGAAGCCCATTCCCTTGCCGTCGCCCTGTATCGCGAGGGTCCCCGGTCCTTCGGGCCGGAATTGTGGCGGGAGTTCCTGGAGTCGTCCAACCATCTGATGCGCACCAAGAACCTCTGGGGCACACGGACCCCGGTCGACTCGTTCTTCCGCACCATCGACAACCTGCGCAGGACCGCCGCGGGCGGGCCGGTCGACGACATCCTGGAACGGCTGGCGGCGGCCCGATCGCCCGCGGATTCCTTTCGGGCCCGGCTCCTCGACGACCCGACGGTGATTCCCGCGCTGGACCCGCTGATCCCCTCGATCGTCCGGACCGTTGCGCACTGGAGCGACGGCAACAAACCTGTCTCCATCGTTCACGACCGGAACAACACGCTGACCGACGAGCGGATCGCGCAGCTCAAGGAGATCTTCAGCAAGCCGCACCCTGCTGATCCCGGGTACGGTCCGCGCGGCCGGCTGACGAGCGTGACGCTCGTCAGCTCCCGCTCGGACGCCCGGATCCAACTCGCCGATTTCCTCGCCGGCGTGGCGCGGAAGATCGCGTCGGACGAACTCAACCAACGGGGAGATGCGGAGCTCACCGCACTGCTGCGACCGTATGTCGATGAGTCGTCATTCTGGGGAGACGGCAGAAGCTGGTCCCTGCTGAGTCCCGTGCCGAGTGCCCGGCGATAGTGCCGCCCCAGCACCCCGGTCCTGCCGGTCCCGCCGCCGGAAATGCCGGGCACCTCGGCGGGCACCCCTGTTACCGTTGGCGTATGGAGATCACCAGGCACATCACCACCGCGACCGCGCGAGCTACCAGCTCGTCGGTTGCCGCCGCCTGACCTCACTCCTCATCCCCGGCGACCGGAAACGGCCGCCGGTGCGCTGTACGACTCCTGTTTCGCAGTCCGTGCCCACGGTTCCTTTTCTGGTCCCCACGACCCGAAGGAACCGCCGCCATGAACACCGACCGGACCGTCAGCACCTTCATCGACTTCTTCCGCGACCGCGGACACCAGCGCATCACCGGTGACTCGCTTCTCCGGCCACCCGGAGACCCGGTGCTGTTCACCACCTCCGGCATGCACCCGCTCACCCCGTACCTGCTCGGCCGCCCGCATCCGCTCGGTCAGCGGCTGGTCGGCCTGCAACGCTGTCTGCGCACGACCGACCTGGACGAGGTCGGCGACCGTACCCACCTGACCGTCTTCGAGATGCTGGGTTCATGGTCGCTCGGGGACTACGGCGGCCCGCAGAGCCTGCGCTGGGGCTACGAACTGCTGCGCGACGGCTTCGGCATCCAGCCCGGCCGGCTGCATGTCACCGTCTTCGGCGGCGACGACCAGGTCGGCCCCGACACCGAGTCCCTGCGGACCTGGAACGAGCTGGGCGTGCCGGTGGAGCTGACACGCGAGGACAACTGGTGGTCCAACGGCCCCACCGGGCCGTGCGGACCCGACTCGGAGATCTTCGTATGGACCGGCGACACCCCACCGCAGGGCACCCCGACCAGCGATCAGCGATGGGTCGAGGTGTGGAACCACGTGAAGATGCGGTACCACCGCCACGACGACGGAAGCCTCCAACCCCTGCTCCGGCCAAGCATCGACACCGGGCTGGGTCTGGAGCGGCTCCTGACCGTGCTGCAGGACAAGCCATCGGTCTACGAGTGCGACATCTTCGACCCCTGGACGAGCACGATCCCCGGCCTGTGGGACCTGGACGAGTTCTCGCTCCGTGTCGTCTGTGACCACCTGCGGTCCAGCATCGTGGTCATCGGCGACGGCGTCCTCCCGTCGAACACCGGCCGCGGCTACGTCCTGCGCCGGCTGACGCGCCGGGTGCTGACCACCTTGTGGCGGGACGACCCCTCGCGGACGTTGTCCGACCTCCCCACGGAGCTCTTCGAGCACACTCTCGACCACTTCCGGCAGACGGGCGAGGTCGGATCCGTGCGCGATGTGCTGCTCGACGAGGAGCGCCGCTTCTCGAAGCTGCTGGAGCGGGGCCGGCTGGTGCTGTCCCGGCAGGGGTTCGACGGGCCGCTGCGCGAGGAGGACTACAGCTATCTGCACGAGACCCACGGGCTGCCGCGTGAACTGGTCGTCGGGCTCCTCACCTCCGAGGGGCGGTGACCAGGGGGCTCACCATCAGAAGACCGGCCGTCGCGGCGGTCAGCGGGCGGACCCGACGGCGAGCAGGAACCACCCCGTGTGCGGGATCCACTGCTCGGCCCAGCGCCAGGCGTCCCCCGGCGGGGCGTCGGATGGAAGGAAGGCGATGTCCGCCTCGTCGGACCACCCCGAGGTGATGCCGTTGACGATTCCGCCGGGGATGTTGGGGAAGTCCGACGCGTAGTCGACGTTGTTACGGCCGCGGCCCTGGATCATCGACGCGTCGAACGGGTTGCGGCCGGTGATCCACGCCAACTGGTCGTCGGCGAACGCACCGAGCCGGGCGCGGTCGTCCTCGGCGACGCCGTCGAGGGCGGCACACGCGGAGGCGGCCGCGGCCATTGAGGCGATGGTGGCGTTCTCGCCCTGCCACCAGTAGCCCGTCTCATTGGCATGGGGGAAGAAGAACGCGTCCTCGGCCGATTCGCCGGCGGGCTGCACCCGTTGGCGCGGATAGCCGAACGGGTTGGGGACCGCGTGGGTGCGGCGCAGCGTGTCGAGCATGGCTTCCAGAGCCAGCGCCCGGGCCGGACCGGCCTCGGGGGAGCCGGGCAGAACGGTGGCGAACCGGGTCAGCGCGAGCACGGGCAGTCCGGCCTCGGCGGCGTGGAAGAACGGGCGTCCGGCGGCGTCCCCGGTGAACCATCCGGGGCCGTCTGCGGGCCGTACGTACCGGGTGAGGAGTGAGCGCACCCGTCGGCTGGCCGCTTCCCGGGCTCCGGTCTCCGGGGCTCCGTTCTCCCCGTCCGCGCCCGCCGCCACGAGTTCGGTCGCGGCCAGCAACGCCGTGTAGTCGTCGACGATCGACTCCGTGCCGTCGTCGAGATACTCCAGGTTGTGGGCTTCGAGATGGACGAAGCCCTGGACCGCGGCGGACAGGTACTCGGGGCCGGTGAAGTCACCGTGGTCGTCGAGGGTCGCGGCGCGCGCCAGGGCCGCGATGGCCAGGCCGCCGCCCTGCCGGTAGGCGGCCTGGTAGCGGTCGGTGCGTACGCACTCCGCCAGCGGCGCGGTCACGACGCGCTCGTCGAGCTCCTTGGTCAGCGCGTCGAAGATGCCGGTGTAGAAGTACCCCTCCGGCGCCCGGAAGCGGACGAGGAAGTCCGCGCCCCACAGCGCCTCGTCACGCAGCCGGGCGCCGAGGGAACGGACCAGCGCCGGATGGCGCTCGGCGATCGCGTCACGGGCGGCCATCATGGCCCACGCGCACAACGGCATCTGCTGCGGGCTCATCGTGCGGGTGTACGTGAGGTGGCTGAGGAACTTGCTGGTGTCGCCGCTCGCGTCCAGCCAGCCGCCGCGCGCGTCGACCTCCCGGCCGGTGTCGTCGCCCCACAGCGCGGCGTGCCGGTCCTTCCGGTCGATCTCGCCGCTGGATCGCATCGCCTTGAAGTACGCCAGCACGTCGGACATCGTTTCGCGCTGCAGCCGGTCCTCCGCGACCTCGAAACGATCCGAGACGGTCCGGCGGCCGTCGCCGTCGACGACACGGACCGCGTAGCGGCCCGGCTCCAGGTCCTGCGGCAGCTCCACCCGCGCGAACGGGCCGCCCCGCCAGCCGGGCACCGCCTGGACGGGACCGGCCGTGAGGCGGCGGACGACGGACGCGTCGGCGGCGAGCAGTTCGACCCGCTGTGGAGCGCGGCCGTCGGGCAGGACCGCCACGACGGCCTTTGACGCACCGAGCCCGTAACCGAGATGGCCGAGCAGAACGGCCGGCCGTACGGTGCTCGCCCCGTCGTTCACGTCGTTCACATCGTCAAGGTCGTCCATCGAGCGCATCCGCGAGCACCGCCCCTTCCACCGCACCGACGATCTACGGCGAACCTACGCTCCTCCACCGGCGACGGTGCTCAGCGGCTGCCCGGCCGTACCCGCACCCTGCGCGGATCCGGGACACCGTGGAGCGGATATTGTCTCCGCCATGTCAGTCGATCTCGGATTCCTCTGCTCCACTTGCGGCGAGCACCACGAAGAGCTCCCGATGAGCTACTCCACCATGGCCCCGGACATCTGGGAGCCGGCCTTCGCCAACGACCCCGACAGCATCCTGTCGTTGGACCAGTGCGTGATCAGGAACCAGGCCTTCTTCGTGCGGGGTCTGATCGAGATACCCGTGATCGGACGCACGGACGTCTTCGCCTGGGGCGTGTGGATCTCCCTCAGCCGTGAGAGCTTCGCGCGGGCGAGCGAGCTGTGGGAGACCCCGGGCCGGGAGACCGAACGGCCGTACTTCGGTTGGCTGTCGACGGAACTGAGCCTGTATCCGGAGAGCACGACCGACCTCAAGACGAACGCTCACACGCGCCCCGTCGGCCGTCGCCCGCGGGTGGAACTCGAGCCCACGGACCACCCGCTGGCGGTGGAACAGCGCACCGGCATCACCATGGACCGGGTGCGGCAGATCGCCGAGGCGGTCCTGCATCCACAGCGCTGACAGGCTCGGTACCCGGCTCGCCACCTGGCTCGTGGGCACCCCATGAGATCCTCCTCGCATGCTTCTCGACACGCCCCGGCTCCGCCTGCGCCACTTCCGGCCCGCCGACGCGCGGGCGCTCTCGGCGTACCGCTCGGACCCGGAGGTGGCCCGCTATCAGGGCTGGTCCGCCCCGGTGTCCGTAGAGTCGGCAGCCGCGCTCATCGCGAAGTTCAGCGACGATCCGACCCGGCCCGGCTGGTTCCAGTACGCCATCGAGCTCAAGGAGGACGGCTGTCTGATCGGCGATGTCGGGGTGAACCTGAACGAGAACCTCATGCAGGCCGACCTCGGCTTCACCCAGGCCCGCGACCGGCAGGGCCACGGATACGCGACCGAAGCCGTGAGCGCCGTGCTGCAGGACCGGTTCGCCGGCGGTCTGCGCCGGATGTCGGCGGAGTGCGATGCCCGCAACCTGAGTTCGGCCCAGCTGCTGGAACGGCTGGGGTTCCAGCTGGAGGGGCGGCGCCCCGCGTTCACCTGGATCAAGGGCGAGTGGACGGACGATCTCCTCTACGGACTGCTCGCCGACAGGCCGTTCAATCCGGATGCGCCGGCGGACGGCTTTCGCGCAGAATTCACGGATGAGCGCTGATCCACCCAGGTCGCCGCAGGCGAGAGCCCTGCGGCACGTCGCTGCCCGGTCCACGGGCGGACCGCTCGACGCCGGGCTGCGCGTGACGATGAACCTCCACCCCGACCGGTGGACAGGCGGACTGCCGATTCTGCGGCGACTGGCGCAGGACGGCGTCTACTCCTCGCAGTTCGTGACCGGCACCAGCAACGGCGGCCTGACCGCCCACCCCGGCGGGGACCGGTGGCGCTGGGAGAGCCGGATATTCGGCGGCGCCTACGACGATGCCGCCGCGCACGAGCGCCCGGTCTATGGCGCGCTCAACTTCCGTCACGAGCACATCGGTGCGGCACCGCGATTCGGCTCCTCGCACTTCCGGCTGACCGCCGAGGCTGTGGCCCGGGCCACGTTCTGCTATCCGGACAGCTCCACCGAGCCGTCCGACTTCGGCGTCGCCACCAGCTGCGCACTCGTCGAACTGGCCGCGGCCGGGAAGCTGGACGCCCTGGACGGCCATGTCGAGGCGCAGATCCACGGGCCGGTCCTGCTCGACCGCGATGTGGAGGCGTTGGTCCTCGATCCCAGCTATCACGGCACGGAGGTGGAGGCCGAGGCCGCGCGGCTGCCGTGTCCCGTCGAATGGCACGGCGGCTTCCGGCTCACCGTCGAGAACCTGCGGCGCCACCCGGACTTCCGCGGCCAGGAGTACGTCGATCTGGGCGCCGCCATCGCGGTCGACGGCCGGCTCGATCCCCGGATCATCGGAGACGCGACCCGCACCGGCCGCTACGACGCCCAGGCGCTCAAGAAGGTCTGGCACTGCCTGGCGCGCTTCGGTGCGCCGCTCCGGCCGTCACACCGGTCAGTAGTAGCCCTTCTCGCCGTCGACGAGCTCCCGGACGGTGTCCATGTGGCCGGCGTGCCGGGCGGTCTCCTCGATCATGTGGAGGAGCATCCAGCGCAGTGACGCGGCGGCGGCGCCGAAGTCCGGGTGCTTGCCCACCGTGTCCAGCGAAAGGGACGCGATGATCTCGTTGGACACCTCGCAACTGCGCTCGTATTCCGCCAGGAGCTGCGCGAGGGGGATGTCGTCGACCATCATGTCGGCATCCTCGGGCCCGTCGTCGAACTGCGGACCCTCGGCCTTCCTGCCGAGCAGCAGGACCTCGAACCAGCAGTGCTCGACCCACCGCATGTGGGAGACGATGCCCGCGATCGTCATGTGGGGAGAGGTCGGGAGGACCGACCGGTGGGCGTCCTCCTCGGACACGCCTTCGCATTTCCAGCGGATGATCGCGCGCTGCATGTCGAGCCAGCCCACCAGTTGGGTGCGCTCGTCGGCGTCGTAGGGAGGGCGGATGCGGGGAGAAGGAGTCATGGGCGCCGACGGTATCGCAGCCCCCGGCGCGGGCGCACGGGAGTTTCCCGGGCGTACCGGTGCCCTCCGCCGGACGGATCCGGCCGGCCGCGTCAGACCAGCTCCGCCGGCCGTCGCCGCTGGTCCACCCCGGCCTGCTGCGCAACCGCGGCTACACCAGCGGGATCCTGGTCGCCGTGGCGTTCTTCGCTTCGTTCACCGGGCTGATGCTGGTCCTGTCGGTCTTCCTGCGGGGACCGCTGGGGCTGTCCCCGCAGAACGCGGCTCTGTCCATCGCACCCCTCGCCCTCGGCATCGCCATCACGGCCGGCCCGGCCCGAGGTCTGGGCCCCGGGCGCCCGCCGGCGCGGCCCGCACTCACCGGCGGGCCGCACCGAGGGCGGTCACTCGGTGTCGACGGCCGCGGCCAGGGAGATGTCGATGTGCCGCAGCGCGGCCACTGTGAACGACGTCGCGAACTCGCCGGCCAGCCGCGGACTGAGCGAGCCGGTGCCGAGAGCGCACCGCGCGCCCTCCACGGCGAGACCGACGATGAAGGAAGCGCACAAGGTCGCGCTGGCCCCCCACGGCGGCTGCCCGTGCGATGCCGCGAACTCCCTGATCAGGTGGGCGATCCGGTCGGTGGCGGCGGTCATCAGCCGGTGCCGGGCGGCCGGGACGGTGCCCGAGGCCTCCGAGCCGAACAGGAGGCGGAACTCATGGGGGTGCGCGGCGGCATAGTCGAAGAATGCGAGGGTTCCGGCGCGCACCTGGTGTTCCAGCGAAAGGCGCTCCGCCGCGACCTGGGCATCGAAGAGCTGCCGGGCAAGAGTCTCCGCGGCCCGTTCGCTGCAGCGCTTGTAGAGGTCTTCCTTGCTTCCGAAATGCGCGTACAGCGTCGGTTTGGTGGAATGGGCGCGCGCGGCGATGGCCTCCATGGTGGCGGCCAGATAGCCTGCCTCCGCGAAGATGACGCATGCGGCGTCCAGCATGTGCGCTTCTCTGGAATGGGAGGCCGCGCGTATGCGTGGCCGTCCGGTTACGGAGAGGTCTTCAGGTGAGGGCGTGGCGCTCCCCGCATCGATCATGAATGGCACTTTACTCCACGGTAAAGTCGACATAGGCTTTACTTCGCGGTAATGCTGCCCTGTGCGGTAAAACCGTCAAGATCTTTTGAGTACGCATAGGTATCCCGTACTCGGCACGACCCACTCCCCCTTGGGAAGTGGCCCCATCCCGTGTCCCGGCCGCCCACGCGAGGGCGTCCCGGGCCCAGTGGAGGCCCTTATGCGCCGACCTCGCCCTTCTACGGGCGCCCCCGCCGAAGCAGATCTGCTGGGGCAGCTGGGTAGTGGGCGGCATTATGAAGGCCCAGCCCTGCACCAGGACCGGTCCCTGGCGATGGTGCCGCGGCAGGATCTCCTGACGGGTGGCCCCTGGCCGTTGCCCCGTACGCCGACGGCGTGTCGCCAGGCCCGGTCGGCGCTCCGCCAGGTGCTGCGGCAATGGGGGATGGAGCATTTCACCGATACCGCGGAACTCCTCGTCAGCGAACTGGTCACCAATGCGGTGCGTTACGCGCCGGGCCCCATCCATCTGACCGCCCGGGGCGGCCATGCGCTGCGCTGCCACATCGATGACGGCAGCAGGCTGCTTCCCCGGCTGCACAACGCCCGCCCCGACGACGAATTCGGCCGGGGCCTAGCCCTGGTCGACCAACTCGCCAGCGACTGGGGTGTGGACCTCACCGACTGCGGCAAATCCGTCTGGTTCGAGCTCAAGGGCGCGAAGCCCCTGAAATGAGCGACAGCCGGACGGGTGGGTCCGGAATTAAGATTCCTGCCGATGGCCCGGGGCGAATGGGCCGTCCAGCGCGGCCCATTGAAGCAGCATGATGGTTTTGGCGTCGGCGATGTCGCCGGACCGGATCAGGTCGAGGGCCCGGGTGAAGGGGAGTTCGACGACTTCGATGTCCTCGCCTTCCTCCGCCAGTCCGCCGCCACCCGTGTCGCGTGTCGCGGAACTGTACGGCGCTGCGTAGAAGTGCAGGCGTTCGGTGACCGATCCAGGGCTCATGTAGACGTCGAAGACATGCTCCACCGCACCGATGGTGTGCCCTGTCTCCTCCGCTGCCTCGCGCCGTATCGCCGTCTCGGGGCCGTCCTCGTCGAGCAGGCCGGCGGCGGTCTCCAGGAGCATGCCGTCCGGGTGGCCGTTCGCGTAGGCGGGGTAACGGAACTGGCGGGTGAGCAGCACGGTGCCGCGGTCGCGGTCGTGGAGCAGCACCGTGGCGCCGTTGCCACGGTCGTACGTCTCACGCTGTTCGGTGCTCCAGTGGCCGTCCGAGTGCCGGTAATCGAACGTGGTGGTGCGCAGGACGTACCAGTGGCAGGACAACAGCCTGACGTCCCGGACCACGACCCGGGGATTGCCGGTCAGGTCGAGGCCGTCCCGGTCCAGCCGGGTCCGGCCACGTCGGTCGGGTGTGTCGATGCCGGCCGTCATCGGGCGGCGGGGATCTCGTCGAGGTGGTGGAAGACCTGCTTGCCCAGCGCTTCGGCCTGGCTGGTCATCAGATCCGCCCCCGCGGAAGGTCCGCCGATGCGCCAGACCGCGTCGCACCTCGCCAGCAGGCGCTCCGCGACGGGATGGAAGATCTCGTCGAACGCCGGGTCGCCGATGCCGGCGGAACCCGCGGTCTCGATCAGCGGCAGGGCCAGCGCCTCACCGGTGACGGGCAGGTGCCCGGCCCGGAACAACGTCAGGGCGGCCTGGTTCATGGCGTGGACGTTGGCGGCGAGCTTCACCGGGTCGTCTCCCGTGCCGGACCGGTAGGGGCCGGCGACCAGGATCATCAAGGGGTGGAACGGGGCGGGCATCAGGCGCCTTTCGTCGGTACGTGTGGTGCGGCAGAGGCGGTGCGTCGGCCGTTGTGCGGTGGGCGCGAGCGGCGGACCCGGTCGGATCGGACCTGGGCGGATCGGGACCGGTCAGATCAGGTGGGTGCGGACGCCGGCGTCGCGCAGTGCGGCGAGCGTGGCGGGTCCGCCGGGGTGCGTGTCCGGGTCGTCGCCGGCCGCGTCGGTGACGAAGGTGTCCACGGCGTTCAGCGGGGCGACCCGGCTGAACGCCTGCACCCCGAGCTTGGTGGCGTCGGCCACCGCGACGGTGCGGCTGGCGCGGGCCAGCGCGGTCTGCTTGACCGCGCAGTCGTCCAGGGAGAACTCCGACCAGCCGTGATCGGCGTGCACGCCGCCGATCGACATGACGAAGCAGTCGAAGGCCAGTCCGTCCACGGCCCGCAACGCCAGGGGTCCGATCAGGGACCGCTCGCCCGGACGTGACTCCCCGCCCAGCACGAGCAGCCGGATACCGGGCTGGTCCGCCAGCCGTACGGCCGCCTGCAGACCGAGGACCGCGACCGTCAACGGTGCCCGCGCGATCAGATGCCCGGCGACGTGCACGGTGGTGGTGCCCGCGTCGAGCAGTACGGTCTGCCCCGGTTCCACCAGTTCGGCCACGGCCGCACCCAGCCGGTCCTTGGTGGCGGCCTGCCAGGGCTCACGCGCCGCGAAGCCGGAACCCTGCTCGGGGAGACCGGCCGCGACCGCGCCGCCGTGCACCCTGCGCACCATCCCCTGGCGTTCCAGCTCGTCCAGATCCCGGCGCACGGTCATCTCCGACACGCCCAGCCGCCGGGCCAGCTCGGCGACCCCCATCCGCTCGGCCCCCTGGACCAGGCGCAGCGTGACGTCGAGGCGGTTCGCAGTGCTCATGCCCCCAGTTCTAACATGAACGTGTTCGTTTTGGTAGATCAATGTGAGATACGCTTGGGCCTGGTCAGGGGGAAGCGTGCCGGGGCGGACGGCGGGAGTGCTCGCCGTCCGCCCCGGTTCAGGCCGTTCGCTCCGTCCCGGTCAGCCGGTGAAGCCGATCCCGAACAGGTGCAGCGTGCCGTCGGCCGTCACCGGCAGGGTGACGCCGGCGATCTGCTTGCCCGCGGTCAGCGGGAGCTTGCTGCTGAACAGGTACGTTCCGACCGTGTCCTTGGATCCGTCGCCGACGTTCCGGTACGGGGTCCTGACGACCGTGGTCGTCCCCGGGAGCGGCGTGCTCCCCCCGGCGTTCAGCGTCCAGTCGGACATGGCCAGCGTGACCTTCTCCGTGGAGCCGTCGGTGTAGGTGACGGTCACCGCGCCGCTGGTGCCCTTCGAGGGGGCGTTGATCGCGGCTCCCAGGAAGCCGATCGCGGTGGCCTTCGGCGGGGCGGCGACCGGGATGGTCTGGCCCGCGGCCGCGATGTTGTCCGGCTTGCCGCTGCCGCCCGGCCACGGGTAGGCGATGCCGTCGGCCGTCACGGTGCCGCCCGTCTTCACTCCGGCCGCGTCCAGCGCGTTCTGCGAGTAGGCCCAGCCCTGCTCGTCGAAGCCGCCGCCGAAGGTCTTGCCGTCGGGGTACACGCCGGTCCCGGTCGCGTACGGCCACAGCGCACCCGGTGCGGCCACCGCCACGTGCAGCGCGGTCGACGGAAGGGTGCCCCCGTCGCTGCCGGTGAGACTGATCGGGATCGAATAGGCGCCCTCGGTACTTCCCGCGGTCACCTGGAGTTGCTGCTCGGCCGGGGAGTGCGCCGGGACGGTGAGGGTGCCGCTGGTGGTCGCCATCGTGACACCGCTCGGCGGCGTCGCGGCCCACGCGACGGTCACCGGGCTGTCGGAGATGTTGGCCAGGTTCAGCGTCCCGGTCCCGCTCGCGACCGGTGCCAGGACGAGCCCGGCGCCGGACGGCCCGGTCGCGGCGATGACGTCGCGCTGTCCTGTGCTGTCGGAGGGCGGTGCGTCGGCGGCCGCCGAGCCCCAGGACGTGTTCGGGGTGGCCGCGAGGGTGTAGTCGAGGGTCGCGCCGCCGGACAGCTTGCTGAAGCTGGTCCACGGCTTGTTCCACGCCGCGCCGTTGACCTTCAGCCCCTGCACGTACGGGCTGCCGGTGGCCGCGGCGGGAGCGTTGATCGTCACGGTGCGACCGTTGCCCAGGGTCACCTTCGCGGTCGGGAAGACGGGGCTGCCGAGCACCAGGGTGTCGGTGCCGGGGGTCTCCGGGTACATGCCCAGCTCGGACCAGACGTACCAGGACGACATGGCGCCCAGGTCGTCGTTGCCGAAGGAACCGACGGGGGCGTTGAAGTACAGCTGCTGCTGCACGTCCCGCACCGCCTTCTGCGTCTTCCAGGGCCGGCCCAGGTAGGCGTACTCCCAGGGGATCTCCACACTGGGCTCGTTGCTCAGATCCGCGTGGGTGCTGTCCGGCTCGGTGAGAGCGGACAGCAGGCCGTCCAGATAACTGCTGTAGGCGGCGGCCCCGCCGCGCGACTGGATGAGCGCCTGGAGGTTGAACGGGACCATCGGGGTGTACTGCGCCGAGGTTCCCTCGACGAACCCGTTGGACGTGCCGGGGGTGAAGCCGGCGGCGAACTCGCCGCTGGCCAGCTTCGCCTGCAGGTAGCCGGTCTGCGGGTTGAAGACGTTCTGCCAGTCCTGCGCCCGGCCGGCGAAGGTGGAGTAGAGGTCCTTCTTCCCGAGGGACTTGGCGAAGGCGGCGATGGCGTAGTCCGCGCTGTCGTACTCCAACTGCGTCGAGACCGGCCCGTAGAAGTTGCAGCAGCCCCATGTGCTGTTGTCGATCGGCAGATAGCCCTTGGCGTCGCGGACGGCCTGGCCCGGACGGTCGCCGTTGGGGTGCGTGGCCTGCCACGTCATCGCGGTCAGCGCGTCCCCGGTGTCGAAGCCGCGGGCGCCGAACGCGTAGGCGCCGGCGATGATGCCGTCGGCGGGGTCGCCGACCATCACATAGCTCTCACCGTTGTTCTGCGCCCACTTGGGCAGGATCCCGATCTGGTGGTAGCCGTTGAGCATCGACGTGACCACGTCGGAGGTCACGGCCGGAGCGACCATCGCCATCAGCTGGGTCTGCGACCGGTAGGTGTCCCAGCCCGAGTAGTTGGCGTACTGGACGTGACCTCTGGCGGTCGTATGGATCTGCCGGTCCATCCCCATGTACTGCCCGTTGCTGTCCGAGAACACGTTGGGGTGCAGCAGGGAGTGGTAGAGCGCGGTGTAGAACTGGGTCTGCTGGTCGGTGCTGCCGCCGCCGATCCTGATCCGTCCGAGGGTCTGGTTCCACGCGTTGTGCGTGGCCTGCCGGACCGTGTTGAAGTTCCAGCCGTGGATCTCCCTCGCGACGTTGCCCGCGGCGTTGGCGTCCGAGGTGTACGAGATGCCGACCTTCGCGGTGACGGTCGCGGACTTCGACGTGTCGAATCCGAGATAGACGCCGTTGGCGCCGACCACCGGCGGATTGGAGGGGGCCTTCACCTTCGACGCGCCGGCCCCGCCGTGGGTCGTCGGCCGCTGCTTCGACGGGAGGGTGAAGTGCGCCTCGGGCGTGGCCGCCCGGGTGGTGGCGGCGGGCAGCTGCTGCTGGGGAGCGCCCAGCTTCAGCGCCTTGGCGTTCGGGTCGACCGTGCTGCCGACCCAGGTGCCGCTGCTGCTGAACGGCCGGTCGAAGCTGATCGTGAAATGCAGGGTGTAGGTGTTGTTCGCGCCGCAGAAGTGGCCGCTGTCGATCGCGCCGGTCACTTCATGGTCGTTGACGATCTGCGCCCGGGTGCCGTCGATCTTGGTGGCGCCGCCGCTCAGCTTGAGCAGGAGATGGGCGTCGGAGCCGCTGGGAAAGGTGAAGCGGCCCATGCCGGCGCGGGCGGTGGCCGTCAGTTCGGTGTTCACGCCGGAGCCGTCGGTGAGCGCGTAGTAGCCGGCCTGCGCGGTCTCCTTGGCGTGGTCGAAGCCGACCGAGGTCGCGGCCAGGTCGCCGGTCAACGCACCGGTGAACGGAAGAATGGGCAGGTCGCCGGCGGCCGGACATCCGGGCCCGGACAGGTGCGTCAGGCTGTAGCCGGAGATCTTCTTGTCGTTGTACTCATAGCCGCCGCCGTCGGGCCGGTGCGGGGTCGTGTCCGGACTCCACTGGACCATCCCGAACGGCGCGTCGGCGCCCGGGAAGGTGTCGACCGCTCCGGAGGTTCCGATGATCGGGTTCACCAGCGAGGCGGGATCGTCGACGAGTCCGGCCGCGTGCGCCGCCGGGGCGCCGAGCGCCTGAACCGGCAGCGCCACCAGAACGGCCGCGGAGAACGCGGCCACAGCGGTACGGAGGACGGGCGCGCCAGTGCGCCCATATCGTGTCATCACGTGGCTCCAGGAGACGATTGGGGATCTTCTAGGTGACATACGTGCGCACTTACCGAAGGCAGAGTTGTGAACTGTCCAGAACTGTTGGTCCACCGACTGACAACGTTGTCAGACCGGATCAACAAATAGTGAAGCCGCCCCCTGAGGGAAAGTCAACAAGGCCTGCCACCAACCGAGTCGGGTCACGGGTGGGTCGCCGATAGGGGGTGTGCGTACACGCATTCGGTGCAGAACGTACAGAAGCGTGGCAGTCAAGAGGCATGTCAGGGCGGTGGTTGGCCGTAACCGTGGGCGCCGGTGCCTGGTATTCGGAGCAATGGAGAGAGCGGCGAATTCAACGCCGCCGGGTATTGCAATCGCCGTTGCACGTAAGTCATTTCCCCGTTCTGGGGTGCCTTTATCGCGCGGGTTCGAACCGTTCGTAGCCCGGCGCCGGGACGGGCTTGGGGGCCGGGCCGTAGGCGTTCGAGTAGGGCTTGCTGTCGCTCACCAGGTAGATGAGCAAGAAGATCCAGCCGACGAGCGGAATGACGCCCGCAAGGAGATACCAGGCCGACCGGTCGGTGTCGTGCAGTCGGCGCCAGATCACGGAAATGCACGGCAGAAGGGCGGCGATGCCGTACGCCGTGGAGAGGTACGGGCCGGCGCCGAGCGACGACTCGGCGACCTGCAATGCGAAGCTGGTGATCATAGTGACCAGGTAGAACTGCCAGAACTCCTTGCGGCGAGCGCGCCCGCGGAAATTCAGATGGTTCCGGAGTGCTTCCAGGTACCAGTTGATGGGGTCCTCCAAGGACAGCGATGGAGCCTGTCCGTGCGGGCCAAGCCAAAGAAATGAATTTATGGGGCGGAAGTCCGCAGGTCAAGCAGTTGCCCGCCGGGCCGGAGAGGTGCGGGGGAGCGCTGTGCCGGGTCCGTTCTGGCCGGCTGAAGTGGTCGTGCCGACGGTCTGGCGTTGACGTCAGGGTCAAGGTCTACCGTCGGGGCATGCGGATCGGTGAGTTGGCGGAACGGGCGGGTGTGACGACCCGTGCCCTGCGGTATTACGAGTCGCTCGGGCTGCTGCCCGCGCGGCGCGCCGGGAACGGATACCGGTCCTACGGCGAGGACGATCTGCGCCTTCTGGCGCAGATCCGCACGCTGCAGGATTTCGGCTTCGGGCTGGAAGAGACCCGCCCCTTCGTCGAATGCCTGCGTGCCGGACATCCGGAGGGGGACTCATGTCCCGCTTCGCTGGACGTCTACCGGCGCAAGCTCGCCGAGCTCGACGACGTCATCGCGCGGCTGCGCGAGGTGCGCGAGCAGGTCGGGGCGCAATTGGCGCGCGCGGAGGTGGAGGCCACCGCGCAGGCGCCGGAGAGCTCACCGCCGCGGTGCGAATGGGCCGGATACCCGGACAACGAGGGGAAGAGGAGCTGAGATGGCGCAGGCGACAGGATTGGCCACGGTGACGGATGCGACGTTCGCCGAGGAGGTGCTGGCGGCCGAGGGACCGGTGCTCGTGGAGTTCACCGCGGACTGGTGCGGACCGTGCCGGATGATCGCCCCGGTGCTGGAGGCGGTGGCCGAGGAGCAGGCGGGCCGGCTCAAGGTGGTGCTGCTCGACGTGGATACGAATCCGGAGACGCAGGCGGCGTACGGCGTGCTGTCGATGCCGACGCTCATGGTCTTCAACGGCGGGCAGCCGGTGAAGTCGATGGTCGGAGCCCGCCCGAAGCGGCGGCTCCTCCAGGAGCTCGACGACATCCTCAACTGACCGCCCCGGCCGCCGGGCGGCCCCCGCCCGTACGCCGGCAGCCCCCGACCGTGCAGCACGGCCGGGGGCTGCCGGTGTGCCGGTCATCCGTTGGTGTTCACCCAGCCGTCGCCCCCGAAGTCCTGGCTGATCTGACACATGGCGATGTTGTAGCTGCCCGACGCCTCGGCCTTCGAGATCACCTTGCCGTTGACGAGGATCGAGCACTTCACGTGGCCCCCACCCTGCAACTGCGCGGTGATCGAGTAGTACATGGGCGTCCCCAGCGGCTTCGTCACCTTCAACGGCACCTTCCCCGAGAAGCTCGACCCGGCCGGTCCGTAGGTGACCTCGGCCGTGCTGCCCTCCACCAGGTACGTCACGGTCTCCGCGGCGGCCTTCGTCTCGGCAGCCGGAGCTTTCGACGGCGGCTTTGTCGCCTGCCCGGTCGTCGCGGCCTTCTGCGAACCGGGTGCTGCGGCCGGTGCGGACGCGGTCGGAGTGCCGGCCTTGTCGTTGCTGTCCTTCTTGCCCCCGCCGGCCACTGCGGCGATCACGCCGATCACGACGCAGAACGCCGCGACCGCGATGAAGGCGGTCAGGCAGCCGTTCCTCTTGCGCCTGGCCGGTGGTGCCTGCGGCGCCTGCGGTTGTTGAGGTTGGCCCCAGCCCTGTGGTTGCTGATACGACACGATGCCCCCAAGGTCTCAAAAAGTTGAGGATTGAAGCATCTCGCCCCACATGTCACCCAGTACTCATAGTTACCAGTCCGTGACACAAAAAACCAGGAGAGGTACGGAGAAAGGCGGATATTCGGTCATCAACCGCCTCCTGGAATGTTATTTCCAGAGTTCGGGTAGCCCGGAAAGCCGGTTCTGCCTGCCCGCCGGCCCCACTCACCCGTCCGTAGCGGTGGGGCGGGCTCGTACGTGCATGCGTTCGCCCTGTGCTCCGAACAGGCTGAGGAACTCGACCGGGTACGTTCCGGCGTTGGCGAAGCCGTGCGGGGTGCGGGTGTCGAATTCGGCGGCCTCGCCGGCGGTGAGGACGAGGTCGTGATCGCCCAGGGCGAGTCGCAGCTTGCCGGACAGGACGTAGAGCCATTCGTAGCCCTCATGCGTCCCCTGCCCGGGGCGGACGTCGGCGCCGGTCCCCACCGGGAGGATCTGCTTGTAGGCGTGCAGCCCGCCGAGGTGGCGGGTCAGGGGCACGAAGGTCTGGCCGTGCCGGGTGAAGGGGCGGGGGCGGATGCGGGGGTCGCCGGTGTCCGGCGCGCCGACGAGTTCGTCCAGCGCCACACCGTGGGCCTTGGCCAGCGGCAGCAGGAGCTCCAGGGTCGGCTTGCGCTTCCCGGACTCCAGGCGCGAGAGGGTGCTGAGCGAGATGCCGGTCATCTCGCTCAGCTGCGCCAGCGTGGTGCCGCGGTCGTGCCGCAGCGCCCGCAGCCGGGGTCCCACCGCGGTCAGTACACCGGGAATGTCGTCGTCTGCCATATATCCATTTGCCATCCCGGCAAGAAACTTTGTCAAGCGGGTGCCGATGGGATGACGATCGCGGTGAACGGAGGCGAGCGACATGACGACACACGCACAGCAGACGACGACCACCGCTGCCCTGGACGAGGAACAGCGCTACGACGTCGTGATCATCGGAGGCGGCGCCGCGGGACTGAGCGGAGCACTGACCCTGGCCCGCGCACGGCGGTCGGTCCTGGTGATCGACGCCGGACAGCCCCGGAACGCCCCGGCGGACGGCGTCCACGGGTATCTGGCGCGCGAGGGCACACCACCCGGGGAACTCCTGGCGGCCGGCCGCCAGGAGGTGATCGGTTACGGCGGCGAGATCGTGTCGGGCACCGCGGCGACCGCCGAGCGCCGCGCGGGCGGGGACTTCCGCGTCGTCCTCGCCGACGGGACCGCGTTCCTGGCGCAGCGGCTCCTGGTCACCACGGGCCTGGTCGACGAGCTGCCCGCGGTCCCCGGTGTGGCCGAACGGTGGGGGCGTGAGGTGCTGCACTGCCCGTACTGCCACGGCTGGGAGGTACGCGACCAGCGGATCGGCATCCTGGGGACCGGTCCCCTCGCCGTCCACCAGGCACTGATGTGGCGGCAGTGGAGCAGCCACGTCACTCTCTTCCTGCACACCGCGCCGGAACCGGGTGACGAGGAGTACGAGAAGCTCGCCGCCCGCGACATCACGGTCGTCACCGGCGAGGTGTCCGGTCTGATGACGGGCGGCGACGACCGGCTCTCCGGCGTGCGGATGGCCGACGGCCGGAAGGTCGCGTGCCAGGCGCTCGTGATCACCCCGCGACTCACCGCCCGCTCGGCGATCCTTGCCGGCCTCGGCCTCGAGATCGCCGAGCAGGAGATGGGCGGCCAGGTGCTCGGCAGCTACATCGCCGCCGATCCTCTGGGCGCCACCGCGGTGCCCGGCGTGTGGGTGGCCGGCAACGTCACCGGCCTGTTCGAGCAGGTCATCGGATCCGCTGCCGCAGGAGTGCGAGCGGGCTCGGCGATCAACGCCGACCTGACGGCCGAGGACACCGACCGGGCCGTCGCCGCCCGTCGCGCCCCCTTCTCCCCGCAGGTGGAGCGCGAGGTGTGCGAACGCGTTCTCGGCGACCGCCGGCACGGCTTGTGATCCGGCCCCACCGGATCCGAACTCATTCGGCCCAGCTACGCACCTTCCCCAACGACACCGCAGATCTGACGAAGGATGCCCCGATGACCGATCACCTCGACCACGCCTCCGCCGAAGAGTTCTGGGACGCCCGCTACGGTTCCAGCGACCGCATCTGGAGCGGCAACCCCAATGCAGCCCTGGTCCGCGAAACGGCCGGACTGACCCCGGGAAGCGCCCTGGACCTCGGATGCGGGGAGGGAGCCGACGCGCTGTGGCTGGCGCAGCAGAACTGGAAGGTCACCGCCGTCGACATCTCCCGGAAGGCACTGGAGCGAGGGGCCGAGCATGCGGCGGCCGCGGGTGTGGCCGACCGGATCGACTGGCAGCGGTGCGATCTGGCGGTGTCGTTCCCCATCGGCACCTTCGACCTGGTCTCCGCCCACTTCCTGCACTCGCCCGTCACGATGCCGAGGGAGCAGATCCTGCGCAGCGCCGCGGCGGCCGTCGCCCCGGGCGGTGTGCTGCTGGTCGGCGGGCACGCCGGATCCCCTTCCTGGGTGGCCGACAAGGGTCACGCCCCGCACTTCCCCACATCTGAAGAGGTCTTCGCGGACCTCGATCTCCCGGCCGGGCAGTGGGAGGTGCTCCTCGCGGACGTCCACGAGAGCGGGATGACCGGTCCCGACGGGCAGCCCGCAACCCGCACGGACAACACCCTGAAGCTCCGGCGCTTGGCGCAGTGATCCCCTGCCCTTAGGACTCGCCTCGCCCCCGTCGGTAGGTGAAGACGGGCCGGGTCACCTGGACAGCGGGAAGCGGCGGCAGCAGGACGGTCAGCGCGATCAGCACCGCGATGCTCAGGACACCCATCACCCCTGTTCGGTGGTGTTCGTTCGCAAGGCCATGGGCCCATGGAACAGTCGCAGCCCGCTGCGATCCGGCGGGTTTTCGACCTCACCCTGAGCGTTCGCGAGCGAGCCGTCACGTCAGCGATGCCGATGAGCCGTTCAGCCGGAGGCTCCGTCGGCATCGGCGGCCTCGGCGGCGGTACGCTCGGCCCGGCGCGCGACGGCGCGCAGCACCTCGAGCCTGATGAACGCGGCACCGCCCAGCCGGATGAAGAGCCAGTAGGGGCGGAAGATCCGTCGCGAGCGGGCGTCGGTGGCCCGCACCCTGGTCTCGAAGGAGACGACGGTGGCGTCACCGTCGGGCACCACCCGCAGACTCATGGCCGCCTTCGCCCACCCCGGCTCCGCGAATCGGGCGAAGGCATCGGCGTCGCCCGGCTCGATCGGTGCGGACGGGGGCCGAAGCCGCCAGAACTTGGCGACCATGCCCTTGACCAGCTCCGCTCCCTCCACGGTGCTGAGGGTCGGCGTCGGGAACGTGTCGAGAAACGGGCCTTTGAGCCGGTTCCGGCCGGTCGTCCGCAGCAGCATCAGCCGGCGCGAGACCGGGAGTTCCTCGGCGGTGACGTCGAGCAGGGCCCGCCATACGGTGGCGGGGTCCGCCGCGATGCGCCGGGTGAAACAGGAGCGGAAGTCGTGGACCGGAAGCAGGCGGTCGAGTTCCATCGGGTCACTCCGGAGTGTCGAGCCCGGCGGCCACCGCGTCGGCCAGCCGCCGGGGCAGGTCCGACGGCGGTGTGCCGCCGAGCATGAACAGATGGACGAAGACGGTGCCGAGCAGTTGCGCGTGCGCCAGTACCGGATCGGACCCGCTGCGGATCTCACCCCGCTGGGTGGCCCGTTCGAGGATCCGGGCCAGTACGTTCTGCTGACGGTCGATGAACGTGGCGGCGAACCGGGTCGCCAACTCCGGGTCGGCGGCGATGTCGGCGATCAGCCCCGGCAGCGCCTTCCGCGCGTGCGGCGCGGACAGCAGGACGATGATCTGCTCGACGAGAGCGGTCAGATCGGCCCGCAGACCGCCGAGGTCGGCGGGCGGGGCGATCTCCGTCCCGTGCACCACGGCCACGAACACCATCTCGGCCTTGGACCGCCACCGCCGGTAGATCCCCGCCTTGCCGACCCCCGCCCGGGCCGCGACGCGGTCGATGCTCAACTGCTGGTACCCGACCTCGTCCAGGATCCCCCGTACGGCGTCACTGACCGCCGCGTCGACCTTGCCGTCCCGCGGACGTCCTCGGTTCATGGCCTCAGCATAAACGAAACGGATCGATCCGTAAATGAACCGGCGAGGACAACGGGCCCGATGCGCCCGGGGCTCACACGTCCCGGCGCCGCACGACAACGATGGCGACGACCACCGACACCAACGCCCAGCAGCCGAGGGCGATCCAGGACCCGGTGATCGTTGCCGGGTACTTACCCGGGTCGAAGTACGGGTTGTCCGGGTTCTGCTTCAGCCGGTCCACCGCGGCGATGGGCAGGCAGTGGCCGATCTCCTTGAGGAGCTTGTACCGGTCACCGCCGAACATCAGGGGAGCGATGAACAGCAGGGACACCAGGCCGACGATCGTGGCCGTGGCGTGCCGGATGACGGCGGCGAAGGCGATGCCGATGAGGGCCGACACCGGGACGATCAGCGCGTACGCCGTGACGGCGCGCAGACAGCCGGGGTCGTTGATGGAGAGGCCGACATGGCGTGAGGCCAGCATGGCGTTGGTGCCGAAGAAGGACGCCGTCGAGATGATCACGCCCATGACGAGGGTGACCGCGGTGACGACGACCACCTTGGCCGCCACCACCGCTCGCCGGTCGGGTACGGCGGCGAACGTCGTACGGACCATTCCGGTGGCGTACTCGCCGAAGATCGAGATGGCGCCGACGCTGGCCGCCGCGAGCATCATGAGGTAGACGGCGATGCTGTTGAGACCGTGGAAGAGCGGGTCGTACCGGTACGGGGGCATCCCCGGCCTCGCGGACTGGTCGATGTAGGTCAGGTCGGTGTGGACGGCGTTGAGATTGACCGCGATGGCGACCAACGCGCTGACCACCAGCACCCAGTAGGTCGACCGGAGCGACCGCATTTTGATCCACTCGGCCGCGAGCAGGTTCACGAACCGCACCGCGGGATCGGTCATTCGTGCCGGCGGCGTTACGGCGGTCGAGGTCATCGTGCTCATCGGGGATCTCCTGCGAGGTATTCGACGCTGCCGGCGGTGAGTTCCATGAACGCGGTCTCCAGCGAAGAGGTCTGGGTCGCGAGTTCGTGCAGCGTGAGGCGGTGCAGGTGGGCGAGTTCGCCGATCCGGGCCGCACTCAGTCCGGTCACCCGCCCCACCGTGCCGCTCTCATGACGCACCGACGCGCCCTCGGCGGTCAGTACGGTTGCCAGCGCGTCGAGTTCGGGCGTGTGCACGGTCACGCCCGTGCCGGTGCTGCGGGCCGAGAAGTCCTCCAGGCTCTGGTCGGCGATGAGCCGGCCCTGACCGATCACGATCAGATGATCGGCGGTGTGCTCCATCTCGCCCATCATGTGGCTGGAGACGAACACGGTGCGGCCCTCGGACGCCAGCCGTCGGAACAGGCCGCGCACCCACAGCACGCCTTCCGGGTCCAGGCCGTTGAGCGGTTCGTCGAAGAGCAGCACCGGAGGATCACCGAGCAGAGCGCCCGCGATGCCCAGCCGCTGCTTCATCCCGAGGGAGAACCCGCCGATGCGGCGCCGCGCCGCCTTGGCAAGTCCGACCTCCGCCAGGACATCGTCCACGCGGTGCAGGGGGATGCGGTTGCTGCGCGCCAGGGCGGACAGATGCGCCGCGGCGCTGCGCCCGCCGTGCACGTCCTGCGCGTCCAGCAGCGCGCCGACATGGCGCAGTCCGCGCGGCCGGTCCGCGAACGGGACCCCGTCGACGGTGACGGACCCGCCGGTCGGGGTGTTCAGTCCCAGGATCATCCGCAGAGTGGTGGACTTGCCCGCACCGTTCGGGCCGAGGAATCCGGTCACCTGTCCAGGTCGCACGGTGAAGGTCAGGGTGTCGACGGCGAGGGTGTCGCCGTAGCTCTTGGTCAGTCGGTCGGCTTCAATCACGATGCCAACGGTGCCGGTCCGGCAACCGGTGCCGCATCGGGCCGACGGCCACCTTCCGCAAGTGCCGAGGTGGCCCCGGGGACTACATCCACGGGCCAATGCGCAGGTGGAGGCCGGTGACCTACGATCGGGCCATGACCGTCACCCACCGTCCTCCATTGCTGAAGCGCTTGCCCATGGGCGTGTGGGTCGGCGCCTTCTGGTCGACGCTCATCCTTGTGCGCTCCTTCCAACGGCCGGACGAGTTCCGTCATCTGACCGAACTCGACGGCAACATCGAGGGTGGCCCGCTGCTCATCGTCGCGGTCGTCACCACCTTCGGTGCCCTGCTGCTGTTCCGCGCGCCGCTGGCGTCACTCGGCCTGGCGCTCGCGGGCGTCGTCGTCGCCCTCGGATCGCGTGTGGTGGAGGCGCCGATCGTGGTCTTCCTGCTGGCCGACGGAGTGGTGGGCTATATCGCGGCCACCCGCTCGCGCCGGATCTCGATCCTCGCCGCCATGCTGCCGGTCGTTCTGGTGACGGCTTTCACGGTCACCCGGCTGATACGCGAAGGGGACGCCGGGATCGCGGCGGAGGCCGCCGTCGCGTCGACCGCGGTCATCGCCTGGCTGATCGGCAACACGATCCACCAGAGCCGCGCCTACACCGAGACGCTGCGCTCCCGGGCCACCCAACAGGCGGTCACCGCCGAGCGGCTGCGGATCGCCCGCGAACTGCACGACATGGTCGCGCACAGCATCGGCATCATCGCCATCCAGGCGGGTGTGGCCAGCCGCGTCATGGACACCCAGCCCGACGAGACCCGCAAAGCACTCGACGCCATCGAGGCCACCAGCCGCGAGACCCTGTCCGGGCTCCGGCGGACGCTGCGCGCGCTGCGCCAGTCGGATGCGGACTCGGCGCCCCTCGACCCGGCGCCGGGACTGGCCGACGTCGGACAACTGGTCGCGAAGACCAGGGAAGCCGGTGTGCGCGTCGACGTCCGGTGGCGCGGCGAACGCAGACCCGTGCCCGCCGACATCGACCTCTCCGCCTTCCGCATCATCCAGGAGGCGGTCACCAACGTCGTGCGGCACTCCGGCACCCGGGACTGCAGCGTGAGCGTCGACTACCGGGACGAGGAGTTGTCCATCGAGGTCGTCGACCTCGGCTGCGGCGGCGAGGGGGGAGCGGGGTACGGCATCGTCGGTATGCGCGAGCGGGTC
Source organism: Streptomyces sp. SID13666 (assembly GCF_010548325.1). Taxonomy (NCBI): domain Bacteria; kingdom Bacillati; phylum Actinomycetota; class Actinomycetes; order Kitasatosporales; family Streptomycetaceae; genus Streptomyces; species Streptomyces sp. SID13666. The sequence goes on along the minus strand of NZ_JAAGLX010000002.1, from coordinate 164,417 downwards.
AGCCTGTTGCACGGCGAATTCAGCGCCGGCCCGCGGCCCGAAGGCGGCTTCCGCGTCGCCGCACGGCTCCCGGTGCCCGCCGGGGCCGGGATGGCCGGGGTGACCGCCCGATGATCCGCGTCATCCTCACCGACGACCAGCCCCTGGTCCGCACCGGCCTGCGCGTCCTGATCGCCGACACCCCCGACATCGAAGTCGTGGGGGAGGCCGCGAACGGCGCCGAGGCGGTGTCCCTGGCCACGGAACTGCGCCCCGACGTCGCCGTCATGGACATCCGCATGCCCGTGCTGGACGGCATCGGAGCCGCGCGACTCATCACCGAGGACCCGCAGTTGCCGACGCGCGTCCTCGTCCTCACCACGTTCGACGACGACGAGTACGTCTACGCCGCGCTGCGCGCCGGAGCGAGCGGATTCCTCGTCAAGGACATGCCGCTGGAGTCCATTCTCGACGGGATCCGCGTCGTCGGCGCCGGTGACGCCCTGATCGCCCCCAGCGTCACCCGCCGCCTCATCGCGGAGTTCGCCGGCCGCCCCGAGCCCACCACCCCGCACCCCGCCCCGGTGGATGGCGTCACCAACCGCGAGCGCGAGGTCCTGACACTCGTGGGCCGCGGTCTGTCCAACACCGAGATCGCCGAGGAACTCGTCATCAGCGTCTCCACCGCAAAAGCCCACGTCGCCCGCCTGTTCACCAAACTCGCCGCCCGCGACCGCGTCCACCTCGTCATCATCGCGTACGAACTCGGCCTCGTATCCCCGCCCCGCTGACGCCTACTGCCAGGGCTTCCCGCCTCCCTGTATCAGGCGGCGGCCCATGCCGGGTCGCGTCCGGTGAGGGCGACGATGCGGTCGAGGAGCGGGGCGTCGGAGGGGATGGCGACGGCGGGGCCGAAGATGCCCTGGCGGGCGGGGGACTGTCCCGGGGCGGCCAGGGGCTCCACGAACTCGCGGCAGCCTTCGAGCGTTTGGACGTCGGCGGAGAACGGCTGCCCGGTGGCGCGGGCGATGTCCCAGCCGTGGATGGTCAGTTCGTTGAGGCCCACCCTGCCGATCATGCCGGCGGGCATCGTGACACCGCCGACCTCCGTCATCCCCTCCCAGGCGGCCGGATCGCGCCAGGCCTCGGCGAGGGTGGTGAGCTGCTCGGGGATGCGGGTGCGCCAGTCCGCGCCGAGCCGGGAGGCGTCGGGGGAGGGCGGTTGGGAACCCTCGCTGAGCGGCGTTTTCCGGGCGGCGATGAGGAAGGCGTGGGAGAGGCCGTCGACATGGTCGAGGAGGTCGCCGAGGGTGTACTTGGCACACGGGGTCGGCGCGGTGAGCTGTTCGTCGGGGATGGCGCCCAGCAGGTCCGCCAGTCGCTGGGCCGCGGGACCGAGGTCGAGCATCGCTGTCATGGGAGTGACTCCTTCGGCGCGTGTTCGCAGTATGCGTGGCAACGAAGGGGTAGACGGCATGGCGCCGCGGAACTCATCGGTCGCGCCGATGGTCGCGCCGATATTGTTTCGCGCGGCAGCCTGGCGGCCCCCGGACGGCCGCGTCCGACCTGGTGGAGCCCGGCCTAGTGGAGACTGCGCTGCATCCACGGCACGAGGTCGCGCTCCTCGTGCAGGAGGTACTGGTCGATCTCGCCGAGCACGAGCTGCGTGGTGAGCGTCATGCCCTCGACGGCCACCTTGCCGGCGATGACGTCGTCCAGGCGGCTCAGCAGCTGAGCACCGTCCTCGCGATCGCGCACCACCGCCACGGAGGCCTTGTCGTGCCGCTCCAGAAGCGGGTGGACCGTCGCTTGTTTCTCCGCGTAGTGCGCCCGGAACGCCTCCCGGAACGCGGGCAGGCCCTCCGGTGCGCCCATGGGAACCCTGTGCAGGTCCTGCAGGGTGGCCCGCAGGGCGCGGCTGCGGGCGATGAGAGCGTCCGTCGCGACGGTGTGAATCTCGTGCGCCTGCGCCTCGTCGTGCCGGCGCTTCTCGGCGTTGGCGTTGAATTCCGCCCCGTGCTGGTTGATCTCGTGCGGACCCTGGGGGTGGTCCTGCGACGGGCGGTTCTGCGACGCGTGGTCCTGATCCGAAGCGGTCATGGTGGGCGACACCTCCTGGTTGCATCCACTCACGCTGTCCTGGTACCCGCAATCCAGGAGCGGACGCCGCCGCGGACGCCACGTCCCCACGAATGGACGCCCGGCCGCGGCCGGGCGTGTCCAGGGTGATCGGGCCGGCTTCCGCCGCGCGCACGGATGGCCGTCCCCGGCTTTCGCCGGCCCCTCCAGGACGACCATCAGTACTTTGTCCGCGTCGGATGTGGTCCCGGCGTCAGGACTCTCTCTTGTTCCTCATCATCATTCCTGCCGCCGCGAGGCCGAGCAGGCAGATGACGGCGCCGGTGATGATGTTGTTCCACATCGCGCCGGTCTCGGGGTGACGGATGACCACCCACGGGGAGACGATCAGCCAGACGCCGATCGCCGCGCACGCCAAGCTCATGCCCTGCATGCGATCCGGGGCCATGGTCAGACACAGCGCCAACACGGCGACCGCGATGCCCATGATCAGGTTGTTCTGTGCCAACTGCGGGGACGTGGGCGCGAAGTGCACCGTCCAGGGCGAGATGGCGGCGTACAGCCCGGCCAGGAGCAGCAGTCCGTCGACTCCTACGATCCCCCGGCCTCCGAGCACGCGGGCGTAGCGATCACGCATTTCCGATACGTCCGGATGTGCTGCGATATCCCCCGGGCGGTGTGACACGTCGGCCATACGACTCGCCTCCTTCGGCTTATGCAAGTCTGACCGCGTTTGCGGTATCTACCGCGAGTCCATTGTGCGCCTAAGTTGCCGTTATGTGTAGGTTCTGCCGTGCCGTGCTGGCGGCCTCCACCGGACAGGGTGTCCGACACGATGTTGGACACCGTGTCCGACCGCCATTAGCTTAGGAAATGTCCGATCTGGAGGGAGTGCGATTCGGAAACGCACCTCACCGGAAGGACCGGAAGGACCGGAAGGACCGGAAGGAGGAAGGAATGGCCTCGATCACCCGTCCCCGTTCGCAGCAGTCCCAGCGGCGCGCCGGCACCGAGCGCGTGGTGTTCGCCGCGGTGCAGCGCCTCCTCGACGCGGGGGAGTGCTTCACCGAACTGGGTGTTCGGCGCATCGCCAGCGAAGCGGGGATCGCGCGCTCCACCTTCTATCTCTGCTTCCAGGACAAGACCGAGGCCCTGATCCGGCTGACCGCCACGATGAAGGACGAACTCTTCAGCAGGGGCGCGGCCTGGCGCCCCACCGGTCCGGGCGGCGGACCCGAGGCGCTGGCCGCCGTCTACGCGGGCCGGCTCGCGTACTGCCGGGAGCGGGCGCCACTGCTGGCCGCCGTCGCGGAGGTCGCCGCGTACGATCCGGTCGTTCGCGAGGCCAGGGCGCAGGAGATCGAGCGCTTCGCGCACCACATCGCGTCGCTGCTGGAGGAGGAGCAACGCGAGGGCCGGCTCTCCGCGGACGTCGACCCGGTGACCGCCGGACAGGTGCTCGCCTGGGGCGGGGAGCAGGTCATCGCCCGTCAGGTGACGACCGGCGACGTGGAGGACGACGCCAAGGTCGCCCGCGAGATGGCGTACGGCCAATGGTTCGGCACCTACCGCCGCCGGCCTGGCCCTGACGGGACGCCGACCTGAGCCTGGCACCGAAGTGATCATCCCTGCGATGCTGATGCCCCGGACCGGCTGGAGGGGTGTTCGTCCTGATACCAAGCACGACGGGGAGCCGATGAGCACGCGGTCGGCACGTCCGCCCAAGGCCTTCGGCTATCTGACCGTCATGTCCGTCGTCATGATCGTCGTGGGGCTGGGCGGATTCATCATCACCCTGGTGTTCACCATCCCCGGTCACACCAAGGTCGCGTCGTCCCTGAAAAGTCGCGGAGTTCAGGCTCAGGGGACGGTGACGAGGTGCCAGCAGGGCACTACCGACGAGAGCGGTACGGAGCAACCCGTCACGTGCTGGGTACGGTTCACCCCGCCCGGCGGGCACTCCGTCGAATCGTCACTCGCCTTCAAGACGGAGCGAGTGGGCGACGGCACGGCCATGGCGATCGTGTACGACCCGGAGGACACGGCCGTCGTCGCCCGCCCCTCGGACCTCGGCTACTGGAACTCACTCGTCCGGAATTCGTTGGACGTGGTTCTGCTGGCCATCTCCGCCGTCATGGTCCCCCTCGGAATCGCGGGGCTCCTTCTGCGGCGCTTCCTCTCGCGGTTCAGCCTGCGGCCGGTGCGGAACCTGGCGCCCCGCCCCTGAAAACGCCCCCTGAACGCCCCTGAGAAACGGCAGGGAAAACGGCACTGGCCGCCGGTGGTCACCGGCGGCCAGAACGTTCGAGCGGGGTGTGTCAGTGGTTCGCGACACCGTTGCCCGACAGGACCGGGATCTGGTCCAGGATGTGCGACAGCGGCTCGTCGCCCTTGATCTGCGACGAGTTCTCGGTGCACTGCTGGTTCTGCGGGGAGGACAGGACGTTGATGTCCTGCACGCTGATCGGGACCAGGCCGACGAGCGAACCGACGTTGGCCTTCGCCGGCAGGCCGATGCAGGGCTTGTTGAGCGAGCCCTGGATGAGGCCGAACGAGGGGCTCATGTAGCCGCTCGTGTAGGTGTTGCCGTACGACTGCTCGGAACCGTTGCCGTTGGTGGTGCTGGCACCGCCCGAGTCGCCGATCGCCATCGCGGGCGCGGCCATCGCGGCGGTGGCGCCGACGACGGTGACAGCCACCGCGGCCGTGGCGAGGAACTTCTTGATCATCACAAGTCCTTTTTGTGCGAAATTGACCTGGTACCGGGTCTGCCTGATCAACTGTCCCGCGCGGATTTGGTTATGGGGCTTCACCCGTATGGAGGCAAACGAAAGGGGCCCCTGGGACTTGGAGTCCAAGTCCCAGGGGCGCCGGGGATCCTGCGTGCTGAGGTGTTGTCAGGCGGCGTATTGACGTTGATGGGTGCAGGGATCCGCGGCGAGTCCCGAGAGCTCTTCCTCCGCGACGGCCGGACCGGCCTGGAGCGCGGCGCTGACCAGGGTGATGAGCAGGTCGATGTCGGTGCGGCAGTCGAGCCGGACGGTCACCCAGCCGGAACCGTGGTGCACCCTCAGCGCGGTGGACTCGCTCAGCGCCGGCAGCAGTTTGGCGACCATGGTGCGGGACAGGTGCACCTCGGCTTCCTGCGCGCTGTGGAAATGGACTATCTCCTGGGCGCCTGTGCGCACGCAGTACTCACTGCCGCAACTGGCCCGGCCACCGGTGAGACCAGGCCAGCTCATCAGCTGTTCCCTGGCATGTCTGGCAGAGTTCATGGCATCAGCCTGCCGCAGATTCCCCGCCGCGCACAGAGGTTGGGGGCGCCATCCGGCCGCCGGTAGGCCGCCGGATGCAACGTCACTGGTCAGGGCCGCGGAATGCGCCCGAAATTCTTGCTGTGGTCGATGCCGTTCTGCCCTCCGGGGATGTGTGACCGGAGTGCGGCCATGGGTTCGTCGAATGTCACGAAGGCTGACCTGTCCGGGTGAAATCTGTCCTGCATGAGGGTGTGCCTCGCCCCATGAGTGGTCCGAGTGTGCCTGCCGGTGGAACGTTGCCCGCTCGACGGCCCGTGTCGATGCGACCGTCCCGAGCCGAAGCCCATACAGCACGACAGCAAAGGTCTGGCATGCAGAAAATTCGAAGTGCCCTCGTCCTGGGTCTCACTGCCGCTGCGGCGATGGCCCCCACCGTGGCCATCGCCGTACCCCTGGTCACCGACTCCGGCTCCTCCCATCACCGCAGCGTGCTCCCCCGTTCCGGCCACGGCGACACCTCCTGGACCGACTGGTACGGGTGGAGCGACTGGAACCTCTGGAAGGACTGCGGCCACGGTCCGTGCGGGCCCACCGGTCACGCCGGTGACACTCACAAGGAGGAGCACGCGAAGGGCGGCTACGGCAGCGATTCCGGTGGCAGCACCGGGGGCTCCAGCTCGGGCGGCTACGGCAGCACCTCGGGCGGTTCCAGCGGCGGTTCGTCGGGCGGTTCCAGCGGGTCCTCCGGCGGCCACAGCACCGGTGGTTCGACGACCGGCGGTTACGGCAGCACCACGGGCGGATCGTCCGGCGGTTCGTCCGGCGGGTCCAGCGGCGGATCCTCGGGTGGCACCCATGGCGGGACCACCGGCGGGACGCACGGTGGAACGACCGGCGGCTCCACGTCCTCGGGCGGTAGCAGCTCGGGTGGCACCAGCGGTGGGTCCTACGGCGGGACCACCGGTGGCAGCACGTCCACGGGCGGTTCCACCGGCGGTACCCACGGTGGGACGACCGGCGGCACCCATGGCGGAACGACGGGTGGGACGCACGGTGGCACCACGTCCTCGGGCGGTTCCTCGTCGTCCGGTGGCTCGTCGTCCTCCGGCGGCACTTCGTCCTCGGGCGGCACTTCGTCGTCCGGTGGCACTTCGTCCTCGGGTGGTTCCTCGTCCTCCGGCGGCTCGTCGTCATCCGGTGGCACCTCGTCCTCCGGCGGTTCCTCCTCTTCGGGCGGCACCAGCACCACCGGTGGCAGCACGTCCACGGGCGGTACGTCTGGTGGCACTCACGGTGGAACGACCGGTGGCAGCCACGGTGGAACGACCGGCGGCAGCCATGGTGGGACGACCGGCGGGCTCGCCGAAACGGGTCTGGGTGGCAACGAGCTGGGGCTGGAGATCGCCGCGGCCGCCAGCCTGGTCGCCGGTGGTGTCTTCGTGGTGGCAACCCGCCGCCAGCGCCGTCAGCAGTAGCCGGCCGTTGTCCAACGGCGTCGCGTGAGCGGCGCCAGGGAGACCGTCGGATCCCCGGATCCCGTCCGCCCGGATGCGCTGAGCGCTCCGGGCGGACGGGCCGAACCTCCCGACCTCCCGCAAGAGATCAGCTGACGAATCAGCCGGCGCATCAGCCGGTGAGGTCGACCGGCACTGTCAGAAGATGCGTGCCGTTTCGTTGCCGGAGTGTCCGGCGGTGGACCCGGTGCTTCCCGTCCGGTCAGTACGGCCCGGCCGCGGGGCGCTCAGAGGTGCGCGTCCAGGAACGCCGTGAGCTGCTCGCGGGTCATCGGTCCGGTCCCGGTCGCCGTCACCTCTCCTTGGACGAGCAGGAGAAAGGTGGGTGCGCCGGTCACGCCGTAGCGCTTGGTGGCCGCGGGGCAGCGGGTGATGTCGGTCTTCACGGTGGTGAGACGGTCCCCGTACGCGCCGGCCAGTTCGCGCACGATGGGGTCCATCTCCTTGCACGCCTCCGACCAGATCCCCCAGAAGTAGGCGAGCACCGGTCCGTCGGCCCTCGCGAGGATGAAGTCGAACTCCTCGTTCTCCATCGGTTGGTGGACCCGGCTGGCCATCGACTCTCCTTGTAGTGCGATCGGTACGGCAGCGATCGTCCTGGCCCGCTCCCGCGGGCTCGCTGCTGTGCCACATCACATCACGAGGTCAGTTGGCCAGCGCTCCCAGCAGGATCAGGAGGACGATCAGCGCCGCCACGATGATCATGGAGTTGCGGAGGGCGTGCGACTCCTTGGGAATCGCCGGCGGCGGCGGTGGAGGCGGCAGAACGACGTTGAAGTCGTCCTGGCCGGTACGCCCCGCGCGCTCGCACCAGGGGCAGGCGTGCAGATGCGAGCTGTAGGTGTGGCGGGGCCGGACGGGGCAGCTCTGGACCCGGCCGCGTTCGTGGTCCAGCGCCCGCAGCCAGTCCTCGGCGGAGGGACGGGCCTGCGGGTTCGACACGCCGGGGCCGAAGGCGGCGCGGGCGAGGTTCAGCAGGGTCGGCGGCAGGACGGCCGGGTCGATGACCCCGCGCGGGACGATGATCCGCTCCGGCTGGACCACGTACGAGCAGCTGGCGGCGATGTTGTCCTTGACCGTCGACTGCGAGTCGCTGTCGTGCGGCACACCCCCGAAGGGATGGTTCCCCACCGTCAGCAACTGGTAGACGAGCACGGCGAGCGCGAAGTCGTCGCTGGCCGGAGTGGCCGGCCCGCCCTTCTGCCGCTCCGGGGCGCAGTAGTCCGCGGTCTGCATCAGGCAGGGGAAGTACTCCTGGGTGGCGGGATCGGTGAAGGCGATGGAGTCGCAGTCCAGGAACGTGACGAAGCCGTTCGCGTCGACCACGACGTTGTTGCTGGAGAAGTCTCCGACGACCAGGCCCTCGTGGTGCATCCGGGCGGTCATGAAGGCCAGGTTCCAGCTGACGCCCAGCAGGAATCGCCAGTCCACCCGCTCGGGGAACAGCCGCAGCCGCTGCGCGCGGGTGAACAGCCCGACCAGGCGGATGTGCTGCGGCTCGCCGAACCGGTTCATGGCGTAGCCGAGGAAGTCTCCGCCGGGGCTGCGCGCCGGAGCCGTCGGCCAGGCCAGCTCGGACGGCTGGGCGCGGTCGGTGGGCCGGCCGCCCAGCGGGGTCATCGTCAGCATCCGGGCCAGCCGTCGTTCCTGCTCGGGTCCGGGGGTGTCCCGGTAGAGCTTGACGACGATCCCGTCGTTGCCGACCACGGTGTACACGGCGGCCTCGCCGCCGCTCTTGAGCGGCTGCTCGGAGAGTTCCACCGGCAGGCCGTTCAGCAGAATCCTGTGCCCGGTCATGGGCGCACCGCCCTCAGCAGCGTCTTGTCGTCGGCGTTGACCGCGGTCAGCTTGTCCGACCGCAGGAGTAAGGCCAGCGCCTCGTCATCCTCGTCAGGGTCGTCACCGGGGGAGTCGAGCGTCCGCAGCATCGCGGCGACGAAGGACGCCCTTGGTTGGTGCGGCTGCCCGTCCACCCAGGTCAGGGCGATCTGCGCGAGTCCGTCCGTCGACAGCAGCACACCGTCGACCTCGGGGTCGCGGACGCAGGCGGTACGCACCCACCGCTCCGCGTCCGTCGAGGTGAGGAACACGGTCTCGTTGCTGTACTCGCTGGCCGCGGCCGGCTGGGGCAGCAGATGGAACTGCGGCACACCGTCCACGGTCCCGGCCCTGAGGACGACGAAGCCGTCGCCGACGCTGAGATAGCCGATCCATCGCGGGGTGAGCACCGCCACCGTGAGCGTGGTGGCGAAGTCGTTCGACTCGTCCCCGGTGCGCCGCAGGAACTCGTCGCGGACGTCCAGGAACGCCTCGCGCAGCGCCGCGCGCACGCCGGAGGCGGTCGGGGGCAACTCGGCGGAACGCCGCGTGAAGCACTCGACGGCCAGCTGCACCGCGAGCGCCGAGCCCTCGTCGGAGCGGGCGCGGCTGCCCGCTCCGTCGGCGACGGCCAGTACCGTCACCGAATCCTCCGGCGGTCCGGAGACCGTGTACAGCCAGGAGTCCTGGCACGGGGTGCCGGTCCGCCGGTGGCGGTAGCCCTCGACGCTGACGCCGCGGACCCGCCACTGCGCGCCGGGGCCGCCGCTGCTGTCATCGTCCATGTGTCGTCTCCCAGTACCCGTCAGTACTCTTCAGGTCCCGTCGGTTCCGGTCCGGATCAGGATTCCCAGGCGGGCCGCTGGGTCTTGAACTGACTGAAGATCTTCTCGAAGACCTCGTCCCCCGCGCCCCTCTGCTCGGCGTTGGCGCTGGCCGACATCATCTGCAGCAGCTCGCGGAACGGGAATCCGTGCAGCCGGGCGTTGAACGTCGGGGCGAAGGCCCGCAGGACCTCCTCGCCCCGGTCGGTGATACCGCCGACGCCGATCGCGTAGAGCCGGAACCGCCGCGCCCGCTGCTCCTCGGTGAGCACCGGGACGACGCGCCGCCAGGCATCGGTGGGGTGCCCGGTCGCGTCCGTCGGCAGGCCGTCGGTGACCAGACAGATCTGCGGACGGTAGAACTGCAGGCCGAGCTGGCGCAGTTCGGCCTTGCGGGCAGCGACGATCTGCATCGACAGCTCCAGCGCCTCGGCCATCAACGTGACCCCGGCCGCCTTCAGCTGCGGCGGCTGGAACAGGTGTGCGGGGACGAACGGGCTGACCGGGCTGTTGTACGGCAGCAGATTGGGGCCCTGCCAGGCACTCACCCCGGCGTCGCCGAAGGTCAGGACGGCGACCTCGACGCTGTAGCTGAGGCTGACGTCGTCGTGCAGTTCCCGGGTCCAGTCACGCAGCGCCTCGTTGAGGGAGGCGATGGGCGCGCCGAGCATCGAGTGCGAGGTGTCCAGACACAGGACGAGCGGGAGGCGCTGCGCGTTGTTCTCGATCTCGATGTCCGCGTACTGGTACGGCAGGGTGCTGGCCTGCTGGTTCACGCGCACGGTCATGGGGTGGGTGTTATCGCGCATGGTCTCTCCGTCGGGTGTCGGCCGGGAAGGCGAGCAGGACGTGCGGGTCGTGGGAATCGTCATGGGGGTCGGGGCGTGCCACGTCGACGGGCTCGCCCGTCCCCGGCGCGGATTCCGCGGGCTCCGACCACACCGCGCGGAACAGACACTCGTCGATCTCGACGTAGCCCTGCGGATGGAGGTCGGTGGCGACCGTGGCGCGACGCAGGTTTCCCGGCCGCGGTGCCCGGCGGGCTCCCGGCAGGTGCGTGGGCACGGTGGGGGCGCGGGATGCCATCGGATCGGCCTCGTGGCGGGATGCCGGGGCGTCGTGGTGTGCCGGGGCGTGGGCGGAGTGGCGGCCGGTGCCCGAACGGCGGACGGCCACCGCGAGCAGGGCGAGGAGCACCCCCAGGAGGGCGGTGATGGAGCCGATGAGCAGCCAGTTGGTGTGCTCGCCGGCCGGTGTCTTCTCGCCCGGGCAGGGGCTTGTCGAGCTGGATCCCGGTTTGGTGGTGGCCGGTTTGCCGGTCGTCGGTTTGCCGCCGGGCGGCTGCTTGGCGGGCGTCGTCGTCCTGGGCGCGGTCCCGCCCGCGGACGGCGTCACACAGGTCGGTGACGTGGCCGGGCAGTGCGCCTTCGGGTCGGCGGGCTTCGCCGGGGCCGTCGTGCAGGGCGCCGGTGGGTCGGCGGGTGCCGCTGCCGCCGGCACGGCGGCCGTGAGGCCGAGCAGCAGCACCGCTGTGAGGATCATGGCGATCGGACGACCGCGCTGCGCCGTGTCGGATGGCACGAGAGGCTCCCCAGCTCCTTCTACTCGCGGATTTCTACAGTTCGAAGACGCGGTGGCACCGGGTGAACATCTGGCGTGCGTGCTCGGTCCATTTGGTGGCGAGCACACCGAACTGCTGATGGTTCATCCGGCAGGTGAGGGGAAGAGTGCAGACGCCGGCGAGGCACGGGCCCGGCCCTCGTACGTCCCAGACCGAGAGCATGGGGATCAGCTGCTCGGTGTTCCAGGCATTGGACGCCGCGGCGGCCAGAGCCAGTTGGTCGGGCTTGAGGATGTGACCGTCCGTCATGAAGGCCACCAGCAGATCCCTGGTCGCCATGAAGCGCACGGTCACCGGGTGGTCCGAGCCCGCCAGGTCGAACTCCAGCGAGATCGCGGCATCGTCCTCGGTCGACCGGTAGTGGCTCCGGTCCGCCCAGGCACGCACCAACCTCCGCCAGCTGGACCCGAGCTCCATCTCGCCGGTGGGCGCGGACTCAGAATCCGCCACGGCCCACCGCCTCTGCCACCATGCGGTCGGTCAGCCCGGCATCGAGGAGGGTCTGCGCGTGGAGCAGCAGGCAGGACGGTACGGACGTCACCGATCCCCGGCTGTGGTTACGCGCGTTGAGGTCGTCGGTGCGTACCCGGATGCCCTCGGCGACGGCGGGCGGCGGCCACGAGGGGACGGGGCCCGGTTCGGGATCGGGCTCCGGCGCGTCCGGTGCCGTTTCGCGGGGGAGGACCTCGTCCAGCAGCGCGGCTAGGTCCGGCCGGTCCTGCGGGGACTTGGCCAGGCAGCGTTCCAGCAGGGGGCGGAGCCCCTCAGGGACACCGTCCAGCGCCGGCCGCTCATGGATGATCCGGTACATCACGCCGACGCCCGAGCCGAACGGTGCGACCCCGGTCGCGGCGAAGGCCAGCACCGCCCCGAGGGAGAAGACGTCGCTTGCCTGCTTCGCCACCTCGCCCCTGAACTGCTCCGGGGACATGAACGGCGGTGTGCCCATCACCGTTCCCACCTGGGTGATCGTGTTCGCGGCGGCGCCGAACAGCGAGATCCCGAAGTCGATGACCCGGGGGCCGTCCTCGGCCAGCAGGACGTTGGCAGGCTTGAGGTCGCGGTGCACGACGCCCGCGGCATGGATCGCCTGCAACGCCTCGACCAGCCCGGCAGCCATCACCCGCACCGCCGACTCGGCCAGCGGCCCGTCCGCCCGTACCGCCTCGGCGAGTGACGGACCGGGGACGTACAGCGTGGCCAGCCACGGCGGATCGCCCTGGGTGTCGGCGTCGACGACGGCCGCGGTGAAGGCACCGCTGACCGCTCGTGCCGCCTCGACCTCCCGGGCGAAGCGGAGCCGGAATTCCGCGTCGGCGGCGAACTCGGGACGCACCACCTTCACGGCCAGCGCCCGGCCGCTCGCAGACCTGCCGAGGTACACCCACCCCATACCGCCCGAGGCGAGCCGACCGACAATGCGGTAAGGCCCCACCATTAGCGGATCACTTATCGGAGTCCGCACTCCGCCCCCTGTTCACGGCTTCCGTCCCTGGCTCGCCACAGGCAGTCCGCGCCCCGCCGTCGTGGTTGCTCAGAGTGTCCCGCAAAACGCATCAGGAAGTTATGGGAACCGTCGGATATTCTCGGGATCTCGCCGTGTTCGGACCGGCATTGGCGCCTGCCCGCCGATACGGGCCGTTCCAGCTCCGTCGGTCGAACACCTGACTCGGTCCCAGGCGCAACACCGGCCCCGACCGCCCCCGTGGGACGCGCAGGTCGCAACCGGGCCCGGTTCGAGCCTCATCCGGCAGCGTGCGTGGCGCCGGCCGGGAGGATCGGTCCCGGCCGGCGTTTCGCGTGGTCTCGCGTGATCAGTGGTCCTTGGTGAGGAATGCGCCGACGAACCGGCGGATCAGTTCGGCGGCGATCAGGGCCGGCAGGGTCGGTGCCGGGAAGGCGATGTCGAGGTGGATGCGGGGTGCCAGCTCGGCGCCGAGGATGGCGACGGCGAGCAGCAGGACGAGTGCTCCTCGCAGCCGGAATCCGCGGTGGGGCTGGTGGTGGTGTTCGCAGGTGGGTTGGTCAGTGTGCCTGTGTATGGGCACTCGGCGGGTACCTCCCTGGCTCGTTGCCACTCGTCGGCCCTGAATACGTCGGACGGAGGGTTGCAGCCTTCCGCCCGTAGGGCTTCTCAGAAGAATGGGGCGCCGGGGAAAGGGCCGTCCACCGGATATCGCGAATTGACGCTGATCCCCGGGCGAGGAGGGGGGTTTTTCGGCCATTCATTGCCGCGGTTCGTAGATCGAATCGTCAACAGGGCAGGTCGCAGGGGGTGATGGGCATTCGTGTCGCATATCGGCCGACCTGCTCGACCGCGGCATCCATGGGGTTAAGGGCTTGCGCGAAGCAAAATGATCTGCTGACATTGTTGATGAGACCGCGCTGAATCCGGGTCCACCGGATCAAAGCCTTGTGCGGCACCCGAGTCGGTGCCGAAGGCCGATAGCGGTCGTTTTCATGGCTGACCCCGGCCGTTGCCACTCGTCAACAGGGGAACTGCCGGGCTCCGTTGCAGCGGAGGCCGGCCGCGCCGTCATCACTCCGCAGGACGCAACCTCATGGGGTTGCCGCGCCCGGGGAGATCAGGCCGGTCTCGTAGGCGAGGACGACGGCCTGGACCCGGTCGCGCAGCCCGAGTTTCGACAGGATGCGCGCGACATGCGTCTTGACCGTGGTCGCGCTGAGGGTCAGCCGCTCGGCGAGCTCGGCGTTGCTCAGGCCGGTGGCGAGCAGGCACAGCACTTCGAGCTCGCGTGGTGTGAGCCCTGACAGGTCGCGGTGGACGGCGGACCTGACCTCGTCGCGGTGGGCGAAACGCTCGATCAGCCGGCGGGTGATCGTCGGTGCGAGCAGCGCGTCGCCGGACTGCACCAGGCGTACCGAGGCCACCAGATGCTCGGGAGACACATCCTTGAGCAGGAAGCCGCTGGCGCCCGCGGTGAGCGCGGCGTAGACGTAGTGGTCGAGGTCGTACGTGGTCAGGATGAGGATGCGGGTGCCGGCCTCGCCGTCGCCCAGGATCTGCCGGGTGGCTTCGAGGCCGTCCATCTGCGGCATCCGGATGTCCATCAGCACGACGTCGGGCCGGGTGCGCCGGACGGCCGCGATCGCTTCGGCGCCGTTGGCCGCCTCGGCCACCACCTCGATGCCGTCGGCGGCGAGGATCATCCGGAACCCGGTGCGCACCAGTGCCTGGTCGTCGGCGATGACGGCACGCAGGGGCTGCTGGCTCATAGGGCTCTCCACGCGCTCATACGGCTCTCCACGGAACTCGGGCCTCGATCTTGTATCCGCCGCCGATTCTGCGCCCAGCCACGAGCGTTCCGCCATAGACCGCGAGCCGCTCCCGCAGACCGATCAGCCCGCGCCCGTTGCCGCCCTGCGCGTACGTCCCCTGCGTGCCGCCGGTGTCGGTGACCTCGATCTCCAGCCACGCGTCGTCGTGGCCTATGGTGACGGACGCCGTCGAGCCGGCGGCGTGCTTCATGGTGTTGGTCAGCGCCTCCTGGACGACGCGGTAGGCGGTCAGATCGACGCCGGGTGGCAGCGGCTCCGGCGGGGGAGACAGGGCGACGGTCACCGGCAGCCCGGCGGCGCGGACACGTCGGACGAGGTCGTCCAACTGGTCGAGTCCCGGCTGGGGTTCGAGCTCGTCGCCGGTGCTTTCCGAGTGCCCGGTGCCCGAGGCCGCGATGAGGCCCATGACATGGCGCAGTTCACTCATCGCGGCCCGGCCGCTCGCCTCGACCGCGAGCAGGGCCTCCTTCGACTGCTCGGGCGCCGTGTCCATGACCTTGCGCGCCGCCCCGGCCTGGATCACCATCACGCTGACGTTGTGGGTCACCACATCGTGCAGTTCGCGGGCGATCCGGGAGCGCTCCTCGTCGATGGCCTCGCGCATCGCCTTCTCCTGCGCCACCTGCAGTTCGGCGAACCGCAGCTGGGTGGCTCTGAGCCGCAGCTGCCAGTAACGGACCACACTCGCGATCAGCGCGACGACCAGCAGGACGAAGAGCCGGCCCGACCAGAACGGCAGTGCGGGGTCGGTGGTCCGGTCGAAGGTGGCGGCGAGCACCGCCGCGAGCGCGAAACTGCCCATCGTGGACGTCAGGTTGCGGCTGTGGACGAGGGCACTGCAGGCGGCGATGAGGCACACCACGAGGGTGAACCTGGTCGTGTAGTCAGGACCGGCCAGCGTCGCGCACATCACCACCCAGAAGACGGCGAGCGGAAACCGCCGGCGCGCCGCCAGCGGCAGCGCTGTCAGCGCCCCGAGGACGTAGGCCTGTATCGCCGGGTGGAACTCGGTGCCCGGCACGGGAGCACCGGGTGGGAAGGGCGGCCGTTCGGGCGGGAGGGGCCGGCCGGGCAGAGAGCAGGGGTTCAGCGCCGGATCGGGCCCTGCCGGCCAGCCGGCGTCGAAGTGCAGCCTGGACACCGCGAACAGCACCAGCGCCGTGAGGGCCAGCGCGAGCGCGGCATCGGTGACGACAGCCCGCCTCGACAACCGGGGAGCCTGGCCGTCCGGGCGCAGCGCGTCGCGCACCTGCCGGCGCCATCCCTGTCGTTCATCCGTTTCCACCAGCACATTGTCGGCGCCGCCCGCCCTGGGCACATCGGCCTCAGCGATCAGGGCTCCGGCCGTGCGGAGTACTTCGCAAGGATGACGCCGCGGCCGGGTCCTCCTCGTGGGCGACCCGATGTCGGTGCACCGGCCGACGCGCCTCCGCAGCGGGCGCACCTAGCTTCGGTCCTGCCAGCGGGCCGCCCGGGGGAGTCCCCCCGAGGACGCGGCCGTTGCGACCGGAAGGACCGACACCTCCATGGGGAACGTGATCGAACTGCGTGGCGCCGTCAAACGCTACGACAACGCGGACGGGCCCGCGCTCGGCCCGCTGACGCTCACCGTCGAAGAGGGTGAGGCCGTCGCCGTCACCGGGCCGTCGGGCAGCGGCAAGTCCACGCTGCTGAACCTGGTGGCCGGGCTGGACAAGCCGACGGAGGGCACCGTGACCGTCGGCGGCACACGGATCGACAACCTCGGGGAGGGCGGGCTGGCGCGCTTCCGCCGCGAGCGCATCGGGATCGTGTTCCAGTTCTTCAATCTGCTGGACGACCTCACCGTCCTGGACAACATCGTGCTGCCGGCCCAACTGGCGGGTACGGCCCGGGGCAAGGCGGCGACCCGCGCGCACGAACTGCTGGAGACCCTCGGCATCGACCAGCACGCCCGGGCCTACCCGGGCCGGCTGTCCGGAGGCGAACGCCAGCGCGTCGCGGTCGCGCGGGCGCTGATCAACCGCCCGGCGCTGCTGCTCGCCGACGAACCGACGGGTGCGCTGGACATGGCGTCCGGGCGCGACGTCCGTGAACTGCTGATCGATCTGCACCGGGGCGGGCAGACCATCGTGCTGGTCACCCACGACCTCGATCTCGCCGAATCGTGCGCGGGCCGGACCGTCCATCTGGTCGACGGGCATGTCGCCCTCGACCGGAACAGCGGAGCGGGGGCCGTCCGATGAGCGCACTGGGCAAGGTGGTGCGCGCCGGCGTCGGACGGCGCCGGGTCCAGACCCTGGTGATGATGCTGACCACGATGATGGCGGTTACTGCGTCGGTACTGGCCGGCGGGCTGGTCGTAGCGTCGCAGGCGCCGTTCGACCATGCCTTCGCCCGCCAGAACGGCGCACACCTGACCGCGCAGTTCGACGCGGCGAAGGTCACCGCAGCACAGGTCACGGCCACCGCGCACGTCGCCGGCGTGACGGCCGCCGGCGGCCCGTATCCCGTCCTCTCGCTGCGCCCGCACATCGGCGAGAACGGTTCCGGGATGCCGCCGGGCGACCGGATGCCGGAGCTCACGTTCGTCGGTCGTGCGGACGCCGGCGGGGCGGTCGACGACCTCGACCTCGTCGACGGCAGATGGGCCACCGGGCTGGGGGAGACCGTGCTGCGCACCCTCGACTCGCCGTTCGGCGTGGGCGACCGGATGACCTTCCCCGAGCTGCCGGGCAGTCCGACGCTGACCGTGGTCGGGCTGGCCACCTCGGTGGGCGACAGCGCCGAGGCGTGGGTGTCGCCGGCGCAGCTCACGCAGCTGACCGCACTCGGAGCCCGGCCCGAATACCAGATGCTCTACCGCTTCACGAAGGCCGCCACGGACGCCCAGATCAGCGCCGATCGTGCCGCGGTCGCCGCCGTGGTGCCACCGGGATCGATGACCGCGGCGGCGTCGTACCTGACGATCAAACTGGCCGCGGACAGGACGTCGGCGACGTTCGTGCCGTTCGTCGTCGCCTTCGGTGTGCTCGGTCTGTTCATGTCGGTCCTGATCATCGGGATCGTGGTCAGCGGCGCGGTCGGCGCCGCCACCCGGCGGATCGGCATCCTGAAGTCCCTGGGCTTCACTCCGGGCCAGGTCGTGCGTGCCTATATCGGCCAGGCACTGATCCCCACGACGGTCGGTGCCGCGCTCGGCGTCGTCCTCGGCAATCTGCTGGCGATCCCGGTCATGAGCATCGAGGGCAGCGCCTACGGCACCGGGACCATGACGGTCGCCCCGTGGATCGACATCGCCGTGCCCGCCGTCGCCCTCGCCGCGGTCGTCGCCACCGCGCTGGCCCCCGCACTGCGTGCCGGGCGGCTGCGTACGGTCGAGGCGATCGCCGTCGGCCGGGCCCCGCGGGCCGGGCGCGGGCGGGTGGTCCGGCAGCTGCTCGGCCGGCTGCCGCTGCCGCGTCCGGTGAGCCTGGGCCTGGCCAACCCCTTCGCCCGTCCCGGGCGGTCGGGCACGATGGCCGCGGCCGTGATCTTCGGAACGGTCGGAGTCACTTTCGGCGTCGGGCTCGCCCTGTCGCTCAACGGCATCGAGAGCGGCCTCAACCAGCGAACGGCCGGCGACGTCCTCGTCCGGACCATGGGAGCGCCCCCCGACGACGCCGGAGGGGACGCGGGACCGGCCAGGGCCGGGAACGGGCCTCCGGCCCTGGCCGATCCCGCCGCGATCGCCGCGAAGATCGGCGCGCAATCGGGGACCCGGCGATATTTCAGCACCGGTGAGACCAAGGTCGGCGTCGCGGGGCTCGCCGGCCGGACGACCGTGATCTCGTACCAGGGCGCCTCGTCCTGGGGCTCGTACCGGATGATCTCCGGATCCTGGTTCGACGGCCGCGGCCAGGCGGTCGTCCCGTCCGGCTTCCTCAACGCCACCGGGACCCACGTCGGGGACACCATCACCCTGACCAACAAGGGCCGCAACGCCCCGGTACGGATCGTCGGCGAGGCCCTCGACCTGCGGGACGAAGGGATGAGCATCCTGACCGACAACGCGTCCCTGGCCGGACTCGGCGCCGTCGTCGCCCCGGAGTCGGTCGAGTTCCACATCGACCTCGCGCCGGGTACCGACCCGCAGGGCTATCTGCGATCGCTCAACACCGCCCTGAAGCCGCTGGGCATCACCGCCGAACGCAACTCCACACAGACGAGCAGCACGGTGGTCGCCATGGACACGCTGGCCGCGATGCTCACCCTGATGCTGGTCGCGGTGGCGGGCCTGGGCGTACTGAACACGGTCGTCCTCGACACCCGCGAACGCGTCCATGACTTCGGGGTGTTCAAGGCGCTCGGCATGTCGCCGAGGCAGACGATCACGATGGTCATCACCTCGGTCGCCGGGATCGGACTCGTCGCCGGTGTGGTCGGGGTCCCGATCGGCATCGCGCTGCACGACTACGTGCTGCCGGTGATGGGTGACGCCGCCGGTACGAGGTTCCCGGCGCAGGACCTCGCGGTCTACCACCTTCCCGTGCTGGTCCCGCTCCTCCTGGGCGGACTGGTCATCGCGACCGCGGGCGCACTTCTCCCCGCCGGATGGGCGGCCGGGACCCGCACCGCGACGGCGCTGCGCACCGAGTAGCCGGCTACGGGAGGGAGGATCCGGAACGCCGTGTCGTCCCTCCGGGGCGGGCCGGGTCGGCGGGGCCCTGGCGGGGAGGGCCCCGGCCGGCCGTATGCGCCGTGCTCGGCGGGTGGCGGAACACCTGACATCATCAGGGGATGGAACGCGTTATCGGAGCATGTGACGGAGCCGCCAAGGGGAACCCGGGCCCGGCGGCGTGGGCCTTCGTGGTCGCGGACGCCCAGGGACGGCCGCAGCGCTGGCAGGCGGGGCCGCTGGGACACTCGACGAACAACGTCGGTGAGCTGACGGCACTGGAGCAGCTGCTGACCGCGACGGATCCGGCCGTGCCCCTGGAGGTCCGGCTGGACTCCACCTATACCCGTGACGCCGCCACCAAGTGGCTGGTCGCCTGGAAGAAGAACGGCTGGAAGACGGCCGCCGGGAAGCCGGTGGCGAACCGGGAGATCATTCAGCGCATCGACGCCCTGCTGACCGGCCGCGACGTCGAGTTCGTGTACGTTCCCGCGCACCAGGTGAACGGTGATCCGCTCAACGCGATCGCCGACAAGGCCGCCAGCGACGCCGCGATCAGCCAGCAGCCGAGCAGCGGAACCGGCGCCGAACTCCCCGTGCCGGATGCCGTGACCCAGGCCCCGGACGGCGCTCGCTCCGGTCGCAAGGCCGCCGCGTCGAAGCCGCGGACCGGCAAGGCCTCGTCCGGCACGATCGAGGCGAGGTACCCCGGACGGTGCCACTGCTCCGGCTCCTACGCCAAGGGCGAGTTGATCGCCAAGGTGGCGGGCGGCTGGGGTCACGCCGCCTGCGCGGAGGCGGCGGGCAGAAGCTGAGCGCGGTGGGGCTCACCGGGACGTCACGCGGCCCCGATGTTCACCACGCGTGCCCAGTCGGGCGGAGAGTCCGGTACGTAGTCGGGATCGTCCTGCCGGGCCCAGGACCGGGCTGAACGCTGCCGGGGGAACAGACCCACCACCGTCCGGCACGGCGGCCGTGAGCTCGGCCAGGGCGTCTGCCCGTCGGTCAGGACCACGATGACGTCCGGCCGGGACTGCGCCCGGAGCGCCTTGGCGAAGCCCGAGCGCAGATCCGTCCCCCCGCCGCCCATCAGCGGGATTCCCTCGCCCTGGCACAGCGGGTGCACGATGCGGGCCGCCGCGTCGCACAGCACCACGGTGATCAGGTCACGACGGCCGCCCACGGCACGGGAGATGGCGGCGACCTCGAGGAGCGCGCTGCCCAGCTCGGCGTCACTGACCGACCCGGACGTGTCGATGACCACGGCGACCCGGGGCGGTCTGCGCCGGAGGCTCGGCAGCACGGTGCCGGGCACCCCGGCCGAGCGCCGCGACGGCCGGCCGTAGCTGTAGTCCTCGCCCGCGCCGGAACTGGAGGCGGCCGAGCGGACCGCCGCGCCCAGCAACTCCCGCCACGGCTGCGGCGGGTGGAACACCTCCTCCGCCCACCGTTTCCACCCCTGCGGGGCGTTCCCCGGACGGCCGTTGATGCCCTCCGCCACCCGGAACCGGACCGCGTCCCGCTCCTGCTCGCTGAGTCCGTGCGCGCCGTCCGGTCCCAGGTCCCACTCCCGGTCCAGCCCGTCGGCGCCACTGCCGCAGTCCAGCCAGGCCGCGGCCAGGGTGAGCGGCCCGAGGCTGAACCGGGGCAGATAGTCCTCCATGAGCTTGCCTTCCGGCAGCCCCAAGGAGACCGGTTCGACAGCACCTTCGGGCCGGACCAGTCCGTCACCGAACGCGTCGTCGTTGATCTCGCAGTCCGCGGCGATGTTCATCCGCAGCCGTTCCCCCGGGCCGGTGAGTCCCTGTTCCCGCGCGACCCGGTCGCTGCGCCCGTGGTGGTCGCGCAGGAGGTGCGAGACCTCGTGCACCCATACCCCTGCCAGCTCCTCCACCGGCGTCCGGTCCACGAATCCCGGCGAGACGTAGCACCGCCAGTGCCGGTCGACGGCCATGGTCGGTACCCGTTGCGACTCGACGGGGTGCAGGGCGAACAGGGCGGTCGCCAGGTACGGCCGAGCCCGGGCGGCGTGCAGCCGGGCCGTGAAGAGCTTGTCGAGGTCCAGGGTCCCCGCTGTGTCCGGGATCATCGGCCTGCCTTCGTGGTGACCGAGGCCCGGGCCGCCGCCTGGTCCGCCCGCCGGGACATGGTCACCGCTCCGGCGAGCCCCTCGATCGACGCCGGAACGTCCCAGTCCGCGCGGCGCAGCGACGCGAGGGTGGTCGCGGGGACGACCACCAGGTCCGGGGCCCCGGTCTCCACCGCCCGGGCCAGGAGCTCCCATGCCGCGTTCCAGCGGGACTTCTCGGGACGCTTGCGGACCGCGTCCACCACACCGTCGAGCACGGCCTGACGCAGATCCCCCCGCTCGGGCAGCACGGCACTCGCGGGGTCGGCGAGCAGCGTCTCGGGGTCCGGGAGGTCCATCCGGTCCAGGCTCGCCAGCAGCTCCAGCCCCGGACCGTCTCCCACGGTGCCTCTGACCAGCAGGGAGAGCACCTCCCGGGAGGAGCCGGCCGCGGTCGCGAAGGCGATGAGGCACAGCGTCATCTCCCAGCTCCGGGGAGACGGCCAGGCACCGCCGCGGCGCGTCTCACTGCTGGGCAGCCGGTGCACGAGCGCGGGGCGGACGGACAGCAGCCCGCACACCGCGCGACGGGCGAAGTCCACCGCCTCCGGCAGCCTGTCCGGGTCGAGCAGCGGCAGGGTCGCCCGGGGCCAGGTCCCGCCCAGGCCGCGCACCACGACCTCGTGGTCGTGCGTCCACTGAAGGTGGACGAAACGGTTGGCCAGCGGCGGGCTCAGCTCCCAGCCGTCGGCGGCCGAGGAGCGCGGATTGGCGGCGGCCACGATCCGGACCCCGGGAGGCAGTTGCAGGGAGCCGATCCGCCGCTCCAGCACCAGGCGGAGCAGCGCGGCCTGGACGGCCGGCGGCGCGGTGGACAGTTCGTCCAGGAACAGCAGCCCCCGACCGGCCCGTACCAGCCGCACGGCCCAGTCCGGCGGGGCCATCGGGACCCCCTGCTCCGCGGGATCGTCTCCGATGACCGGCAGGCCGGAGAAGTCCGACGGCTCGTGCACGCTGGCGATCACCGTGGTCAGTGGCAGGTCCAGAGCCGCGGCGAGCTGCGTGAGAGCCGCGGTCTTGCCGATACCCGGCTCGCCCCACAGGAGGACGGGCAGGTCGGCGGCGACAGCAAGGGTCAGGGCCTCCAGTTGGTTGTCGGGGCGCGGTTCGGTCGTCGCGTCGCGCAGCAACGTCAGCAGGTCGCCGGCGACATCGAGTTGGGGGGCGCGAACCGGGTCGGAAAGGGTGTCGGGGGCAGCGAACGGAGTGCATGTGGGCATGTTTGATCACCTTTGGGTTCGTGAGGGGTCGAGCGGGGGGCAGGGGAGGGCGATCCCCGAGGTCAGCGGAGCGTCATGTGGCGCGGGTGGGAGCGGCTGTCGCGGGGACGCAGACGATCCGGGGAATTCGGGGGGATGCGGCCGGATCCGGGGCCGATCAACCCCGACCGGTACAGCCCGTAGGTGATCCGCCGCTGCGCCGCCGTCTCCAGTTCGTCGCGCAGCGCACCGGCGCGTAGCAGCGCGTCGGGGCCCAACAGGCCCTCGACGACGGCCAGCGCACCGGCGGTGTCGCCGTGGTCCAGGCGTTCGCGGACTCCGGTGAGGCAGTCAGGACGGCGGTGCGCCGCATCGATGGCCTGCAGACAGGGAAGCGGAGTGCCGGTCAGAGCGACCAGCAGTTCCTCCCGCCGGATCTCTGCCGGGTCGTGGTCCAGTGGGGCCAGTACCCCGTCGACCAGGGCGATCCGGTGCTGAGCTCCCCGGCACTGCACGAGGCGCGGCTGTCCTGGCCGGTGCGGAGACGGGGACGGACCGGCCGGCGCATGATCCGGTACCAGCGCCGAGGCGACCAGCGGATGCAGCCGGTCGACGTGGATCGAACCGGTGCGGATCAGTTCCAGGTCGGGTGGCACCCAGGCCGCCGCGTCGGGCAGGACCGGCAGCGCGGGATCCCCGCCATCCATGGTCGCCGCCGCGATCCGCAGCGTGGGTGGCCCGCCTCCGTCCCTGTCGGCGACGAGGTCCAGGACCAGCCGATGCCGGGCCCCGAACCGCACGGCGACGGGACCGGTGGGCCGCCGCTCGGCGTGGAGCAGGATGCCGGCCTCGGCAGCCCACCGGTCAACAGCGCAGTGGCGCCCCGGTGGTACTACCGACAGCAGCTCGCTCCCCAGGAGCTGAGTCCCCGGCTGCTCAGCACCGGTCAACTCCGCGTCCATCACAGCGTGTTCGGGCGCGGGGTGGCCGTCGGCGGTCCACCGATCGGCCCCGGACCGGATCCGCAGTTCACCGGTCCTGCGCGCGTCCCACAGGTGGCGGTGCAGATCGAGGCGGAACCGCCGGTTGGGATGGGGATGCGGATGGCGGGCGGTGCCGGCCTCGGAGTGGGTTCCGTCCCACAGCGCGAGGCTGATCCGCTGACCCGCGTCCGCCCAGGCCGGCGGAGTCCGGGCCACGAGGTGCACTGGCCTTGCGCCGTCACGCCCCGCGTCGTCGTACCGAGCCAGGGCGATGGTCAGGCCCGGGCGCAGCAGCCCGTTGGGAGCGATGCGCGGCATGTGCCAGCGCAGCAGGTCGGGCACCAGATGGCGGAGGTCGGCCCGGAGTTGGGACGCGATGGCGTGGCCGTGCGTACGTGCCACGGAACGCAGACGGAGATCGACGTCGATGCCTGCGGCAGCGCAGGCCCCTGCCCAGTCCCCGGCACGGCGGCGGGCGGTCGCAGTCTCGATCATGGACGGCGGCACGGCGAACTCACGCACGCGCAGCCAGAAGGAAAGGCGGGAATCCCTGTTCGCGGTCTCAGTGAGCATCAGCACTCACCTTGCGCGGACGGGTCCCCCAATCTGTGAACAGAGTGAGTCATCATCGCGGTGATCGTAGCGCTCCCGGCCACGATCTGCCAGCTCCTTCCGGTCCGGGCCGACTCGCCGTCGGTTGATGTGACAGCGGCCCCGGCGCCCCTCACGCATCCGCGAAGGGCTCCGAGGCCGGCGTTCACGTGAGGTCACCGCCACCGGGTCATGGGTAGGCGACCACGTTGCTGGGAGTGGTGTTCGAGGCGGTCAACGCCCCTGTGTCGTTGATGACATGGGTGATGGTGCCCACGCCGCCGAGTGACACGGTCAGCGCGTCATGGAACCGCACGCCCGGGGTGTTGGGCACCTCGAAGGCGTGGTAGCTGTTCACCGCCGGATTGACGTTGAAGTAGCAGTAGCTGCCGAGTCCCCAGGCCTCGTGCGTGGTGACACCCGCACCCACCTTGTACGCGGCGTACCCGTTGACTCCCGCCGCGCTCATCCACGCGCCCTGGTTCGGCACGTCGTACGGCATCTCGTTCTGGAAGAAGATCGTCTTGCCGTTCTGGCCGTTCCAGATGACCTCGTGCTTCTGGTAGTGCTCGACGAACAGTCCGGTCGCCAGGACGCTGCCACCGTTGACGATCACGCCGGTGTCCGCCGTGTTGGTCGTCCAGCCGATGGTGCCGGCGTTGCCGTGGTCGGCCCGCCAGGCCCAGATGTGGTCGATGATCGTGTTGTTGCTGTTGACGATCAGGCTGGTCGTGGCCTTGCCGGCGATCTGGCCGCCGATCCGGAAGAACACGTCCTGGATGGTCGTCGGGTTGCCCGCGTGGTTGGCGGACGATCCGGCCGGCCCGACGGTCAGCAGCGCCGCCGAGTTGGTGGTGCCGGCGTCGATCAGCAGGCCCTTGAGCCGGACACCGTCCACGTCGGCGACCTGGATCGCGTCGACGCCGTTGTCCGGAACGAAGGTCGGGTAGCCGATGCCGAGGACAACGGTGTTGGCACGGTTGATGTTGAGCGTCTGGTTCAGGTGGTAGACGCCCGGGGTGACGAACAGGTTGCAGCCCTGCGAGAGCGCGTTGTTGATGGTCGCGGCGGTGTCGCCCGCCTTGACCACGTAGAACTGGCTCATCGGCTGCGAGGTGCCGGGAGTGCTGCCGTTCGCCCAGCTCGCGCCGGAGGCGTTGGTCCGCAGCGACGGGAGGAACACCCGGTACTTGCCGGTGCCGTCGACGTACAGGTACGGCACGTCACGGGAGACGGGGGTGGTGGCCAGCGTCGTCTCGGGCGGGTTGGGGAAGGTGTTCGCCGGAGCGCCGGTGGTGCCGGAGAAGACCATGTTCCACACGCCGCCGGCCCAGCTGCCCAGGTTGCTGTCCCGGGTGTACCACTGCTGCTGCGAGATGGACGCGGCCTGGCCGCTGACCTTGGTGTCGGCGACATAGCCGCCGCTCGCCCAGCCGTAGCTGGCCGGGTAGAGCTGCAGATCGCCGTGGACGTCGATGCGGCGGAACGGGGCGGCCTGGGCGACGGCCCAGCGGTTGCCGCCGACCGGGTTGATCGCCAGGTTCTCGGCCGAACGCCAGAAGTTCTGTGTCGCGTTGCCCGCGTCGGAGGCGTTGAAGGCGTCCACGGTGACGTGACCGTTGATCGTCACGTCGTCCGGGTTCTGCCCGAGACCGGCCACCGAGGTGTAGAAGCCGACGTTGTCGTTGACGGCGTACGTGCCCGGCTTGAAGAGCTGTGCCACGCGGTTCGAGCTGAACTGCGCGGTGTTGGTGTCCTTCATCTGGGCGAACTGCGCGTCGAGCTGCGCCTGGATGGTGGCGCTGGCCATGCTCGGGTCGTAGATGTGGACGTTCGGGCCGAAGTTCGGCGTGTCCGACTGTGTGGGGCAGCCGGCCGATGCGCCGATCGTGTAGGTCGCGCTGGCTACGGCCGAGTCGGTGAGGCCGGACTTGACGGCGATGGCCTTGACGGTGGTGGTGGCCGTGACACTGATCGGCGCGCTGTACAGCGTGGACGCGGCGGTGGGGGTGGAGCCGTCACGGGTGTAGTGGATGCTCGCGCCGGCGGTCGCGTCCGCGAGCGTCACGCTCTGGGCCGACGTGTAGCTGCCGCCCGCCGGATTGAAGGTCGGTGTGGCCACCGAGCCGGTGCCGCCACCGCCCTGGGTGTACGTGAAGTGGGGCGTGTCGTACTGCGGGCCGCTCTTCTCGTAGGTGAACCAGTACTCCAGGACCGACCCGTTGGTGAGTGAGCTCACGGTCTGGGTCCAGGTGCCCGCGCTGTTGGCCATACGGACGTTCTGCTGGCCGGCGCTGTTGACGAGGTAGTGCACATCGACGTAGAGCGCGGCCGTGGTGGGTGTGAAGGAGATCTGCGCCTGCGTCGCGTTCAGTTGCGTGACGCTCTGGGTGTAGTCGGCCGCGGCAGCCGAGGCGGGACCGGCGAGCTGGCTGAGGCCGAGCAGCCCGGTCAGCACGAGCACGAGCGCACTCAGGAAGGCGACGCTGCGCTGGTGGAGACGTGGTGGCGGACGCATGCGGCCGGGAAGGGCGGTGCTGCGCATGGGTGGGGGGTCCTTTCGCCTGGTTTCGTGAAGTGAACACCGAGTCGGCGCGGAAGAAAGGTGAAGGTGGTCTCAAAACTGCGGATGAGAGTTACGTGAGACCAATTAGCCTTTGATTCAAGCTATTGAAAACGCTCTCAATCTACGGATCGCCGAGACACTGGATCTGTTTAGGCAGTGTTGAGTGGCAGCGGCGAGCCGTCAAGACGATGCGCAGAATTCAACTCTTGAACGCCAACTCCGGCGAGGCGGGCCAATGTTCGGCCGCGGGCGTCATCACTTCACGGGTCGGGCGAGGGAGCTCAGGACCCACCGGTCGGTTCGAGGCGGATCAGGATCCGCCGGTGGGGCCGAGGGGGATGAGGACCCGCCGGTCGGTTCGAGAGAGCTCAGGACCCGCCGGCCAGAACACGCAGCAGGCGTGCCACCTCCACCGCGACCGCGTCGCGGGCCGGGCCGAGGTACTTGCGGGTGTCGGAGACACCGGGATCGGCGTCGAGGTACGTCCGGACCGCCCGGGTGAACGTCTTGTTGAGGTGGGTGGAGATATTGACCTTCGTCATGCCCGCCGCCACCGCCCGGATGAGGTCCGCGTCGCCGACTCCGGACGAGCCGTGCAGGACGAGCGGGACGCTGACGGCGTCGCGCAGCCGGGTGATCAGCTCGAAGTCGAGGACGGCGTCGCGGGTGTGCATCGCATGGGAGCTGCCCACCGCCACGGCGAGCGCGTCGACTCCGGTGGCGGCGACGAAGTCCCGCGCCTCGTCAGGATCGGTGCGGACGCCCGGGGCATGCGCGCCGTCCTTGCCGCCGACCTCGCCGAGCTCGGCCTCGACCCACACCTTCCGGCTGTGGCAGTGCGCCGTGATCTCCCGGGTGGCGGCGACGTTGTCGGCGTAGGGGAGCTTGGCTCCGTCGAACATGACGGAGGTGAAGCCGAGTTCCACCGCCTCCCGCACCAGGCCCGCCGATTCCGCGTGGTCGAGATGGACGGCCACGGGGACGCTCGCGGCCCGCGCGATGGCCAGCGAGGCGAGGGCGATCGGTTCGAGGGCACCGTGGTAGCGGGCGGTGTTCTCGCTGATCTGCAGGATCACCGGACGCCCGGCCGCCTCGGCGCCCGCGACGATGGCCTGGGCGTGCTCCAACTGGACGACGTTGAACGCGCCCACGCCCGCGACCCTTCCGGCCGCGTCGTCGGCGATCTCATGGGTGGGTGCGAGCGGCATGGACTTCCTCCACAGGAACGGCGGTACGGAAACGGCGGTAGGCGTCGGCGTCGAAGTCGCCCGCCGTGGGACGCAGGACGGCTGCGGCCGACAGGGCGACGGCCTCGCACAGGACGGCGGGCCACGGTGCCCCGGTGGCGAGCCCGGCCGCGAGCGCCGCGACGCATGCGTCGCCCGCCCCCGTCGGGTTGCCGGTCAGCCGCTCGGGCGGCGTCGCACGCCAGGAGCCCTGCGGGGTGATCGCGTGCAGCCCGTCGGGACCGCGGGAGGCCACGACGGTACGGGCGCCCATCGCCCGCAGTCCGGCAGCCGCGGCCGCGACGTCCTCACGGCCGGTGACGGCGGCGAGTTCATCGGTGTTGGGTTTGACCACGTCGGGGCCGGCGGCCAGCGCGGCGCGCAGTGCGGGGCCGCTCGTGTCCAGGACCGTGGCGACGCCCTTGTCGCGGGCGAGGGTGACGAGGTGTGCGTACGCGTCGGCGGGCAGGCCCGGCGGAAGGCTGCCGGAGAGCACCACCACATCGGCGTCGCGAAGGAGTCGTGTGTACCGCGCGGTGAAGGCCTCCCACTCGCCGGTCGTCACGGACGGCCCGGTCTGGTTGAAGACGGTGGCGTCACCGTCCTCGCGGGAGACGACCGTCACGGTGCGCCGTGACTCGCCCGACACGGGCACCAGTTCGTCCCGCAGTCCGGCCGCCCGCAGTTCACCGCGCAGCCGGACGCCGGTGTCACCGCCGCACAGTCCGGTCACGACCGCCGGCCAGCCCAGCGTGGCGAGCACCCGGGCGACGTTGACGCCCTTGCCGCCGGCGCGCTCGTGCACGGTGTCGACCCGGTGCGAGGTGCGGGGCACGAGGCTGTCGACGAAGTACGTGACGTCGAGGGCCGCGTTGAGCGTGACGGTCAGGATCACCGTGACCCGACCCCCGCGGAACCGACGGTGGCGCCGCGCATGGCGAACTCCCCGTCTCCCGTGCCCGTGCCCGTGCTGGTGCCGCGCGTCGCGGCGTCCACGGCCTGCCACGCGTACAGTCCGGCGCCCAGGCAGCCGGCCATGTCGCCCAGGGCCGCCCGCACGACGGCCGGCCGGCGCTGGAACGTCAGCCGCTGGGCCAGCCGGGCACGGACCGGCTTCAGGAGGGTGTCGCCCGCCTGGGCGAGGCCGCCGCCGAGGACGACGAGTTCGGGGCCGAGCAGCGAGGACGCGGTCGCCAGGGCCGACGCGAGCGCGTCGACCGCGCGGTCCCAGACCGCCACGGCGTCGGCGTCGCCCTGCGCCACGAGCGCCGCCACCTCGTCGGCGCCCTGAAGGGTACGGCCGGTCCGTGCGGTGAAGGCCGCCTTGATCGCGACCGCCGAGGCCACCGTCTCCAGGCAACCGCGGCCGCCGCACTGGCACTTGGCGCCGTCGGGATCGACGACCACATGGCCGAGTTCGCCCGCGTGACCGCCGGCCCGGACGGGCCGCCCGTCGCTGATGACGGCGGCGGCGATGCCGGTGCCGATGGCCACGAAGAGCACATCGCGGGCGCCGCGGGCCGCCCCCAGGACGCATTCGGCGAGCCCCCCGGCCCGGACGTCGTGCCCGAGCGTCACGGGGAGCCCCGTGCGGCGTTCGAGAAGGTTCGCGAGCGGGAGGTCGCGCCAGCCGATGTTGGCCGAGTAGACGGCGTGCGAGAGGTCCTCGTCGACGTGGCCGGGGACCACCACGCCGACCCTGCGGACCCGCAGTCCCTCGTCACGGGCCTGCCGGGCGAGCGCCTGGAGCGTCTCGGTGATGACGTCCACCACCGCTTCCGGTCCCGCGGCCCGGGGGGTCGGCCGGCGCACGGTGGCCAGCAGCAGTTCCCGGTCGAGAAGCGCGCCCTTGATACCGGTGCCGCCGACGTCCAGCGCGATCACGCACTCGCCGGCGTCCTGTCCCTCACGCATGGCGGCCCTCCAGAACGACGGAGCGGGTGAGGTTGCGCGGCCGGTCCGGGTCGTAGCCGCGGGCCTCGGCGATGGTGACCGCCAGCCGCTGGGCGCGCACGAGGTCGGCCAGCGGGTCGAGATCCCCGGCCCTGGCCCCGTGCTGGTCCTGGGTCCGGGCCTGGGAGTGGGCGACGAGCGTGCCGCCGACCCGGGCGACATCGTCCTCGAGCCCCTGCGGCAGCGAGCCGAACATCCACGTCACGCGCCCGGGTCCGGTGATGCTGATCGGGCCGTGCCGGTACTCCATGGCGGGGTACGCCTCGGTCCACGCGCCCGCGGCCTCGCGCATCTTCAGCCCCGCCTCCAGCGCCAGACCGTAGGTCCAGCCACTCCCGAGGAAGGTGAACTGCTCGGCGCCGCACACTTCGGCGGCCAGTTCCTCGGAGACGGCCCGCTCGGCGTCCTGGGCGGCCTCGGCGACGGAGCGCACCCCTGGCGGCAGCGCGCCCTCGGCCTCCAGATGGGCGCGGAGCAGGGCGAGCACGGTGGTGGCGAACCGGGTCTGTACGACCGATTCCTCATCGGCGAAGTCCAGGACCACCAGGGCGTCGGCCGCGGTCATCACGGGAGTCGCGGGGTCTGCGGTGATCGCGGTCGTGGGCACGCCCGCGGCGCGCGCCCGGCCGAGCAGGTCCAGCACCTCGGTCGTGGTGCCGGAACGGGTGATCGCGAGGATCCGGTCGTAGCGGCGTCCGGCCGGGAATTCCGAGGCGGCGAAGGCGTCGGTCTCGCCGTGGCCACCGCTCTCGCGCAGTTCCGCGTAGGACTGCGCCATGAACCAGGAGGTGCCGCAGCCGACGACCGCCACGCGCTCGCCCCGGCGGGGGAGTGCGGCGGCATGGGCCGGGAGCGATCGGGCCGCCTGCCGCCAGCAGGCGGGCTGGGTGGCTATCTCGACGGAGGTACGGGAGGGGGTGGCGCTGGGCATACGACGCTTCCTTCAGAGTTGGTGACGACGGCACTCGGGGGAGGGATGATCGAAACTGATTCAATCATGCCTTGTTCGAGCAAATATGAGCGACTCTGCTGGTCTCGCGGAGTATTCACGAGCTGGGCGCCCAGGTCCAGCCGCCGTTACTCGAATGTTGCGAATCGGCAGGTGGAGAGCGCTTACTGGCCAGGTTGGGCGGCGTGAAGCCGGTAGTCGCCGGTGTCTGCGGCTTGCACGGTGGGCCTGATTTGCATGCGCACAGTTGTTGACTCGCCAGCGAGTCTGAGCAGATTATGTCAATCGCTCGTAGCGCCCCGCCCCCGTGCCGTACGGCGACCCCCCACCCCGAAGGAGCCACCCACCGTGGCAACCAGACTCCGCAGACCGCTCACCGTGGTCCTGAGCGCCGCCCTGATACCCGCCGGCTGTCTCCTGGGCACCGGCCCGGCCGCCGCGAACGACGGCGTGAGCCAGCCGGCGGCGAACTACTCGTCCGCGGCGACGCCCAGCACGCCCATCGCCGCCCTCCCGCCGATGGGCTTCAACAACTGGTCCCGTTCGACGTGCGCGCCCCAGGCGCCGCTGGACGGCTCCAACCGGCTGGACTACTCCTTCCAGCAGTACATGAAGGACAACGCCAAAGGGCTGGCCGACACCGGTCTGATCGCCAAGGGCTATCGGACGATCACCGTCGACGACTGCTGGATGTACCGCAACAGCTCCGGCTATCTGCACGGCGGGCTCAACTGGGGCGGCGCCACCGACGTCCGCAACCCCGCGAAGCAGCCCGGCTTCGACTACGAACTGACGGCCTACGGCGACTACCTGCACAGCCTTGGCGCGAAGTTCGGCATCTACGAGACCTCCGGCACCCACACCTGCAGCACCGCCACGCCGACCGCACCCAACCTGCCCAACGGCAGCGAGTACTACGAGCAGAAGGACGCCGACTCCTTCGTCTCGTGGGGCGTCGACCAGCTCAAGTACGACAACTGCGGCGACGAGGAGCCGGTGCAGACGCTCGACACCCGCATGTCCAACGACCTGCGGACCGCGGTCACCTCCGCGGCCGGCAGCGGTGCCACGCCCAACATCACGCCCAACATCACGTTCAACATCTCCGCCCCGGCCGGCTACGGCAACGGCTCCACGAAGTTCGCCGCGATGAACTGGGTGCGCGGGCTCGGCCAGCTCTGGCGGGTGGGCCCGGACATCTGGAACTACGGCGACGGCAAGAATCCGTGGAACGTGCCGCTGGCCGGCTACAACTTCGGCGCGTACCAGAGCTTCGACAACACCCTGGAGCTCAGCCGCTACCAGGGGCCGGGCAACTGGAACGACGCCGACATGCTGCTGATCGGCGACAACGGTATGACCACCGCCGAGGAACGCAGTCAGATGGCACTGTTCTCCGCACTGGCCGCACCCCTGGTGATCAGCACCGATGCCCGTAAGTTCCAGCCGTCGTACATCGCCGCCCACCCGGCGGAAGCGGTGCACCTGAACGCGTCCGTCGCGATCCTGGGCAACTCCGAAGTGATCGCGGTGGACCAGGACCCGCTGGGCGCCGGCGGCTACCGCGTCTCCGGCGGTGGGGCCGACGCGGACGGCTCCCCGGCCGCCACGACCGGTGTCGACGTCGTCCTCAAGCCCCTCGCCGACGGCAGCAAGGCCGTCGTCGTGCTCAACAAGGGCTCCGCGGCCACCAACTACTCGCTCTCCCTCGCCGGTCTCGGCTTCAGCGCCGCGGGCTGCGGCTACGACGTCCGCGACCTGTGGGCACACAGCAGCAGCACGTCGACCGGGTCGGTGCCGCTCACGCTCGGCGCGCACGACAACGCGATGCTCAAGATCACTCCGCACGCCGGCTGCGGCAGCTTCACCCCGAGCGGACAGATCACCGCTTCACGCGACAACTGGGGCAAAGCGTCGCTGTGCCTCGACAACTACCGCTCCGGCACCGCCACCAACAACCCGGTCGACCTCTATCCCTGCACCGGTGGCTCCAACCAGCAGTGGCGGCGCAACTCCGACGGCACGGTCCAGCTGCTGCAGTCCGGCACCACGAACCTCTGTCTGACCGCACAGAGCGGTACGACCACCGGGGCGATCAACGGGAAGTCCGGTCAGTGGGCGGGCGTCGCCCCGTGCGGGTCCGCCGCCGGCTACCAGACCTGGACGTACAACCGGGACGGAAACCTCAAGCTCAGTGGCACCACCAAGTGCCTCGACAGCTACGGCGGGGCGACGACCACGAGCGGCACGCCCGTTGACCTGTACACCTGCGGAACCGCACCCGGCTCGCTCCAGACCAACCAGACCTGGGCGGCTCCCTTCAACGCTCCACCCGCCGCCTGACCTGACGGCGACCGGTCCGGCCCACGGGGTCCGCGGCGATGTCCAACGCCGCGGACCCCTTCTGTCGTGTGCTCTCCCGACTGTCCCGCCGGCGGCGGGAATGCTCACCTCACTGCTCTGACCTGGAGCTAGACTCCCCCCATGCTCAAAGTTGACAGAATCGCCCGGATCCTTGATCACGTTTCCAAGGAGGGCAGTGCCGACGTCCATGTGCTCACCGAGCTGCTCGGAGTGTCAGGGGCGACGGTCCGGCGCGATCTGCAGACGCTGCACGAGCAGGGGCTCCTGCACCGCACCCGCGGTGGCGCGGTGACCGGCACGTTCAATCTGGAACTGCCGCTGCGCCACCGGGCGGGACGCCAGCAGGACGAGAAGCGGCGGATCGCGCTCGCCGCGGCCCGTCTGGTTCCGGACGGAGCGGTGGTGGGGATGACCGGGGGCACCACGGTCACCGAGATCGCCCGGGCGCTGGCCGACCGCAGCGGTATCACCGTCGTCACCAACGCGGTCAACATCGCCGCCGACCTGATCGCCCGGTCCGAGATCCGTCTCGTGGTCGTCGGCGGGAACGCCCGGACGGCCAGCTACGAACTGGTCGGACCGGCGGCCGAGCGGATGCTCGCCCAGTACAACCTGGACATCGCCTTCATTGGGGTGGACGGCCTGACCGCGAGCGAGGGCTGCACCACGCACGACGAGATGGAGGCCCACACCGACCGGGCCTTCCTGCGCAACAGTGCACGCTCCGTGGTCGTCGCGGACAGCACCAAGATCGGCCGGGTGACCTTCGCGGAGATCTGCCCGCTCGCCGACATCGACGATCTCGTCACCGACGACAGCCTCGACGAAGCGCGGGAGCAGGCCATCGTCGAGTGCGGCGTCCGGGTGCTGCGGGTCTGACGTGGGGTAGCGGCACTCAAGGATCAGGTAGCCGCCTGAAGTTGGTCCAGACCTATTGACGGTAGGTCTGGACCAATCTACCGTGGGCGACGCTCGCGACGAGTCCTGTGCCTTCTGCCAACTCACCCACTGTCCTGCGCCCGTGGACGCCATGTGGACCCGGTGATGGTGTTCATGGAGAGACGGAGCGAAACATGATCGGTCGGACATCACGTCTGCTGGGAGTCGGCCTGGCGACGGCCTTCGCCGTCCAGATGCTCGTCGCCGCGGCGCCGAGCGCCGCACCCCAGGCCACCGTGTGCGCGGTCAAGTCGAAGCCGGCGGGCAAGGTACTCCAGGGGTACTGGGAGAACTGGGACGGCGCCGCGAACGGTGTGCACCCCCCGCTCGGCTGGATCCCGATCACCGACGCCCGCATCCATGATCACGGCTACAACGTCATCAACGCGGCGTTCCCCGTCATCCACTCGGACGGCACCGTCCTGTGGCAGGACGGGATGGACTCGACCGTGAAGGTGCCGACCCCGGCCGAGATGTGCCAGGCCAAGGCTGCCGGTCAGACGATTCTGATGTCCATCGGCGGTGCGGCGGCAGGGATCGACCTCAACTCCACCGCTGTCGCGGACCGGTTCATCGCGACCGTGGTGCCGATCCTCAAGGCGTACAACTTCGACGGCATCGACATCGACATCGAGACCGGTCTCATCGGCAGCGGCACCATCACCAAGCTGTCCGCCTCGCAGGCCAACCTCGTGCGCATCATCGACGGCGTCCTCGCCCAGATGCCCTCGAACTTCGGTCTGACCATGGCGCCCGAGACCGCCTACGTCACCGGCGGCAGCGTGGCCTACGGCTCGATCTGGGGCGCGTACCTGCCCATCGTCAAGAAGTACGCGGACAACGGCCGGCTGTGGTGGCTGAACATGCAGTACTACAACGGCAGCATGTACGGGTGCTCCGGCGACTCCTACTCCGCCGGCACCGTCGCGGGGTTCACCGCGCAGACCGACTGTCTGAACAAGGGACTCGTCGTCCAGGGCACCACCATCAAGGTCCCCTACGACAAGCAGGTCCCGGGACTGCCCGCCCAACCGGGCGCCGGAGGCGGGTACATGGCACCGAACCTGGTGTCCCAGGCCTGGAACAAGTACAGCGGCGGCCTCAAGGGGCTCATGACCTGGTCCATCAACTGGGACGGCTCGAAGGGATGGACCTTCGGGAACAACGTCAAGGCCCTCCAGGGGCGCTGAATCGGGCTTCTTAGCATTGCGACGATGACCTGGCAAACGTTCAGGTCAAGAGGGGTCTGGTTTTTCCGAAGCCGGGCCCCTGGTTTTTCCCGTGCTGGGATGGTGCTGGGATAACTCACCCTTCGACACCTGTCATCACCCCTGATCATCTCTACCGTGCTGGGATCGTGCTGGGACGGCTGCGAGGCCCCGTGCCGGGCCGCAGGCGTCGTTCACTGCAGGCGAGGTAGACCCAGCCGGACGGGCCCGCAACCACATATTTTCGTCTCTTGATACTCCCCACGCGCTCCCCAGAGGCGCTCGCACTCCCCAAATTCTCCCCAAGACGTACTGCCGTAGGAGCATCGCCTGTCCCGTCTGGCGGTGCAGGTGTGGGTCGTGCCGGTTCGCTTTGCGTAAGCGCTCAGAGCGTGTCTGGGATCGTTTCAGCGGGCTTGGCGAAGGGGTCTTGGTCCGGAGCGAGTCGCCGGTCCGCCGCGGGTGAGTCGGCGGAGTATCACGTCGGTCATGGCCCAGCGGATCATGGTTTGTGAGTGGGCGGGTTTGCGTTCGTAGTCGCAGGCGAGACGTCGTCGCATGGTGATCCAGGCGAAGGTGCGCTCGACCGCCCAGCGTTTGGGTTGGACCTGGAAGCCGCGCTGGTCGGGTTGTTTGCGGACGATGTCCAGGTCGCGTTTGAGGGTGTCGACGGCCCAGACCACCAGGCGGCCGGCGAAGCCTTGATCAGCCCAGATCTTCTGCACGGTGGGGTGATCCAGACGGGTCCACAGCAATGGCCGCTTGCCGCCGTCGCGGTCTTGGACACTGGCTGCGACGACGTGGACGGCCAGGAGCAGTCCGAGGGTGTCGGTGACGATGAACCGCTTGCGGCCCTTGGTCTTTTTGCCTGCGTGAAGTACCAGTACACCGTCGGTCAGGGTGGGAAGTCCTTAGGCAGGTACCGTCACTGGCAGCCGGTCCTGGCCAGATACACGATCGCATCCACGATCCGACGCCGCGGATGCTTCTCCCTCCGCCCACCCTTCGAGCTGACACGCGGCGGCGGAAGCAACTCCTCGATCAAAGCCCACTGTTCATCAGTCAGATCGGACGGGTAACCGTCCCGCGCAGCACTCACACACCACTCAACGAGTCACCCGTACAGCCGACACGGCAGATCTCAGACGCGCTCTAAGTCAGGGAGGCCAGCAGCAGGGCGAGACCGATGAGGTGGGTCTGCGCCCAGCGATTAGCACGGGGGTCCCAGGTGAGATACGACGGACGCCGAGGGCCCCCTCGCCCTGGTCCGCGTCGCCGGCGAGATCGACCTGCATAACGCCCCCGCTCTGCGCACGGGAGCGCTGAACCTCATCGCCCAGGGCCACCCCCGCCTGATCCTGGACCTGACAGCGGTGACCTTCTGCGACTCCTCCGGTTTCAGCGGCCTCATCGGCGGCATCATGCGCTGCGCGAAAGACGCCGGCGGCTCCCTCTCCCTGGCCGCCGTCCCCAACCGGCTTGCCCGGATGCTCGACCTCACCGGCATCAGCACGCTGATGCCCTCCTACCCCACCGCCGCCGACGCCCTGGATGCCCACGCCACGGCCCGAGAAATGGCCGCGCTAAATGCCGCGCGGCCATCCCGGCAGGGTGATGGCAGGACCGACCTGGACACCCTGACCGATGCCCTGGGCGGCGCCGACGACGATCTCCTCGCCGCGTGGCCGCGCGTGCCGACTGACATCCGCATCGGGTACGCGAGGGTCAGCACCGGATCACAGAAGATCGACCGACAGCTCGACGCGCTGAACGGGTCCCCGGGCTGCCGGCGCGTCTTCGCGGACAAGAAGTCCAGCAACAACGATCAGCGCCCCGAGCTGAAGGCGTGCCTGGCGTTCATGGCCGAGGCGACACCCTCGCGGTGCCCTCCCTGGACCGGTTGTCCCGTTCGCTGAAGGACCTGCCATGGTCGCCGACCTGCGCGCCCGCAGCGTCGGCTTCTCCACGAGAACCGACACCACCACTACCCCGGGCGGAAGGCTGATCTTCCACGGCCCCCGACGACCGACTGGTCCAACAGTCCCGGGCGGCGGAGGCGTCGAGGCTGCCGGCCGGCCAGCGTGGTGCAGGGGTTGGGGGGTGAAAGTCCACTGCACCACGCTGGTCTGTCGAAGCCACGGGCAGCTGGCTCAGAGCAGTGAGCGCGTGGCGTGAGGCTGACCTGGCGGCGGATCTCTGGGAGCGGACAGCGCCGCAGGCCCCAGGGGCCGGCTCTGGGAACCCGGGGCCCGGCTGAACTGAAGTCGCGCTGTCCAGCCGATGCGCGACCGCGGTGTTACGCGGGTGCCGGCTGTGGTTCCTCCAGCACCCCGGCGACCTTCCGCGCCAGCTGCGCCACGTCGGGCGTCAGGTAGCTGTCCAGCGCGTCGACGTCGTCGCACAGCCGGGCGCGCAGCCCGTGCAGCACCGCCTCGGTGAACAGCTTTGCGGGTCGTCCTCGATCTGCTGCCCGTTCTCGGCCGTGTACTGCCCTCGCCAGTAGTGCAGGCTCGACTTTATGCTCTCCAGCGTTCTCGGGGGCCTGCTCACCCAGGAACCCCGCCAGGTGCGCTCGTTGGGCATCCGTCGGCCCGGCTACGCTGCTGCCGGACCTGGAGATTCGACACCCTCGCCGACCCCGACGCCCCTTGGCGCAAGACTGCCCCCGCGCCGGCCCCGCCTGCGGGCAACGCCCCCACAACCTCAACCTGAGCCCGCGCAAGCTGGCCACCAGCGGCATGTCCGGCCACCAATCCAGTCATCAGCCGGCAACGAATGACTAGTGGGAGGGCCGCACCGAGTACAGGATCTTGATCCCGGGTCCGGGTCCTCACGCCGGAGCAACCGGTCGGCCGCTGCACCGGCACCCCCAGAAGGGCTGTGTCTCATGACCAGGAGCGAATTCGAGAAGATCGTAGCCGAGGCCGCTGCCCGCATACGGCGCACAGCATTCCCGGCGCCCACATGTGCGGAAGAGCGAGAGCACGCGGTTCATACCCAGCACGCCGAGTACGGCGGATCCGCCCATTAGGGGCCTTTGCCGGCAGAGGTTACGGCGGCTGGACGTTGCCCAGTCCACCATGTCGCAAGTGGCCCACGGCATCCGGCATCGATGGGACGTCAGAGCCGTAGAACAGCTGACTCCGATCATCTGGCGGCGCCAGGGATCCTCTGTTCCGGTTCTCACGGTCCCCCGAGGCCTCAGAGCACCACCGTCCCAGCGGTCGCGTAAGCCTTCCGAGGCTCCATTACCCGTACGAGGGTTCTGCACCGTAAGGAGTACGCGCACGGCTACGGTTACTGACGGGTGGGCGCTCGGACCAATCGGGGAGTACTGCCGTTGATGCGCAGGACGGCCCCGAATCCGTCCTGCCGCCCCGCGTGGCCCCGGCGACGAGTCGGGGCTTCAGCGGTTGCGCCGAGGGGATGTCCGGCCGTTCCTGGCCCGGGGCGCCCTGCTCGGTGAGACGGCCAGACGCACCTCCCTCCTCCGTACCTCAGGTCACACGAGGGTGATGATGCCCTCGACCCGAGCGGAGCGGATGCCCACGGGAGTTTCGCGCACGTACCGCTTACGCGAGGCAGCGGCCCGCTTGTACCCTCCGTCGCCGACGCCTCGGCCGGTCCTTCAGGGATCCCCCTGTTCACCCGGGAGGGTGAACCTCGCCGGTGTACGGGTGGTCCGAGCAATCCGCTGGGGCCGTGGCACCGAAGGGGCTGTGGACGTGCCTGCGACGGAGTGGGCGCCGAGAGAGATGGGGCGTGATGGGCGTACAGCGCATCGACACCCGGCTGCTGGAAGAGCTCACCGAGCAATCCGAGGACCTCAACAGCGACGCACTGCGCATCACCGGCAGCGCGTTGGACGACTTCACCGAGGCCACCGCGCCCCGGTCGCGCCGCTGGTGGCAGCGGTCGGGGACGCTGGCCGGTGTGGCGGGGGCGGCGGCAGTGCTGTCGTCCGTGCGGGCCGCGGCGGCAACCACCGCGGACGACATCATGGCGCTGCAGACCGCGGCGTCCCTGGAGAATCTCGCCATCAGCGTCTACCAGACCGCTGCGGGGCTGCCGTTCATCAAGGACGGCAACAAGACCGTCGCGGCGTTCATCGCCAAGACCACCAGCCAGCACCAGGCCCACGCCAAGGCGTTCAACGCCGCCGCCACCCAGGCGGGCGGCAAGGCCCAGACCGGCCCGGACCCGAAGTACGCGGCCGTGGTCAAGGAAGCTCTGCCCACGATCAAGACTCCGGCCGACGTGGTCGCGCTGGCGATCACGCTGGAGAACGTCGCCGCACAGACCTACACCAAGAACGTCGGCCAGGTCAGCGACGCACAACTGCGTAAGCTCTTCGCCTCGGTCGCTCCGGTCGAAGCTCAGCACCGCGCGACGCTGCTGGCCGTGCAGGCGCTGCTGGCCGGGAATCTTCCCGACCTCATCGCCATCCCGACGGACGTGGCCAAGCTGCCCGCCGCCGCGGGCAGTGTCGGGTTCCCCGACGCCTTCTACCCGACCAAGGACGCCTCGCCGATCTCCGAAGGAGCCGTGAAGTGAGCACTGCACGCAACGGCTGGGAACTGCAGATCAGCGAGCAGCAACTCGCCCGTCTGACCCACGACATGGAAGAGGCTCATCGAGAGACGCTGCCCGCGATGCGGGCCGGCGTCGTCGACCTGGCCGAAGAGATCCGGACCGCGGAGCGAACGAACCTGGGGCGGCGCCGCTTCCTGCTCGGAGCCGGAGGTGTCGCGGCGGCGATGGCCTTGGCCGCCTGCTCCAGCAACGACAAGACGTCGGACGCGTCGGCGTCTCCGTCGTCCTCCGCAGCGGCGTCGGGCAGCCGTCAGTACACCGGGGACCTGAAGGTCGTCGCGCTGGCCACCGCACTGGAGAACCAGGCCGTGGGCGCCTACCAAGCGACCCTGGCCGCAGCCAAGGCGGGCAAACTCGGCACCGTACCGCCCGCGGTGGCGACGTTCGTCACCACCGCGATGGCCCAGCACGCCGACCACGCCAAAGCCTGGAACGCGGTCCTGACCGGCGCCGGCAAGCCCGCCATCACCAATGTGCCGCTGTCCAACCAGGCCGACGTCACCGCCGCACTCGGCAAGGCGACCGATGTCGGCTCCGTCGCCAAACTGGCCCTGCAGTTGGAGGACCAGGCCGCACAGACGTACCTGTTCGCGACCTACAACGTCATCAGCCCTGCCGGGATCAGCACCGCGGCCACCATCGCCCCCGTCGAGGCGATGCACGCCGCGATCCTGCACTACGTGCTCGGTCAGTACCCCGTCCCGGACGACTTCCTGCCCGTGGACAAGGCCGCCAGCACCACCCTACTGACGGTCTGATGATGCATGGTGCGCCCCGGACTCCCAGCGTGTCGGAGTCCGGGGCGCACTACCTCCTTGATATCGCTATCCCATGTCAGTCATTGCCGTCGATGGATGGGGCCCGCAGATGAACGTCAACGCCAACCGAGTACGTCCCCGTCGCGGACGCCTGGCCGCCGCGAGTGCCATCTGCGCACTGCTCGCTGTGACGGGCTGTTCCAGCTCCAGCTCCGGCGGCTCGTCCTCCACCACCACGCCGACCTCACCTCCGGCGGGCACCGCGTCCGGAGCAGCGGCACGTATCGTCATCAAGGACTTCCTGTTCAACCCGGCCTCGCTGACCGTCGCACCGGGCACCGTGGTCACCGTCCTGAACGAGGACAAGACCCCGCACACCGCCACGGCCACCGACTCCAAGGCCTTCGACACCGGCACCATCGCCGGCGGCAAGTCCGCAACGTTCAAAGCCCCCGCGACAGCGGGGAACTACAGCTACATCTGCAACATCCACCAGTACATGAAGGGCACCCTCACCGTCCGCTGAGAAATCCCGGCCCCGTCGGCCGTCGCCGCAGACAACGAAGGAGTCGGCCATCACACCTGCCCCAACGTCCCGCAGCGCCCTCCGGACCGCGCGCGGGGCATGCCGGGTCACTGCCGCAGTGTGCCTGGCCATCGACGCGTACGTCCACGCCAAGTCCCCGACCCCGACATCGAGGGCCGATACCTGGAAGCACTCATCCACGCCCCCCTTCCCGAGTGGCTGCGGTCTCGGCGTCATTTCGGCTTCGGCCTGTGCGGCGATCGCCTCCTGGCGGGCCCGGTCCTGCGGGTCCAGATAGTCCAGGTGGTTCCAGCGCGCCGTGTCGTAGCCGGTGTCGGCGTTCCACGGGTAGACCGCGCTCCATAGCCGGTTCCACGCGCGTTGCAGGTCCTGCCGGGAGCTCAGGCGGTCACGGCTGTCGAGGAAGATGTCCTTGGCCAGCTTGTCCAGCTGCCAGTGGGCGGTGTTGGCCGCGTCCTGCACGAGGCTGTCCAGGGCGAAGGCCATCTTGTAGCCGGGTGTGCCGTAGTGGTCGTCGCGCTGGTCCGCCAAGCGCGGGGCGAGGAATGCGTCGATGGCCTCGGTGTCGGCGGCGGTGATGTCGTCGGTGTAGTTGAAGGGTGCGGTTGAGTGCGGCAGGGCCGGTCACGGGCGGGGGAGTCCCTTCGGTCGCGGCGCCGGTCGGACGGGGCGTCATGTCCCGGTTTATCGCCTCGGATATGAGAGGACATTCACACCGCCCATGTCTCGATTTAGGTAGATCTGTAGCCTGACCGAAATCACCCTGGGTGGGGCCTTCAAGGAGAAAGTCGCGACTGTTCGAGCGCGCCCGGCTGTATGGTTCGACCACCTTTAGCCTGATAGCTCCTATCCGGTTCGAGGATGCCGCGAACGAGGCTTTGGTCTCACTCGAACGAGCGATATCCCTGCCAAGTGCACTGTGGGTCAGTGCACTTATGGCCAGTCAGCCGAACCGCAGCGCCTACCTCAGCGACCTTACCGATGCCTGCTGGGCCCTGATGGAACCGACCATGACGGCATGGAGGGCCGAACGGCAGAAGACCTCGCTCGGACTGGGCGGTCAGGTCACCGACCTGCGCGAAGTCATGAACGCGATTCTCTACGTGAACCACACGGGCATCCCCTGGCGCTACCTGCCGCACGACTTCCCGCCGCCCAGCACCGTCTTCTTCTACTTCAGCACCTGGACCGCCGACGGCACGATCGAGAACCTCGGCGTCCGGCTGCGTCGGAGGGCCCGTGAGCAGGTGGGACGCACTGCCGAGCCGACCGCCTGCGTCATCGACGCCCAGAGCGTCAAGACCGCCCACAGCGTGCCCAGCAGCACGCAGGGCATCGATGTCGGGAAGAAAACCGTGGGCCGCAAGCGGAGCATCGTCGTCGACACCCTCGGCCTGTTACTGCTGGTCACAGTGACCGCAGCCAGTGTTTCGGACAACGACGCCGGCAAGCAGTTGCTCACCCGGATCGCCGTCGCCCACCCCACGATCACCAAGGCCTGGGTCGACACCGGCTACAAGACCCGAGCCATCGAACGCGGAGCGGCCCTGGGCATCGATGTCGACGTCGTCCCGCGGAACACCCAGGTCAAGGGCTCTCCGTGGTCCCGAGACGCTGGGTGGTGGAACGAACTTTCGGTTGGATCATGATGCACCGCCGACTGGCACGGGACTACGAGAGGAAACCCGCACACTCCGAGAGCATGATCCGCCTCGCCATGATCTCCAATCTCCTGAAGCGGGCAACCGGCGAAAGCACCATAACCTGGCATGATCCATGAAATGCCACTCAAGCAAGCCTCTGCGAAGTTCCGAGCAAGGTGTATCGGTAGCCGATGACAGTGAGCCTTTTCCATCATCGCTCTGAGCTGGCTGGGCGCAGGGTGGGGACGGCTTGAACGAAGGCGGAGGCCGACAGATCAAACACCAGGCACCAAGGGCCAGCCAGAATACGAGTCAGGCCCCGCGTCGGGACGGCACACCCATACTCACAGCCGGAGTAGTACGGGCGGTCCGCGGCGATGCGATCGATGGGCAGCAGCGTGCCGTCCAGCAGGACGAAGGCTTTCGTCGACGCGGTGCGGGCGGCGTCGGCCAAGGCGGGCGCGAGGTCGGCCAGGAGGTCGATGGCCTCGGCGACGTAGAGGTAGGCGGTCGTGACTCCGACGCCGAATCCGGCAGCGAGCTGGGCGTAGGTGTGTCCCACGCGCAGGTGGGCGAGTGCGAGCAGGGCTCGGCGGCCCGCGCTCAGCCGCCGCCACCTGGACCCGATCGCACGGCGGTGCCGCCGCAGTTTT
Organism: Streptomyces sp. SID13666; assembly: GCF_010548325.1. Classification (NCBI taxonomy): domain Bacteria; kingdom Bacillati; phylum Actinomycetota; class Actinomycetes; order Kitasatosporales; family Streptomycetaceae; genus Streptomyces; species Streptomyces sp. SID13666. The sequence goes on along the minus strand of NZ_JAAGLX010000002.1, from coordinate 121,089 downwards.
TGCGCGAGGAAGCGCAGCGTGGAGCTGGACACGTCGACGCGGACGGGTAGACCAGCATGCGAAGCCTCTGGTGGAGACGGTTCTCTTGGTCGAAAACTCATCTACCAGGGGCTTCACCCTGTTGTCAGCCCAACGGGCGGACTGCTGACGCAGGTTGGAAAAGGCTCAGTAGCTCGAAGCGGCCACGCCGATCAACGGAGCGGAGACAGAACCCGGCGTACAGGCCGACTCGTCCGCCCCCAAGGCTCTCTGATCAGCGAACATGCTGGTCAGGGGGCCTTTTTGGTGGGTCGGGGGACTTGGCCTCACCCCGGTCCACACCGGTTCAAACCGGCTCACGCGGCTACGTACGTAGCCATGAGAGTAGCCAGGACGAGTGAGGCCGGAGATGGGCAACGGTGCGACCAAGTTTGAGGCAGATGGCCTCTGTCCTGGGCCGATTGTGCTCCCCGCCGCCCTGCCTGGGTCTGCAGTGCAACCCCTACAGCTTGTACCTCTCCGTTAGCTTGCCGGACGGAGAGAACTCCCCGGGTCCGCCGCACGGCGACGGGCAGCAAGGGGGTCGGCAACAGCAGCGGGGCCGGGACCGTTTGCCGGCCTCAGCCCCACTGAGGTCACCCTTGTTGGCGATCTTGCCCGGCACGGCTGCACCGATGTCGAGGCCGTGGACCCGGCAACCGGGTGCGCGGCCCTAGCGTGCTGGGTGCCCGTACGGGGGACACTGCCGGGCGCCGCACGCCGGGACCACGTTCACGGGCGGGGCGATCCGTCTCCGGCGCCGGGCTCGGGGAGGCCTGCCGCCTTCCGGGTGTGGTACAGGGCCTCTTCCAGCAGGTCAGCTGCCTCGGTCCGCTGTTCGTCGTTGCCCGTGTACGGCACCCGGGCTGCCCTGGCCAGGGCCCGCACCGCTGCCCGGGCCTCTTGCGCCCATGTGGTGTCCGGGCCCGTCAGGTTCGTGTCCATGGCCTCGCACTCGCAGCCAACGAAAGAACACCCCGGCTGAGACAAACGTCCCGGGCAGCGCACCCAATCGGAGAGCACCTCGGGGTCGTCCTGGCCGAGCACTTCGGCGGCCGCTTCCGCCAGTCGACGGCCGTCGGGGAGACTGCCGGCGCGCGCGAGAGCCGTTCCCGCCACCCACAGCACTTCCCGTGCCTCGTCCCACGGGTCGTCGTCGTAGGCGCCCGCCAGCCTCCACGCAATGTCGGCCTGTTCCTGGATGGCCTGCCGCTCGGTCCGGGACAGGCGGCCATCGTTGTTGTAGATCAGCCCGTCCAGGCGCTCCGCCTCGGCGAGATAGGGCGCTCGCGCCCGCTCGGCCCGGAAGATGTCGTCCAGCCGGCTCACCGCCCACGCGAGACCCGCGGCGCGCACTGCGGCGTAGAGCACTTCGGAGGGCCGCAACGGGCGCCGATGCGGGCCTCGCAGCGCGGTGGTGTAGTTCACGCCGGTAGCTTGCTGGACCTCGCGGGCCCGCTGGGCGGCGGTGGGACGCTTGGGCATCGTGTGCCTTCCCGGACAACCCGCGCCTGTCCGTAGGCGGTTCTGCCGGTACGGAGGGCACGGATCTCGGAAGACCTTGGCCGAAGGGCTGACCCGGCGCGGGCGGGGTTCAGCACAGCGAGTGGCGTGCGTGGCTGCCGCAGGCACACTAGCAGGGCGAGCCCCTGCTCAGCGCCTTCGATGTCACCTCCTCAGGGAACTGGCGCCAGTTGAATACGCGAGCCCACCGGTACCGAGGCCGGAGCCAGCTAGGGCGGGTTGGGGTCGTCACGCCGCACTGGGGACGAGGGACAGCTTTGGCCGCGCCGTCAGGCTGGCGGCCACTGCGCCGTGCGTCTCGGCGTGGTCCTTCAGGAGATGGCTGTAGGTGCGCCGTAGCTCGTCGACGGAGTCGCCGACCCAAGCGGCCACCGTGTGCTCGGGGATCCCGTTCTGGAGACACGTGGAGATGAAGGTGTGCCGGAGGTCGTGGAAGGTCGGAAGGTTCCCGGTTTCATCCTTGATGCCCAGCTTCCGCAGCGCGGGTTTCCACAAGTCCTCGTTGAAGTAGTTGCGGCACATGAGGTTGCCCCGCGGCGTCCAGAAGAGCGCTCGTGCCGAGCCGCGGTTGCAGTCGGCGATCTTCTTCCTGTGTTCCCACAAGACGACCTCTGTCTCCCTGGGTTGGAAGCGCTCTATGTGCTCCGCCACGGCTTCCAGGAGGTAGGCGGGTGTGGGCACGTCCTTCGAGTTGAGGCGTGGGCTCGTCTTCAGACGGTTCACCAGGAGGCGCTTGTAGCCGGTCTCCTTGGTCTTGAGGAGCTGTCGGCGCACGGTGAGCAGGCTTCGGTTCCAGTCGATGACGTCGTTGCACACAGCGAACGCCTCTGCCTGCCGTGTGCCGCAGCCGAAACCGATCATGGGGATGAGGCGGTAGGGCGCCGGGAGCTCGTCGTGGATCGCCCAGCACTCGTCCGGGGTGAAGACGTACGCGGTGGATTCGCCCACATAGGGTCCGTCGACCTCGTATGTCGGATTGGCGGTGATCTTTCCGTTCTGGAGGGCGTCCTTGATGATCATCTGGAAGACCTTCCAGTGGCCCTCGGCCGTGGAGTTGGCGATGCTTTCGCGGGCCTCCATCTCTTGGATCCAGGATTCGACCTGGGCCTTCTTGATGGTCTTCAGGCGCTGTGTGCCCCATCGCGGGTTGAGGTGCAGGCGAATGGCTATCTCGTACTGCTCCAGGCTGGTCTCCTTTGCGCGGCGCCTGCTGAGCCAGTCAGCCGCCCACTGCCTGAAGGTGAGGTTCGCTTCGACAGGCTCTGGGGCCATGCCGGGAGTCATTCCGTCCAGAACGGCCTGGGCTTGGGCTTGAGTCAGGCCGGCTGAATCAAGAATCGAGGCTCGCGTGCGTTTGCCCTCACCGTTGGTGAGGTTGTAAGCCCAGCTATGGCTACATCCACCCTTTTTTGGCCTGTTCTGGTCGGGGCAGTCGCACCGCTTGTAGACAGTGGGCTTGCGTGCCACGGGATGCCTCTCGCGATCTCGTCGAAACTCAGGTGACTCCCTGGCCAGGGGAGTTGGACTGTACGTAGGTGCATCCATGGCTCGTCAAGCCGTGGGGCGGGGGGCAGGCCGGTCGGCGAGACCTTCTATTTGCAGCAATAGCGTCCGCTCGGGAGGTCGGAATCACTCCGTACGTGCATCGAGCCATGCTTCGAAATCGCGCTCCCGGACGCGAAGAATGCGGTCGCTGACGCGTACGACGGGGATGGACCATATTCTGTAGTTGTCGACCACGGTGCGTTTGGGGATTTCCATCCGCTCGGCGATCGTCTCGAAACTCAGCAACACGTTGGAACCACCGCGGGGCATGGTTGTCCTTATCCACTCGAAGGCGCACCCGGACGGACCGTTACGGCCGGACGGAGCCGGTTTCGTTCAGACCGGCACCGGTAAGTACGTGCGTCACCGAAATCTGTTACACCCAGGGGGAGTCCAGCGTCGCGACGCTGTCTTGGCGGCGACCAAGGGCGTCGACTGGGCTGGCGGCTCAGGGAGTGGGGTGGCCCGGCGATCGGTGCGCGGCCGGATGGTGTGGACGGCTGACTGCTACGTCTGCGGGCTCGCTGGGTGCCGGCGCGGGTTGGGGTAGATGCGAATGACCTCTTGGGTCGGGCCTTTACCGCGGGTGCGCAGGACGCCGCGGCGGCGTCCCTCGCGCACGAGGAGAGTGGCGGCCTGGGCGTCGACGCTGATGTGCTGGGCGGCGACATCGTCGAGGGAGATCCACTCCTCGAACGGCAGGAGCATCAGCGCCCGGTCGGTCGCACTCATGGGGGTGGATCCTTTCGCTTCGGGTCTTGGCGGCATCGGGTTGCTCTCCCGACGGCCACTCGCACCGTATAGCACGGCTCGCGTCGCGAAAATTCGTGCACTCGTTCTACTTGGGTCGAAGATCGCCGGTTATGCTGGCTCGGCGCCGAATCGGAAGATCGTCCTCCTCCTGTGAAGGAGCGGTAGAGGCGGTCCCGGGGGGCGGCGCAGTGGATCAGCGCAGCACTGGCTCTTGGGGGGACATCGCGCGTGAACGATATTCTGGAAGCCCTGGTGAAACGCGCCGCAGCAGGCGGCGCGGACGGGGCCGACGCCATCGCGGCGTTGTACGACGAGCTGACGGGCACCGTCTACAACTGGGTCCGCTTCTACGTTCGGGATGCTCACGTTGCGGAAGACCTGAGCCAGGAAGTGTGGCTGAAGGTCGCCCAGAACGTCGGTAAGTACCGAGCCGGATCGAACTTCCATGCCTGGCTGCGCACGATCACTAAGAACACTGCCCTCGACTACCTGCGGGCAGTGCAGCGTCGCCCCTCCGAGGTTCTGTACGCCGATCACCTTGAGCTCGACCGGCCTCGTGTTGGGCAGGGGCCCGAGGAGTACGCGGAGAGGCGTGCGCTGGCTGAAGCTGTCGCGACGCACCTGCACAAGCTGCGGCCTGAGCAGCGCCAGGTCCTGGTCCTGCGGTTCTTCGAGGGGGAGAGCTCCGGGCGTACCGCGGAGATCATGGGGAAGACGGACGGAGCTGTGCGTACATTGACGGTACGGTCGCTGCGTAAGCTCGCCGAGGTCATGCCGACCGGGGAATCCTCCTCTCAGGTGGTTGAGGAGCTACTGACCGCGGCAGTGGGCAGAGGCAAAGTTGTTGGTACACGGGTTGAAACACGAGAGGCTAGGGCGCATGTCGCGACGCGCTGACCAGAGCGATCGCCTGGAGAGGGCGTTGGACGGCGGGCCTATTCCTCACGATGAGGAGACCCAGCGGATGCTGGCCGCTGCCGGCACGCTGCAGCCCGACGAGCGACGCGATCCCGCGCGGGTTCGGGCCGCCAAGGAAGCCATGCTTCGTGCGTATGCGCATGCCCAGAATCCGCCGGAGGCTCGGGACGATGCCGGCACGGACGATGGCCTGGAGGAGCCCGAGATCCACCGCCAGGAGATTGACCTGCCCGGGGGCGGCCAGCTCGTCCTCAGCGACATCGAAGCCATCACCCCCGAGCGGGCCGAGGCGACGCGGGCCCGTATCGCGCGCATTCTCCAGGGCAGTGAAGAAAGAGATCGGCTGAGTTGACCAGCGCCATATCCGGCGGCCCGACCGAGGGGAAGCGGTCGTGACTGGTTCCCTGCCGCCCATCAAGATCCACGTTCTGGACCCGGACGAGAACGGCGACGATGTTGCGCTCACCGATGTGGGCGTGGTCACCCTCGACGGCGAACGTCACCTGTTCCTGAGCCCGCAGAGCTTTTACTCGGCCGTGCGACAGGTCAGCGCCGCCATGCCAGACCTGCCGATCGAGCAGGTCGAGCGCCTCGTGCGCGACCACTGTGACTTCAAGGACTTCGACGAGCTGCTGGCATCTCCCGCTGAGCCCGCTCCGCCGGTCGATCAGCCACCGTCTTCTCTTGAGGCGCCTGCGGCCCCCGCCCGCGTCGGCGCTGGCCGGGCGAAGAACTGGGCCGTCGCCGCTGCTCTGCTGCCGTCCCTCGTCGGCGCCTGGGCACTGGGCCACTACACCGGCAGTAATGAGGCGCCGACAGCAGCGAACACGCCGGCCGCGAGAGCTGGAGACAGTTCGTTTGCCGACAAGAACCTTGGGCCCGAGCCGTTCACGGCCCGCGACTTCACGGCTTTCTCCGACGCGGGGAAGATCGACTGCAACCCCATCGACAACCTCGAAGCGGAGTGCACCGACTCCGACGGCATGGTGATGGCGACCAAAGCCGCTACCGGTCCGGACAGCACGATCTTCACCTTCAGCTACGGGTCCGAAGGCCTGGTGCTGCGGATCTTCGGGGATGCCAAGTACGCCGAGACCTGGAGCCAGCAGGACGCGTCCAAGCAGCTGTACCCGAACATGGTCCGCTCGGGCCGGTACGTGCTGTGGGGAACAGATAAGGCGCGGATCGCGGAGTACCTGGAGCTGCTGAACACATCGTCAGCGAGGAGAACGCTGGGATTCGCGGATCCGCTGCCGCCGCGGTTGGCCGCTCTCACGCTCGGGACGCTGGGCCTGGACGAGTCCGACGTGCAAGCGATCCTGGTCGCTCCTCAGGGTTCTGCCGGCGACGGCCCCGTGCAGATCGCAGCTCGCGCCGTGCTGGGCGTGGGCGACGGGATGCGACCCGCGGAACCGGGTGCCGACGACATTGTGGCGATCGCGGCTGGGCTGGATGGGCCGCCCGGCTCGGACAACGGGTCGGTGCCGCGTGGGGGCGGCGGTGTGGTGCAGATCGTCTCCGATCCGGTTCCGGCGAAGGTCGACTCGTCCAACGAGCCGCCGGAACCCACGGCCCCGAAGCCGATCGCTACGTCTGATCCGCAGCCGACCGACGGCGGTCAAACAAAGCCTCCGGACCAGGAGAAGCCTGCGCCGCTTCCGGACCCGGCCCCCAAGCCGGAGGATCCGAAGCCTGAACAGCCGACGAAGCCGGTTGAACCGGAGGAGCCGGTGACGGCTCCCATTGACCCGTCGCCGCAGGTCACCGAACCGCCGGCGCCGCCCCAGGAGCCGGACCCCGCTGAGCCGCTGCCCCCCGCCGTGGACGGCGGCGCCCCGGTTGGAGAGACACCCGACGCGGGAGAGCAGCCGCCCGCGGGCGGAGCGGCTGATGACGGTGAGGACCAGGAGGACGGCGGGGAGTTGCTGGTCCTGCCGCAAGCTTGGATCGCACCGGCCGCATAGCGGGACGCGCCGCGCAGGGGAGACCCTGCGCGGCGCGTCTGTCGTCGGAGGTGTTCAGAAGGGCGGTTCGGTGGCCCACTGGTCGTCGGCGACCAGGCCCGCGGCCGGGGCGGGGACTGAGGGCTGCCTGCTGGCCTTAGTGACCTTGGCGGTGGCGTTCTTCAGGCTCGCGCCGACTTCTTCGACGTCGAGTTCGTACACGGTGCGACGGGTGCCTTCGCGGTCTTCGTAGGAGCGCTGCTTGAGGCGGCCCTGCACGATGACGCGCATGCCGCGCTGGAGCGACTCGGCGACGTTCTCCGCGGCCTGCCGCCACACCGAGCACGTCAGGAACAGGGCGTCGCCGTCCTTCCACGCGTTGGACTGCCGGTCGAACGTGCGAGGAGTCGATGCCATGCGGAACTTCGCCACCGCCGCGCCCGCCGGGGTGAACCGCAGCTCGGGGTCATCAACGAGGTTCCCTACGACGGTAATGACGGTCTCACCTGACATGCCGTTCCTTCCTTCGGTGGGGGGCGGGGCTCAGGAGAAAAGGATCTTCCAGGTCAGCGGGCCGGGCAGGCCGTCCGCGTCACCACGCAGCTCACTGCGCGACCGCTGGAAGTCCGCGACGTTCTCACGATCCGCGTCCGACCACTTGGCCCCCGGGCCCTGCACGTAGTGCTTGCCGAAGCCCTTGGCGACCAGCCTCTTGCCCAGCTGGGTGACGAAGGCGTTGTTCGCGCCGGGACCGAACTTGTCGCGGCCAGGGAAGGGCGGAGGTGTCGGAGTGGGGGTCGGCGTCGGAGTGCCGCCCGGCCGCGGGGCGCCCTTCTGTACCCAGGCGTACAGCGGGCCGCCGGGGCAGTCGGTGGCGTAGCCATCGCGGTGGCCGCGGATCTCGCTGCCCGCACCGCCGCTGGCGCGCAGCCACTCGATGGCGTCACGCAGGCCGCTGAGCTGTGCGGTCGTCGGAGAGGTGAGGCCCGAATCGCCGACCATGGCGCACACCGCGTAGTGCGCCTTGTTCAAATCCTGATTGCCGTTGGCGCCGGTCTTCTTGTGTGCGCCGCGGCCTTCGTAGACGTAGCCGTGCGGGCAGACCATCGCGTTGTACGCGATGTCGGAGTAGTCCTCCTGTGAGTTGGCGAGGTGGCTGGCCTGGATAGCGCGGACGCGGCCGGCGCACTGGGTGTGGTTCTCCGGGCGTGCGAGGGAGGCCGGCACGTTGGTGCCCTCGTAGTGGACCTTCACGCCTCTGGTGTTGGCGATGTAGACCAGGTCATATCGAGAGGCGCGGGCGCCCCACTGGGATCGGGTGACGAACTGCATGTCGGAGTCCTCGCATCGTGTGTGTCCGTTGGCGGAGGTGCACGATGCAGGGGCCGGGGTGCTTAGGTCGCGGGCTGCCTATTCGAGGATTTCCGCGTCCGCGATCGGCGGCGCGTCGAGTTCCGGGTAGGTGATGGCGTGCAGGCTGATTGCGAGGCGTTCCGCGAGGTCGCTGGCGTCATCGTCGGGGTCGTTCTGCAGCGGGCCTTGGTCGCTGGCGTTGATGAACGTGACGATGGCGTCCTTGCCGTAGTGCTCTCGGTGTTGGCGCTCCAGGTACCAGGCGTCAGCGCGCCAGTCCGGGGCCGTGCGGTCCTCGGTGATCTCCTCGACGACCTGGTTGGTGATGGGGTCGCGCAGGCGGCGGGTGACGACCTTGGTGACGATGCCGCCGTCGGCGACCCGGCGGATGTTGGCGACTGCGCGGACGGCGGCGGCGGCGCGGGCCTGGCGGACCTTCTCGAACAGCTCGACGTAGGCGTCCATGTCCGGGTCGGGTGTGCCGCCGGCCTCGCGGGCTTCGGACTCGACGCGGCCGTGCTGCATCCAGCCCATGAAGCTGCTGCGGGAAACACCCGCCATTTCGGCGGCGACCTCCACAGCAACGCCCATGCGGGAGGCGTTGACCAGCCGTGCTTCGACGTCCTCGGACAGAATCCGGGGCCGTCTCTGTACGGGCGGCCTGCGCGGCTTGCGGCGTCGAGACATGGCGGGAACCTAGCGGTGTTGGGGGTCAGCGTCCGGGCGCGAACAGGTGGCTGCATTCGGGGCAGCAGACCATGCGTGTCCGCCCGTCGTCGTCGGGGCTGAGGCCGCGGATGTCATCGTCGGCGTCGTCGAAGACCGGTGCGGGCGCGTCCTGGTTGATGGCACCTGGCAGGGCTTCGGGGTCGACCTGGCGCAGCAGGTCGTCCATCTCCTCGTCGGTGATGGCGAGGGAGTCGAACAGGGCGGCGTCGTTGGTGACCAGGTCTTCGAGGATGGCCGCGAGAGGTTTCGGGTACCAGCCGCCTCGTTCGGTCAGGCGGTTGAGCTTGATGATGAGCGCTTCGGCTTCAGCGTCGGTGCGAGAGTTCCAGCCGCGCAGGAGGGGTACGAGCCAGCCGCCGTCCTCATCGAGGAGTAGGCCGTCGGGCAGGGGGTTGCCGCGGATCTGGAGCTCGATCAAGGCTTCGCGTCTGCCGTGGCCGGCGATGATGCGCTGGGTGCGTTCGTCGGCGACCGCGGGCTCCACGAAGCCGTGCAACCGGATGCTGTCGATGAGGAGTTCGAGTTCGTGCTTCTTGGGGTTGCGCTCGGCCGGGTGGAGATCGGCCAGGGGGACGTAGGCGATCCAGCGGGGTGCGGTCACGGCGCGAACGGGTCCTTTCGGTATCGGGGGTGGCCGGCTGCTGGCGGGGTCCGCGAGCCCGCGGACTTCTACCGCGGCGCCCCGTCTCGCGTTCGGGGTATGCCGTCATGGCCGGGCCCCGTCAGCAGCCGGCCCGGCAACGCCCCGGTTCCGGATGGGGTGATGCCGGGGTTCCGTCTCGGGATGCCAGGCCGTCGGCAGGGAGGCGGAGCCGTCGCGGACGGTAGAGCGACGGACGGGCTTGTGTCCGGTTGCTTGCTCCTACCTCGTGCGGCGCTCGGTGCTGTATGGTTCGTTTTGGCCGAGAGAGCAACTCAGCCAGCCGGGCCTAGGTGTAACGCCTTTGGGCTACTCGACGTACGTATGAGTGCCCCGTTATCCCCACCCGGACCACCCAGTTCCGGGATCCCACCCCGGGGACGAGAGGGACGTCATGTCGCACGACAGCACCACCCCTGACACGGACCTGAGCCTTGGCGAGCACGCCATCATCGCCGCCGCCACCAAGCTCCTCGGCGAGCACATCGCCCCCGTCCTGTCAGCGAAGACCGACGCACCCCGGGCGTTGCTCCTGGACGCGTACGACAGCCCTGACGCCACCAAGAGCGTGGACGCCAAGGTCGACGGGGTCGCCGTCGGCACCTACACCGTGGCGTTGACCCGCCCGAAGTTCCAGATCGGCGACATGGGTGCCTTTGAGGCACTGGCCACCGAGCACGGCGAGATGGAAATCATCGTCCGCGTGAGGCCCGCGTTCGTCGAAGCGATGCTCAAAGCCGCGGCGTGGGACAAGTCCACCGGCACGGTCGTGCACAAGCAGACCGGCGAGATCCTGCCCGGGATCACGTACGTCCCCGGTGGGACGCCCAAGGGCGTGACGTTCTCCTGGAAGACCGATGGCAAGGACACCCTGTACGAGGCCATCCAGGCGGGCAAACTCAACCGCCTTCTGCGGGATGTGCCCATGCTCCCTGCCCCTACGGGCGAGTGACCTCCCCCTCGCCCCGTTGTGAACTTCCCGGCCGCGCCCCCTGGGCGGCGCGGCCGGGCCGCACCCAAGGAACACCACGCATGGATGCCACGCTCATCAATCCGCCTCCCGCTCACACCCGCCTTGACCCCGCACTCGCGCACACCATGTCCGACCGCGCGTTCCGGCTGTACGCCTCGCTCGTCCTGCACGGCCGCACGGAGTGGACCAGCGTGTCGGCGGTCGCCCAGTGCGTGGGCATGAGCAACCACCAGGTGCGCGGATCGCTCGCCGAACTGCGGGGATCTGGACTAATCCGCTCGCAGCGCAAGTACGTAACCGGCGCGAGCGGTCGACGGACCTCGCAGGTCTCCGTCCGCCTCACCGATGCAGGGGGCCCGGCGTGAGTCGTTCAGCTCCCCGCATCAACCGGCGGCACCGCTTCGTTCAGGTAGAACGTGCCACCGTCCGCGATGACGGGATCTCCTTCCGGGCCCTGGGCGTGCTGACGTACCTCCTCGATCAGGCCGAGGAGTGGCAGGTCCGTTCCGACAACCTCGCGTCCGGCCGCAAGCGCGAGGGCCGTGACGCGATCCGCAAGGTGCTGCACGAACTGGCAGCGTCCGGCTACTACCGGCTTGAGCGCCGCCGCTACCTCGACGGCACCAACGCCATGGGCACCGCCATCAGCGAGTACCCCGTTGCCCAATGGGTAGCCGACTACCTCACCTTCGGCAAGAAGCTCGAAGCGCCCGTGATCGAGCAGAGGGACGGCACCTGGCTGGTGGTGTACCCCGACGGCTCCCACGGCGTTGACGGGTTCACCGTCGAAGCCGCAGCCCCGGTAATGAAACCCGTCAACGCCGCACCCGCCCAGAAGCCTCCTACCGCGTCGCGAGAGGCCGCCGGGAGGAAGACGCCGCCGGCGGCCGTCGCATCCGCTGCCGCGAAGCACACGAAGGGCGTTCAGCAGGAGGAGGGCGAATCCCTCGCCGCCACCGCGGAGCAGGTGGCGGCCTGGTGGTGGGGAGACGCCGAGAGACGCATGGGCGCCTACGTCGGAGCCAAGGGCGGTTACGTGGGCATGCGGAAGATGGTGCAGCGGGCGCTGGAGAAGCAGTACACGGCGCGGCAGTGCGCGGACGCCCTGAGAGAAGCGGGCCAGCACTTCCCCAGCGCTCAGCAGTGGCAGAAGGCGCTGTCGACGGTCACCGGCCGCCAGATCCCGGCGGCACGTAGCGGTGGGCGCGCCGCAGCGTACAGCGACGACGCGACGTGGGGCGGTTCGGTCCCTCGGCTCGCCCAGGTGCCCGCCCCCGATGAGGACGACGTGCAGTTCGCCGTCGTAACCACCTGACCGGAGAACGGAGATGTATCCCGTGACGATGACCTTGGACCGCGACCGCATCATCCCTGAACGCGAACCGCGCCCTCTGGGCGCGATCGTCTCCCAACGCATGCTCGACGCCATGCGCCGAGGCGGCGCGGACTTGGCGCAGCTCGGGGTACCCGCGACCGCGGAGGAACCCGGGCCGCTGTGGACCGATGTTGCCGAGCCCCAGGCCCGCGCGCGTGCGGCGATTTGGAGGAACAGCGTGATGGAAGCTTCGCACCACGACTACCTGAACTGGCGGTTGGCCGACCTGGACGCGGCCCAGAAGCCGAACGTGCTGCGTGGGTGGCTCACTTCCCTGGTAGAGGCCAAGGAACGCAAGGGCCGGCCCGGCACCCTCCACCTGATTGCGCCCGGCCGCATCGGCACTGGCAAAACCACCGCGCTCGCCGCGTTGGGGAACGAGGCGAGCGCCGCGGGCCTCCTGGTCCGCTTCATCAAGCACCCCACCTACGTATCGTGGCGCCGTCCCGACGGGGCGCCGGGGGAATCCACCGGATACCGGGTCCGCAAGCAGCACGTCGAATGCGATCTCCTGATCCTGGATGAGCTGTGCGGTGAAATGGACGGACTGGCCACGGAGTTCGTGCGGCGCGAGACCGTCGACCTCATCGACTCGCGCCTGTCCGCAGGCCGCCCCACCGCGTTCTCCACCAACCTGAACCGGCAGCAGATCACCGCGGTCCTCGGCGAGCGCCTGCTGTCGAGGATCGAGGACCGAGCCCACCTGGTGAAGATCGAGGGGCCGGATCGCCGCGCTCCACGCAAGCCCCTGGATTGGTGACCAGATGGTGCAAAGCCGTCAGATGCCGATGGCCTGGGCGGCTTTAGCATCATGGCGCCGGTTAGTTGAGGCGCGACAGGGCCCTATTGCTTTATCGTTTGGTCGACTCGATGGTCGATGAGCATAGGCCGCCGGGTACACCCGAACCGAGAGGTCTCTTGTGCCTAAAACTCCCACCGTTCGCTTCATCACCATGGGCGAGCGCAGCCTCAACGAATGGCATCAGTACCTGCAATGGGGCACCGCCGCCTCTGGATTCGGCATGATGCTCGCCTCCTTCTTCCAGTTGTACTGGGCGGCGGTCATGATCGGTTTCCCCCGGCCGGCTGGCGGCGCTGTGGCCCTGGCACTGGAGATACTCCTCGCCTGCGTGGCGACGGCCGTCACCACCATCCCTAAGCCGAAGTCCAATGGCGCCAAGGGCTACTACTGGTCCCTGTGGGCGATCTTCGCGTTCCTACTCATGATCTCCATCTCGGGCAACGTGGGCCACGCACTGATCTTCCTGTCCGCGAAGCTGGAGTCCGGCGAACTGCCCGTCCTGGTATCCGAGCACAAGGCGGTCCTCTTCGTCGTCGGCGCCGCGATCGCAGCGATGGTTCCCCTTGGCGGGTCCTTTGGTCTGCACGTGTCCGGCTTTGTCCGGGCGCACGGCGCAGGCGCGGACTGGACCGACAGCGCTGGCAGCGCGGCCCTGGTAGATCCCGTGAGCACCCCCGCGGTACGCCCGGTCTCCGCCCAGGGGGCGGTGACTCCGCTGAAGAAGGCGTCGCCCGCCGTCGAGGTGACGAGTCCTGCGCCGACGACCGCCACGATCCCCCTGCCGCGGCCGGAGCCGCAGTTCGCGAGCGAGGCCACGGCATCGGCGATTGTCGTCCCGTCGGAGGAAGAGCTGTACGCGGAGTACAAGCAAGCGCGGATCGTCGGCGAGTCCCACCGGTTCGAGCCGGGTGGCGATCTCACTGGGACCGCGCTGGGCGAGCGCATGAATCAGTCGGCTGGCAACGGCCGCAAGCGCAAAATTCGCTTCGAGAGTAGCTATGAGGCAGAGGCCGCCGAAGCCGCTGGACATGGGGTTGAGCGGACGAACCTTCCTTCCGGGTCAGCCCGCGCCTCCTGACGCTCTCCCTTGTCCACCGCGGCGGCGGGCGCACCCACTGGGGCGCCCGCCGTTTGCGTGAGCGGACCGCCGATGACCACCTGACCACCTGACCACCTGGACTTCCGAGACCCATGACCGGTTGCCCGCCGCGCGTGCTTCCGCGGCCGTTCTCCTCCCGCAGTGTTGATCCAGCAACCCCAGCACTGCTATACTGTACAGCGGTGAGCACCGCGAGAGCTTAGGCCCTCGTACGGCGCACCATCCCGGCAGAGCAACCCGGGAACACCCGTACGAAAGGCCCTGTCATGGCTGGAATCATCGCGCCCCAACGACCCCGCACCACCATCGTCCCCACCGGCAAGCCGAACCCCCCGATCGTGCTCCTCGCGGGCGGAGAGAAGACCGGCAAGTCGTACGAGGCCGCACTCGGCTCCGCATCGGAACTGATCGGCCGCACCCTGTGGATCGAGTTCGGCGAGAGCACCGCCCACTACTACGGCGGCGTACCTGGTGCCCGGTACGAGATCGTCCCCCACGACGGGAGCTATCAGGACCTCCTCGACGCGATTCGCTTCGCCGTCGCACAACCGCGAGGTGACGATGGCCGGCCGAACATGATCGTCATCGACTCCGTGACCGCCCTGTGGGACCTGCTCGGTGACGAGCAGGCACTCTTCGCGCGCCGCCGGGCGAACAACAGGGCCGCGAAGAACAAGCAGGCAGCACCGGGGCTCGACGACCCGGTGACCATCGACCACGACCTGTGGAACCGGGCGAAGGACCGATGGGGCGAAGTGCTGTGGCTCCTACGGCGGCACGACGGTCCCGTCATCCTGTGCGCACGGCTGGAAGAGGTCACCGCGTTCGAGAACGACCGGCCCACCCGCAACAGCGTGTGGAAGGTCAAGGCCGAGAAGAACCTCCCGGCTGTCGTCGACGCGATCGTGCAACTGCGCGGCCTGGGTCAGGCGCACCTGACCGGTGTTCGGTCCCTGCGCCTGCCCTACCGCCCGGACGAGAACCGCAGGTACGCCAATTTCAGCATCGACAAGCTCCTTCGCGACCTAGGACTGCAAGAGGCCGCGGTCTCACGGTCACAGACCGAGATCCGTCCGGATGCCTATATCGAGGAGTACGCGCAGGAAGCGGAGAAGCAGCGGGCGGCGGAGCCGGAAGCTCCGCGTAGCCAAGACCGTCCCGTGCTGACTTCCGACGAAGCCGCGAACCTCATCCGAAGCGCGTTGACCGATTCCGCGGATCCGAAGGATGCCCTGCTCGCACTTCGCGAACGGTTTGGGACTCTCCTCTTGGGCCAGGTCAAGACGAACACCAAATGGGGCATCATGAGCGCCAATTCCCTCATCTCCAGGTCGCTGAATCATCTGAGCGAAAGGGCCAGTCAGGCAACTCCCAGCGTCCCGGCGCCGCCCGGCCCCGAAGCCGGACAGAGCGGCGCTTCCGTCTCGGAACCGTCCGACCCGCCGGAACTGTCGGAAGAGGCGCCGCTCAGCGACGAAGAGGTGCCGGCGGACCCGCAGGCCGATATCCGCGACGACCCCGACGATGCCGATAGCGTCCCTGCAGGGGAGGAGCCGCAGATCGTCCAACCTGCCACACCACCGCCGCCGAAAAGGATCCGCAACCAGGACAAGGCCATGGCCGCCCTCTTGGCCGAGGCGGATCTACAAGCACGCGTCCTGTCGCTGCCCCTGCAAGAGCATCTGGCCCCCCTCATCAAAGAAGGCGCGGGTCCCGAAAGCATCGAGGTATTCGATCTGTACGCCTTCGCGAAGGCCGCCAAATCCGACGTAGTCGGAGTGCTCATCAAATCTGGAGATATGAAGACCGCCAACGCTTACACCAATGCACCGTTCCCGGATCCGAACGTTGCGGTGGTCTTCGCCGAGTGCGCGATGCTCGCGGCGTGACGTGACGTGACGCGCGCCCGGTTGGTCATCACGGTCCCGGGCGCGCGCGGCACGCCCGGGACTGCCCGTCACGTCACGTCACCTGGCGCGCCGCGCACCACGGATGGGCGATGCGTTGCGTCGGTCCGCAACAGGCGCGCTCGCCTGATCACCAGGGCGCGCCGCTCCAGAGGGCGGTCGCGTTGAGGGCGCGCCCCGGATCCGTCATACCGGAGCGCGCCCACTTCAGCGTAGGCACCCGGCAACGATCGAGGGAGCGCCGACCGGTCGCGCGGCAGGGGGCGGTCCTCTCGTCCCACGGCGCGCGGGGCGCGCCCCGTACCGGGCCGTCCGTCGTCCGCGCGAGCGCACCAAGCGCGCCCGGAGCGCCACTGAGCAGTGGCGCGCCTCGGAGGCCGAACGGGCGCGCCACGCGGACCGCGCCCCGGATGTGGCGGGCGCCGGCGCGGTGCGCGCCCATACGGTCAGGGCGCGCCCCGTCGATCGGCGCTCCAGCCGGGCGTGCCCTTGAGATGACCGGCGGGCGCGCTTGGAATCCGATCCGATCGTGACCGCGCGCGATCACGCGCGCGTGCGCGGGCGCGCCTGCGCTCGCAAGAAGCGCGCCTGGAGGGCGCGCTTCATCACGGGCGTGAGGGGGCGATCGGTGGGCGCGCGGTGATCAAACCGATCGGCGATCGGACGCAGGCGCGGCGGGCGGTGCGTCGCCGGCGCGCTTGTTCCTGCGGGCGCGCTTGCGGTCTTCCTCCCGCTTGACGCGCGCTTCCTCCCTAACGTTGGCGAGCAGTTCGAGGAACCGCTTTGGGTTCTCCTTCGCGAGCAGGCGCATAGCCTGATTGCGGAAGTTCGGTGCGGCAGGCATGCGGCCCTGGCGGGCGCTGTCCGCGTCGATAACGAACTGGAGGAACCGCATCTCGCTTTCCAGCCGGCTGCGGAAATCCCGGACGCGCGCTTCCGTGGTGCTGCGGGAGTCCCCGTCTGCGGCCGGAAGATACGGGGCGGGCTCTTTCACCATGCGCTCGGATGCTTTGCGCGCCCTAAACGCGAGGGCAAAGGAGCGGAAGGCGAGTGCCTGTGCGCGTCGAGGGATGGGGCGGGTGCGCCCGGAGCGGTCTTGTACGAACCCCGCCCACTCTTCGGCGAACGCCTTATCGTCGAGTTGTTGCAGGTATTCGATCTCGTCCTCTGCCAGTTCCGCGATCACTGCTTCGAGTGGCTGCGCCGCGGCTTTGATCCGACTGCGGAAGTCGGTGACCCGATTCTGGTATTCACGGTCTGGTTCGTCAGCTTCTGGGGGCAGGTAGGTCTCCAGGCCGCGACGGACTTTATCCACCGTGTCCAGGGTGCGGCCCACAACCTGCGGGGAGCGGAATGCAGCGGCCCATACGGCGGGGTCAGGCCCCTGACGGCGGTGCTCTCCCAGCACGAAGGCCGCCCAGTCTTCGGCGAATTCCTTGTGAGTGAGGCCGACGAGACGCTTGATCTCTGCGTCGACCTGCTCGGGGATCAGCGAATCCGCCATGCTGGGTGGTCCCTCCTGTGGATCTCGGCCCGTTGCTCTCGGGTGACGGGCACCTCGCGCATGCGCGGCGTGATCGGCATAGAGGTGGCCGCTTTGCTACCGAACCCACTGCGTGTGCCGGATCAACGCAGGAGCATCCGCTCCCCGGCCCTGAGCGCTCTACACGCGCTCAGTGGTCTCGTCGCCCTGATCACCGGCCACCCAGGACGAAAGACCTGAAACCGGTGGGGGCGACTCGACGTAGTGAGTTCGGCGGCGAAGCGGCCACCTCCTGCGGATGATACCCGCCCGGTTATGTGGCTACCGCTGGAACGGCTGCTATCCGGCCTCTACCGCCTTCGGACTGGTGGCTGACTCGATGGTCGGCGCCACCCCCGCGGGCTTCCACACCAGGTCGTAGGACGCCTGCGAGGCGGCAAGCACGGCCATGATCGTGGCCATCGTAGGGATGCCGTGGGTGAGCTGGGCCAGACCGCCGGTGCCCAGGACGGCGATCACGCCGGCGACGAGGGCGACTACGACAGCGACGACGCGCTTGATCGGCGCGGACCAGGCCGGCCGCTGGACAACGGCGGTGAGGAGCGGAAGGAGGGCGCCGATTTCCGCGCCGGTTCTGACGGTGCTGAGCGTGCTGGTCATGGTGGGGATCCCCTGTGTCTGTCGATTCATGCGGACATGCGGGACCTTGCACGGTGGGGTGGGCTTATGTCTCGGGCAGACGTTCAGTCGCCGGAGGCGGGGCCTGCGAGATCCTCAGCGATCTCCGACGGGGGTGGGGGCGTGATGTGTTCCAGGCCGCGCAGAATTCGGACCAGGTCGCGGATGTACCGCAGGGCCGCGGCCTTCCAACGCCGGTCGACACGCTGCTGCTCTTCGAGAACATCAACTTTCGACTCCAGCACGGACAGCCGGCGGGCCATCTTGTCTTGCGCCTGGTCCTGCATCGTGACGAGCTTGCTGAAGCCCTCGGCGAGCGCGGTCATGGCGGCGTTGTCACCGGTGCGGCGGTTGGTGCGATAGGCCAGCCAGGCGCCGACCAGGACGCCAGCGGTGGTGATGGCCGGCGCGAGGATCGGAGCCCATGAGGTCATGGCCGTCATGGACGGACTCCTCGTCTGGTGGGTCGGGTGGGGGTGCGCGGGAGCCGGGGCCGGTGACGGCCCGCGGCTCCCCGCACGGCGAAATGTGTCTGCTCCCAGCGGCTTACGTCGCGTCCACCCCTGCCCTCAGTCGATGGGGAATCGGATCACTCCCAGGTCGAGGTAGCCGTTGCCTGCGGTCAGGGCGGTGACCGCACCGGCGGTGAGGCTTCCCAGTGCGACCGTGCCCGTCGAGCTGATGTTCAGGGTCAGCGAGGAGCCGTTGTTCGGCACGATGACGGCGAACTGCTGGATGTAGGTCAGGGGCCGGAATCCCTCGGGCAGGGTGAACAGGATCTCCCCAGTGACGGGGGTGGTCTTGGCCGTGCGCTTGCACAGGCCCCGCAGGCCAACGGTCTGATCGGGGTACAGCTTGGTGGCGACCAGGTCGTAGCCGCTGCCCCAGTTGCCCCAGCCGGTGCCGAAGGCGATGGTTGCCCATGCCTCGTGCCCGGTGCGGGCGATCCACCCGTTCTCAGTGACCGTCAGGTTGGCGTTCAGCAGCAGTTTTTCCCACTGGCCGTCATGGGCGGCCACGATGCCGTTGCTGCCCATCCGGAGGTGGGGGAAGGACTGGTTGCTGGGGATGAAGTTCCAGTTGCCGCCGACCGGCGTGACGGGTGGGCAGGTGGAGTGAATTTCCAGGCTGCTGCCGACATCGAGGACGTAGCGCACATCGAGGGCTCCGCTGGCATACACGTACTCGGCGTTGAGGTCGATGTGTGCGGTGTTTGCGTCGGACCACAGTTCCGCTGATGCCATGGGCCACGACGCTCCACCGGAGAACGCGTGAACCGTGCCGGCGGGCGACACAGGATCGGTCAGCTCGGCGGACATCAACGTGAGGCGACTGGTGTTGGCAGCGGCGTCATAGGTGGCGTAGGCGGCGGCTGGGCTCTTCTCCTGCGGCGACCCGGAGAACAAGCGGACACGGCCCGAAGCGAGTTGCTGATCGGTGCCCGGCACCGAGGTGATCTCGACCCGGCTGCCGGTCGACGCGGTGCGCAGAGTCGCGCCGTTGATCACGACGCCGTTGATGGTCTTGCCGTCGATTGCGTCGGCGGACAGTTTGTTGGCCGTGATCGCGCCGGCCTTGAGCTTGGTGGTGTCGATCGCGCCCGCTGAGATGTGGTCGGTCTGGATGGCGGCGGCCTGGATCTCGCGGGCTGTGACAGCCCCGGCGTCGATCTTTCCTGCGGTGATGCCATTGGCGGCGATCCGATCGGCGCCGATGGTCTCCTTGATGAGCTTGCTGCCGGGAACGGACTCGTCCTTGAGGGCGGCGGCCAGGTCCAGCAGCGCGGACAGATCCGGGTTCGCGACCTGCTTGGGAACACCAGTCACTGCGGCGGAGGGCATGCCGGTGACTTGGGCAGTGTTCACCGCGACCAGGCGCACCCACACCGCGCTGTACCCGTCGAGCGCGAGGGTGACGTTCGCGCCGGCTGGGTTACTGATGGACGACGCGATCGTCGTCGCGTCGGGGATGAAGTCCGCGGTCCCGCCGACGTGGACCTGAACGCGGGCGAAATCGAGCGGGGCCGCGTTGGCGTTTGCCCAGGTGCCGTCCCAGGTGACGATCAGACCGGCGAGGACCGGCTCCAGGACCGGTGCGGCCGTGGTCGGGGGTGGGGCGGAGTTGACCGGGACCATGCCGACCGTGCCGTCCGGCTGTACACCGATGGAGCCGCGCAGCGTGCCGTCGGAGTCGAAGACCTTGACGGCCCCGCCCTCGATCGACGTGTGCGAGGACTGCGAGGACCGCTCCAGGGCAACCAGGCGGCGGTCGAGGGAGTCGAGGAGGGTCGCCATCCGGCGGGCCGCGATCTGTTGGTCCAGGTCGTTGCTCATGGCCGGGCACGATGCGTGAGAGCACCGGTTAACGTCGCGCCCTGACCAGCCAGGTCAGGTCAGTAGTGGAACGAGTCGGTGCGCTTGAGGGTCAGGACGCACGTGCCGGTGGCGGAGATTTCATCCGCCACGATCCGGTGCCACACGTCCACGTCGCCGACCCACGGAACCGTCACCTGCAGGCGGATGTCGTCGCCCAGCGCCCAGGAACCGAGCGCGGCGTTCGGGTGATCGCGGATCTCAATTGCCGGGATCTGCAGAGCCTTCGTGCGGCCGGCCAGCTCCTGCTCCCCGCGGGTGCGAAGTGCGGCATCGGAGGCAAGGGTCTTGTCGGCGACGACGGTGACGCGGCGCAGTCGGCCGTCGTACCGGTAGAGCTGGGCGCGCTTCATGGCCCGGCCGTCACCGCGGCCCAGGACGATGGCCTCGTTGGCGTAGTCGTCGCCCATCCCTTCCGGTTTCGCGGTGGCGGTGATGTTCTCGCCTTCCGCGAAGCGCAGGTCATCGCGTTTGCGGCCCAGGCGCGGGGCGCCCAGGCGCAGCCGGTGCACGATGGTGTTGCTCGTCCCGTCGGCCCAGGAGTGGTCCTCGACGTAGTCGAACGGGGTGTCGCGGGCCAGGCGGTCGATGGTGTCCCCGACGTCAGGGGTGTCCCACCAGGCCAGTTCCCACGGGTCCGATCCGTCCTGTGCGCCCAGGGGCTTGCCCAGCCGGTGGCCGTCGACGACCAGGCCGAGGTTTCCGTACGGCTTGCCCTGCACGTGCGCCCACAGGGTGCGTACCGCGTCGTAGGTGTCGAAGCGGGCCCCGCCGTACGGCTTCGGCGCCGGTGGGACTTTCCGCTTCGGCTTGGAGAAGTCGATGTAGCCGTCGTGGTTCTTGTCGCGTCCGGCGTACGGGTCCTTCGGGGTGATCAGCGGCCCGGAGACCATGTAGTCCTCGTACGGGATGCCGTGCGGGTAGGCGGTGAAGCCCTCGCACTGGATCGCGTACTTCGATCCCTCGTAGCCGGTGTCGGTGACCACGCCGCCCCAGCGGATGTGCCCGTCGACCTCCGCGAACAACTTTGTGCCCCAGTCCTGGAGGATCGGGATGCCGTCGCTACCGATCATGCGGGCGTATTCGGGGTCGATGGCCCCGGACAGGGAGCCGGGCCCGGACAGGTCCCGGCGCGGGTTCGAGGACAGGGTCAGGGGCACGTCCCAGTCCAGGATCTCGGCTCCGACGGCGCGCTGGGCGATGAACCGCCAGCCGGCCGCCATCAGAAACTGTCTTCCTGGGCGCTCTCCACGAACTCCACGTCGGCGAACATCGACGACCCGGTATTGGCTTCCAGTACGCCTTGGATGTTGGTACCCGCGTATCCGGAGCCTTCCATCACCAGGTCCTGGACGGTGCCGCGCATGGCGGCGGGGATGCTCACGCTTCCGCCGGCCATGCAGTGCACCCGGATCGGGTTCCCGACCCAGTTCACGTCATAGACGGAGTTGGGGGTCAGTAGTCCACCGAGGTTGCCCCGTAGGTAGCCGTAGGAGTCCTTCGCGTTGCGCTGGTTGAGGCCGGCCCACGTCACCATCACGGTCGCTGATGTGGCCCACTCCGGGATCTCAATGGGCCACCGGCAGCCGTTGGGGAATTCTTCCCACTCCGGGTTGCGGACGTTGCCGACTTCATCAGCAGGGAACACTCCGCGCACGGCGCGCACCACGCGCCGGCGGCGGGGGTTGGCCATCTCCCGTAGATCCTTCACCATCGACCCGGTGACGGTGGAGGTGTTCGCGGGGATGTCGATCCTGGCCAGCGTGATCGCCGAGTCGGTGGGCCGAATCTGCCGCACGCTCTTCGTCGTCGCGGGTACTCCGGAGATGACCCGGGTGAACACGTACGGGCCGGTGGCCGGGTTGGACGGGTTGGGCCACGTCTCGCCGTACGAGTTCGGGTTCTCGATCCGCGCCACGATGAGGTCGCTTCGCGCGGCGGCGCCGGTGCCGGCGATCGGGATCTGTTCCGCGACCGGCAGGCGGCCCGCGTACGCCTGATAGGTCGCTCCGGCAGCCCGATTGAGGATCGCGCAGGCCCCCGGCAGGATCTGCACGGCCGCCGCCGGGGACGCCAGCGCCCGCACCTGCAAATCCGCTGAGCCGATGGTGCCCTCGCTGCCGGAGAACGCCGCGTAGGCCAGCAGCCGGGCGACTTCCGACGAGTGCTCGGCGCCCCCTTCGGTGAACCACGGAACCGAATCCCACCCCATGATGTTTTCCTCCTGCTGTCGAGTACCGGGCAGCAGCGGACTGTTCCCTCCGGGCGCACCTTGCGTCTCGACCTGCCGTTCTCGACGACGGACAGGTCACAAGTAGGCGTAGGCGCCGCGCCAGGCCACCGTCATGTAGGCGGTGCCGGTGCCGTCTGCACCGCGCAGAATCGCGTCCTGGCGGCCCAACGGCAGCCGCAGGTCAGCCAGACGCGGTGAGCTGCGCGTCAAGGATCCGGCGACGGAGGCGGTGCCGTTGCGCAACACCGTGCGCGCCCACGGCCGTGGGTCGATCGTGACACGCTCGCCTGCCGACAACGTGAGGTCCAGGCCGACGTTCCATCGCCCCAGGACCTCGCATGCGGGTTGGCTGATCGGGCCGTAGAAGGTGACGACAGGCCAGGTCGGCAGCGTTCCAGAAACCTGGATCTGCCCCGGAAGCCGGGTGGCGCCGGCTCCCACCATCGACAGCGGTGTCTTCAACGGACCGATGAGCCCGCGGTGCGGCGGAGGCACCACGTCGACCCGGATGGTCTGCTCGACATCGTCATAGGCTGCGTCATCCGCGCATACGAACTCGGCAACGACCGGGGTGTAGCCCTGCCGTGTCAGCCGGGATCCGGTGGCACCGAATTTGCGGGGGCGGCCGTAGAAGAGCCGGGCCCGGCCACCCTGCATCGTGCGCAGGACAGCAGGGGCGGCGAAGCGGCGCCGGACCGCGTCGGCCCGCCACGCCTGAGCCATGGCAGAGACCGCCCCCAGGTTCGCGCTGTGACGGCCGGCCCCGTCGTGGGCGTCATCGACACTGTCCACGCCGACCTCGAAGGTAATGGTGGAGGTGGAGCGGAAGTCCTGGCCGAGGCGCACCCCGTCCTCGCGGGGCAACGCGGCCTCGCCCTCGTTGATCGTGCCGTAGGTGATCTCATACGGCTCCAGGAGGTAGAAGCCGGTGCCGAACGTGCCGAAGGTGAAATCGGACCCGGGGTAGGGGCCGTTCGCCGCGTACGACAGGTTCCATTGGCCGTCAGCCAGTTGCGACATGGGCGCCCCCTCGTTTGATGCGGCGTAGCTCGAACATGGCGTCCTGCAGTGCTTCGCCGGGTGTGGTGGGGGTGCTGGTCAGGTTCAGGTTCAGGTCCCCGCCGATCAGGGAGCCGGCCGCGCCTTGGGGTGCTGTGGTCCGGGAGGAAGAGGAGCGGGTGCTGCGGTACAGGTCCGCGGCCGCGGACGCCTGGTAGGCCATGGCGCCGCCGTTGGCGAAGTACGAGACGTGGCCGCCGAACATGTTGGCCACGGACTCCAAGATCGACTCGGAGCGTGCGCGCTTGGAGCGGGCGAGAGGGATGTACGCCTCACCACCGGTTTCCGGCTCAGCCCACAGCCGCATCTCACCGGCGCGTGCGATTTGCGCGATGTGCCGCTCGCTGCCGTTCGCGAAGGCTTTCAGCGCTCCGGAGGCGCGGCGGATCGCACCGTCCGCGTAGGCGCGCACGATGCCGCCGTTGGCGTACCGGCCTCCCTTGACCTTTTCCGCAGTGCCGTTGCTGACCCAGTCGGTGACTACCGTGTTGTGGACGGTGGTGCCCGTGAGACTGTCGATCCGGTTCTGCAGAGCTTGGAGCGCGGCCATGGGCCGGTCGACCGGCGCGGTGACGCGCACGTCCTTCGTACCGGGGATCGTCTCGACGACGTAACCCAGGTCTGTCAGCGCCCGCCTGGCCAGATCGGTGGGGGCGGTGACCCGCACGTCCTTTCCGGCCGGGACCGCGTTGATACTGTCGCGGACCGCCTGCAGGTCGCCGATGGACTGCCTGACGATCGCGGCCACGGTGACGCTTTTACCGTCCGGGACGCTGCCGATGGAATTGACCAGGGCGGCGAGGTTGCTACGGGCGGCCGCGGTGGGTGCCGCGATCACCACCTCGTGGGACTTCGGGATGTAGTTCACCGCGATGCCGACCGCGCGCAGCGCCTGGACGGCCTCCTCATTGGGGGCGGTGATCCGGATCTCCTGCCCGGGGGGAAGGCCGAGCAGACGCGTCTGCAGCGTGAGGAGGTCTGCGTTGGACTGGCTCAGGCCCTTGGTTTGAAGGAGCACCTCGACGGTTTCCGGGACCAGGCCGAGCTGAGTGGCCAGGCGGGCGGCGTCCTTCTCGCCGAGCCCGAAGGACTGCGCGAGCTTGATCGCCGAGTCCCGGCTCTTCGTCATCTCCCCGCGGGCAGCAGCCAGGGCCTCGGTCATGGGCTTGCCGCCCTTGGTGGCCATGTCGTACGCGGCAGTCGCGGCGTTGACCGCGGAGTCCCGCAACTCGTCCAGCGTGCTGTTGAGCTGCTGACCGTTACGGGTCGACGTCTTGACGCTGCCGTCGCTCGCGAGAAGCGCGGCGCCGTAGCCCTTGGTCTTGTCGATGGCGCCGGTCATGACGTCTTCGGCGGCCAGGACCGCGGCGTTGACGCGGGTCTGCGCGTCGTGGAAGTCGGTGGCGCGTCCGGTGAGGGCGTCCAGCGCGGCTTTCAGGGATTTGGTGCGGGTGTCGGCGTCGGCGGTCGAGGTGGACAGCCCGGCCACTGCGGTCTTGAGCTGGCCGTAGGCCGTCGCACCACTGGCGGAGGCTCCGTTGACCGCCAGCCCGTACTCGCGGTTCTTCTTGACCGCGTCGTCCAGCAGCCCGGACTGGTCGGCCAGCGCATCCGCGAAGTCCTTGGCGTTTTGGCCGGCCTCCGTCATCTTCAACTGGTCGATCTTGCCGTTGCTCTCCCAGTGCTCCGTACTCTTCGCGTAGGCCCGCATACGCTTTTCCAGGGCTTCCAGCGAATCGCCCTGCCCCAGGGCCGCGTCCGTCAGTTCCAGCAGCGACACCTTGGCCTTGCCCGCCGACTCCGACAGATTGTTGTCCTGCAGCAGCTTCGCCGCGGTAGCGCGGACGTTGGCGTCGATCGCTCCGCCGCTGTCGCGCAGGGCCTGCGCCAGGGTTTCCACGTCGGTGCGGTGCTGCTGTGCGGCCTGTGCGGCTTCGCGCTGGTGGTTGGCGAGCAGGCTCAAGCCGATGGACGCGGCAGCCAATGCGATCCCCCAGGGGCCGCCGAAGAAGGACGAGAGGCTTCCGCCGACGCCCTGGAGGCCACGCATCCCCCCGCGCACAGCGGCGGTCGTGCCGGCCAGGACCCGGTTGGAGGTGCCCGCGTTGTTCGCGGCGCCCCGGTAGGCATTGAGCATGCGCGCGAGGATCGGGGTCTGACCGGTGACGGCCCTTGTCGCACCGCCCATGCTTGTCATGGCGGCGGCGGAGGTACGCACGTTCGTTGTCAGGCTGCCGAAGATCCCGCCGATCGACCGCATGATCTTCAGGCTCAGCATGACGGTGAGGAGCGTGGCCAGGCCCATGGACAGGCCCGGGACGACCCGCAGCAGCGCGGCGGCCTCACTGGTCACGTCCGCGAAGACCTTCGCAATCAGGGCGATGCCCAAGCCGGCCGCCGCGACCTGGCGCAGAACTGCGGCGAGGCTGGAGAGCAGGGAGATGACCTGAGGACCCAGCCCGCGGCCGACTTCGTTGAGGAAGCCTCCGAGACCGGGGAGCAGCTCGGTACGCAGTTGGTGGATGACGTCGACGAGGCCGTTGTCGGTTGCCATCCGGGCCAGGCCCTTACCGATGTCGCCGATCAGGGCCAGCATTTCCCGGTAGGCGGGAAGGCTCTGGTCGAAGAATGCCTTCTGGCTTGCCTGGCCCTTGTCGCTGTTGGACCAGAGGTTGAACCGCTTGGCCTGCCACTCCAGGCCCTTGAGTAGGGCCTCGCCCTCCGCGTTGGCGGCGCGGCCCATGCCCGCCAGGCCGTGCCCGAGGTCGGCGGTCGCGCGGCCGAGCTGTGCGGCCTTCTTACCGGCCCGGTCGAGGAACCCTTCGATGGTGCCGTCGGCGCGGCCGGTGGCGGTTGCGGCCCGCAGCCACTGCGTCCAGCCTTCTGCCGCCTGACCGATGCGCTGGGTGAAAGGGCCGGAGGCGACGAGGAAGTCTTCGGTGGTGTGACCGAGGTTGCCCAGGGCGCCGGTGATGTTGCCGATCACCCGGCTGTTGGTGCTGCTGATCGCCGCGAAATCCTTGCGGAAGACGCCGGTCTGCATCCACTTCGCACCCCGGCCGATCATGGCGCCCATCTGCCCTGCCGCGTCCCCCAAGGACTTGGACAGCAGGGGAAGAATCGTTTTTGCTGCGGGCTCGATGTCCTTCGCAAAGCCGGAGAACAGCTTCTCCTGGACGCTGGTGCGGACCTTGGCCCAAGCGCCCTGAAGGCTCCCTATCGCGGCGACCGCGATCCGTGCGGAGGGTGAGAGTCCGACCAGAGCAGCGTTCAACTTCAGCTGCTCCGACTTTGTGACCTTCATACCTGCCGCGTGCCGCTGGGCCATCTGGGCGGACTGGTCGAGGGCCGCGCCGAAGCCCTTGAAACCGACGACCGTGCCAATGGCGGCCATGCCTGCGGCGGAGATCAGTCCAGGCAGCGCGCCGACGACCCCCACGGCCGGCGCCGCCGCGCTCACCAGCGCTGTGAGCCCAGTACCAAGCTGCATCAGCGCGGAGACCGCGGGCTGTGCAAGGGAGACGATCGCGGGGAGCAGTAGGCCGCGCAGGCCCCGGCGTCCCTTGGGCATGCGCAGGTTCACCGGGACCTGGACCGGACGCCGTTGTGCTTCGCCGTCGGCCTCGCCGATCATGCTGCGAATGCGGCTGACCAACCCGCCCCCGCCCCCGCCGCCGCGGCGGCCGTCCCCGCCGTCCGCGCGGATCGGTACGGAAATGTTGGTGTGCCGGGCGATGCTCGCGGCCTCTTCGAGCTCGCCGCGCAGGTGATCGCGGTCGAGATCGACGCGGACTGTCGCCTTGACGCCGGCCGCGGCCTCCTTGACGACCGTTTCCAGCCGCTTACGCAGGCCCTTCTTGCTGACCTCGACGGCAATCTTCACCGCCAGACCCTCAGCGGCGGCCTCGACCTTGGTGCGCAGCTCCCGGGCGAAACCCTCCAGGGCAGCACTGACCGGCACTTCGAGCCGGCCGGCCTGCATGCCCTCAGCCACTGCTGCGCACCTGTCCTCTACGCTGCGCCGCCGCCAGCATCTGGCGGTGCCCAGTCAGTTCGCGTGGAGCCCGTTCCGCCTGCGGGTACGGGCGGTGGATCTCCCGGGGTGTCTCCCTGCGCCGCTCGGACGCGATGAGGGAGACCTCTTCAATGAGCTGTGCGAGCAGCTCGGTTTGGACGGTCCAGCCGCCGATGGCACTGGAGCGGGTGCGCGAGTCCTCAGGCAGGCCGTCCATCAAGGCGATCAGGCGGCGGAGGCCGAGGAATCCGGGCTGTCCGGGGCGTCGCCAGATCCCTCGGGCGTCGAGTCCGTAGAAGCGGGCGAGGTCGGATTCGACGTCTCCCCATCGCTCTCGGAGGAGCCGGACAGCCCAAAGAGCTTTCCCAACGTGACCCCGTAGACCGAGGACAGGGCCTTGGACAGCCGGATGTAGTCCGTCACCCACGGGCGCGCGGCGATGAACTGCTCGAACTGCTCAGGACCCAGCAGCGACAGGTAGACGTCCTTGACAGCGTCGAGGAAGGCGCGCGGGAGGTTCGGGCGCTTGAGCAGCAGGTCGAAGACTTCACCGGTCACCGTGGACCCGGGGGAAGTCACCAAGTCGCGGAGCAGCCCGACGAGGTCGAGGTCGTCGGACAGCAGCGGGTCAAGCGCGTCGGCGGGTAGCTCCGCGGGGAAAATGAAGTCCCGGCCGCCGAACCGGACCGGGATGCCGTCGGGGAAGCGGGACTCGCGGCGGGCGGCGTCCAGATCGATGAAGGCGCTCATGGTTCGGGCCTCTCCTGTGGTCGGGTGGTGTGGCGCGGGAACAGTGACAGCCCGAAGGCATTGCGTCGCGTTCTCGCTCGGCCGGCCCGGCGGAGCCCATCTGCGCAGGCCGGGCCGGTGCCCAATCACGGGGCGGGAGCGAAGCTCGGATCGTCGGTGAGGATGTACCAGGCATCGACGTCATCGCCGCCCTGGACCGCCAGCCGCAGCGGCAGCAGCGCTTCCTTGGTCTTGTTCAGGTCCTTCGAGACGCCCTCCATCTGCATGGACCGCGGCAGGACATACCGGTAGTGCTTGCCGCCGTCGATGACCTCGACGCACGCGGCGACCTCGGTCCGCGAGCCGATCCGCGGGGGCGTGAACTTGTAGTGCTTCACGGTCGCGCCGCCGCCGGCGGGGGTGATGGTGGTGATCTCGCCGCCGCCGTAGACCGCGCGGAAGTTATCACCGGACCACTGCTGCAGGTCGACTTCGACCGTGGCCGCGTCCGCGGTCTGGAAGGTGCGGGACGGGAAGTCCGTCTGCGCGGACTTCACGCTCTCGAAGTTCGGCTCCTCATTGAACTTCAGGGAGTCCTCGCTGGTCAGACCAACCGCACGCCACCCGACGGGCATGACGACGGTGGCGTCTGCGGGTGCGATGGTGCCGACGGGTGCCAGCCACACGCGGGTGCGGGCTGGGACGACGATCTGATTGCTGTTGGTGAGTTCGCCTGCCATGGGTGGTGCGCTCCTCGGGGCCGGGGGTTCAGGGGCGGCCATAGTGAGGAGTGGGCAGAGCTAACGTCGCGCGCTCACGGGTGGAGCGTCACGGACAGGCCGAGCAGCCAGCGCGGTTGGCCGTCGACCAGCGGTGACCAGATGAGTTGCCCGGTCGGGAGGACCCCGGAAATGACGGGCCCTGCGGGTTGGGGGTCTGCGTCGACGAGTTCGCGGGCGGCCAGGGCGCAGGTGAGGATGATGCGCCGTAGTTCGGCCCGTCCGGGCCAGCCACCGGGGTCTCCGTGGATCTCCAAGCTCACCTGCGGGGCGGTTGCCCAGGTGAGGTCACGCAGATCACCGCCCGGCCCGTGGGTGACGATCAGGTGCGGCCACGGTGCTTCGGCGACCCCGGACACACGGCCGGGGCCACCGAGCGCGTCGGCGACCTTGGGGTGACCGGCCAGCCAGGACAGGACCGCAGAGACAGGATCCGCGTCTGCGAGCGCGTAGGCGTCGGTCATCAGGTGCGGGCAACGTATCCCTGGCCACGCAGCCGGCGTGCGTAGTCCGGCGCGATGAGGATCCGGGCCCCTGGTGCGTAGTCCTTCCCACCGATGGCCAGGTGATGCGACAGGACAACGGTTTCGGGCTCCGCGCCAACAGGCAGCGGGGGCCCGATGACGTCCGGGGTACGGGGGAGCGGCGCTTTCGGCTCCGTGGGTTCCGTGTCGGCAGTGATCTTGCTGCTGCCTGCGTCTGGAGTGCTCTTGATGTTCGTCATGGCGGGCACTGTGGACGGTCACGTGCTTAGCGTCGCGCCCTTCCCGTTGAAATGGGCTAACCAGCCTGCAGTTCGGGACTGTCCGTGGCAGGGTGAAGAACCTGCCGGTAGGCGCCCCCGCCGGTAGCAGGGCCCGCGCGCACCCCGCATCGCGAGGCCCGCCGCGGCCTCCGGTGTCCACCTTCCCGGGGGCCGCCGCCCAGTCTCGCCGGGCAGACCCGGAATCTGTTCACCGTCGCAAGGCGACGATCTGTGCTGCGCGGGCCATGAAGTGCACGCCGGGGGCGGGGAGATTGCCGGGGTAGACCGTTCCCACCTCGGCTTCGACAACCATCGGGCCCTGCGCGTACACGGTGACGGTGACCTTCTTGCCGGTGATCACCGGCTCGCTGGTGTTGATGTGCCGGGCGATGCCGTGGGGGTCGCTGTAGGTCGTGCAGCGGCAGTTCTTGAGGTTTGCTACGGCTCGTGATGACTCGTCTCTCGGGGCGTGCATGTAGGTGTAGGGGCCGACACCGCGGTGGTGGCGGTCCCAGTCCATCGAGTTGATCGTGAACCGCAAATTGTCCGGGACGGTCTGACCTTGAGCGGCCACGTGGGTGGGTCGCACCTTGTCATCGCCCATGGTCACCCAACGTTTCGTGGGGGGCGCCAACCGCTTCGCCTCCGTCTCGACCTGTTGCGCGAGACGACGGACGTGGGGCGCGATCATGAGGGCAACCGCTTCGTCCAAGCCGGGCACGGCCGTGAATTTGGCCATGTCACAGCTCCTTGGGCGGGTTGAGTGTGGCGGTCACCTGCACGTAGTCGGCTGCGGTGCAGCCGGGCACTCGCTGGTTGCGGGCGGCTGTCACCGTCCAGGACAGGCCGGCATCGTCGGTGACGGTGTCGCCTTCCCGCACCGGCCACGCCGCCGGGTTCAGGCGTAGGGACCAGGAGCCGTCGGGCTGTTCGGTGGCGGCTCCTGGCCAGGTGCCGCGGATCTGCGGCGGGGTGGCGGGATTCGGGGGTACTGGGGTGCCGTTGGCGTCCCGTGTCCAGGGGTGCGGCAGGACCCGGACGGAGAGCAAGCGGTCAGCCAGCAGAACGGCCATGGTCGGCCTCCCTTCGGTGTTGGCCGGGGTCACCGGCGGCCGTAGCGGCCGCTGGAGTAGGGCCAGGGGGCGGTGGGCGAACTAGTGATGGGCCGGTAGGTGAGCTTGCGGAACCCGGACAGGGATTCCAGGCCGGGCAGCGCCCCGGCTTGGCCGGTCGCGGGGGCAGCCTCGTAACTGATCGACTGTCCCTCTGCCGATACAGAGGAGACACGGCGACCGGTGCTGTCCTCGCCGTCCGCGGGCCTGTTGCGCAGCGACTCGGCGGCGTGTGCGGCCACGTAGCGGCGGATCGGCGCTTCCTGTGCGGCGTCCAGCCCCACGAGAACATCCACGCGATACCTGCCGTCTGGCTGCGCCGCGTAGGTCAGCACGGTCACGAAGTCGTCCAGATGCCCGGTCGGCCATGCGGACGGGTCGTCGAGCGGCATACCCCAAGCCGGTGTCACGTCCGTCAGTACCAACCGGCGCGGAACGAGGGGGCGGCCGAGGTAGCCCGCCACATCGGCTTGCGCGTCGGCGATGCTCTCGGCGTAGCGCTCCCGCTGCGCCGGGGTCAGGGGCAGCGGCGTGCCAAGGAGGTCCGCGACGGCTTCGGGGGAGGCGGCCAGTCCCGTATCGAGCGGTAGGTCGACGTGGCGGCTGCGGTCAACGACCGCCGGAACGCCTTGGGCCGGGGTGAACGTCGCGACGGTCCAGTACCGGCCGGGCGGCACGGTGTCCGGCACATCGAACCGGTACACCTCAGGGCGCACCCGTACGGAGGGGCCGGCGCCGGCCAGGGGAACACCGTCGCGGGCCGGGGTGGGATACAGGTCGAGGCGTGTGACCTCGCCGCCGGCCGGTAGCGGATCGCAGATGGCCCCCGCCCAGACGGGCGTGTAGTGGTACAAACCCACGGTCGCCTCCTTCTTCGAATGGTGGGTGTGCAGGGTGCCGGGCGGGCTGGTCTACCGTCGCGGGGGTGGACGGGGCTTGTCAGAACCGGCGGATGATCCGCAGCCGGGCGGCAAACGTTCCGGTCCCGTTGATGATCGAAGGGCCGCCGAGGTCCGCGAACGTTGGCCCCGAGACGGTCTTACGGCTGGAGATGAACCGGTTGTTGCCGTTGCTGTCGACGCCAAGGTAGATCCCGTTGTGGTCGATCTGCCCTTCGATGGGCTCGGTAGCGTCGGCGTCGAACAGCACGGTGTCCCCGATCTGGAGTCCGGTCAGCGACGGAGCGGTGCCCGTAGCCTGCTGGACGATGACTCCCGGGCCGTACGGTCCGATGTCCCGTGTCCGCCGTGGGAGGTTGAGGCCGTCGAAGTTCAGGTCGAACGTGAGCGGGATGCCCATGTGGCGCCACACGGAGCGCAGGAACCCCGAACAGTCGATGCCCCCGGAGGTGGTGACGGACCCGTGCGGGAACGTCCGAACTTCGCCATTGGGGTACGTCCAGCCCATCCCGCTGAAGTCGTTCCAGTCGGAGAATTCGATGCGGGACCCGTCGGCAGCCAGCGGCCCGTACTGGGCCTCACCAAAGATGCGTTTCCCGCTGAGTGCCGGGTCGGTGACCGTGGAACCCTGGAAGGCGAACATCATCGCGTAGCCGATTACGTCGGGGCTCGTGTCGACCGCCCACTGCCGAACCTGGTCTGCGAGGGCACTGGTCCAGGTGCCGCTGTACGGGGCCGCGAGGACGCGCACCCACGTGCCGTGAGTGACGACCGGCGGGTGGGCCCAGGTGGCGCTGGTGACGGTGAAGTCGTCGATGATCGTGTTGACGGGAATGTTGGTGTTCCCGGTGGAGGCCAGGGCGCGGAGCCCGATCCGCCCGGTCAAGAAAGTGCTGTCGGTGACCGAGTAGGTCCACGTGCCGGACTCGGCCGCCCCGTCCTTCCAGGCCCGGCACCGGACAGTGGTGCCCGCCCGCTCGGCCCGGATGTGCCAGAGCTGGCTGGCGGCGAACCCCGTTCCAACGGTGGTGGCGGCGCCAAGGGTGGTGGTAACGCCTGCGATGACGACCTCCAAGGCGCACTGGACGGTGCCCGTGGTGTTGACCAGGAGCCGGGCACGGTAGTGGTTGCTGGAGTCCTGGTAGCCGAAGGTGATGGCGGCAGAACAGGACGCCCCCGTGGGTACCTCATCGAAGGTGATCGCGGCAGTCACGCTCACGTCGCCGATGTCGCCGTCGTTCAGGGACACATAGCGGCCGGTGTTCACCGTGTCGAGGAGGATCACACCCTGACTGCCGTTGACGGAGAAGTTAGCGTTGCTGCCCGCCAGGTTCAGCCACTGGCCACCGCCCGGCGACAGGCCCCATCCGTTGCTGTATGTGCGGGTGAAGTTGTCGACGAACGGGCGCTTTTGCTCGGTGAAGGTCCGTGACGGGCCGCGCAGGGTGACGGTCTTCGCCCCGACTGTCAGCGTGGCGAGGACCCCCTGAGCATCGGAGACTTGCAGTTGCGCTGGAGAACCGGGTACCGCGGTTGTTGTCAGGGCGGTGGACGGCTTCGAGTATCGAGTGTCATCGTCCTGAACAACCAGTACAGCGGCCATCAGGCGCCCTGCACATCAACTTGAAGAGTCACTGCGGATGGTGAGCCGGTGACGCCGGTGAGTTTCACCGTGAGGGTGTCGCCAGCAGCCATCGCCGTGTTCTGCAGGGAAGGCCCGGACATCCACGTCGCGGCCACGGACAGGGAAAGGTCCGTGGGCAGGAGGTCTGAGGCATTGTTCTGGGCGTTGATCGTGCCCCCGGTGCCGCCGGCGCGGTAACCGCGTACCGCCACGACCGTGCAGGGCTGCGACGCCCGCCACACCGCGTAGGCCGTTGCACCCGTCGGGGACGGGAACACCACCGTCTTGCTGGAGGTGACAGTTCCGGGCGGCAGGGTCAGGCTGGATGCGGTCAGGGCGCCGACCGTAACCGGGCCGGTGACCGTGCCCCCAGTCGTCTTGTCCAGGAACTTGCCCGTCGCCCAGGCTCGGTCTCCGTGCGCGTCGGGGGCCGAGCGGTGGTCGTTCAACGCGCCGATGAGCCCAGCGGGATCCCCGCCGAGGTTCAGGCCGCTGGCCGGCCACACCCCGTTCTCGCGCGGCCCGTACAAGGTCCACACGGTGGGCTGGGAGGTGTCCATCCAGAAGTCGCCGTCCAGGCCCGCCCCGACTGGAGGGCGGCCCTTCCCCGACAGAACGCTGGAGCCGTCATCGCCCTTGATCCCCGGCACTGGCACGTAGTTCAGCCGGCTTGGATCCGCGGGCATCTTGATTGCCAGGTCCACGACCGGCTCAGCCGACGGCAGTGCGAGGGAGAAGGTCCGGGACGGTGCGCCGTCGTCCAGGAGCACCGTGACGGTGTACGCCCAGCCGGTCGGCTGCATGCCAGCGTTGTCCGTCGCGACCAGGAGCACGACGAACTCACCGTTGATATCCAGCACCGCGGTCGCCCGGCCGGTGACGACGGTCCTGGCGTAGGCCAGTTCGATGACGGCTGGGGCCTCGAAGACCACCGTTCCCTTGAAGGGGGTTCCGTCTGGGTGCCGGAATCTTCCGGTCACCTGGACGATGGCGATGCCGGGGGGAATGATCATGGGGGCGTTTTCTCGCTCGACCAGGGCGGCCTACTGCCCGGCTGCAGAGCGGGCTGCCTGCGCGACAAGCCGCTCGCGGATCCGGGTGGTGATCTGTTCCGACACCACAGCTCCGGCCGGGAGCAGCAGACGCTCGATAGGGTTCGCATGCGGGCCTAGGAAGGTGCGTTCCACCAGCCGGACGGTGCACTGCAAGGTCGATCCGTACGCGGTGAGCGGCCTGAATACCGCCTCCAGGTCGGCCGGTGGCTGCTTGGTGGCGTCGTCGAGGATCACGTCGGCCAGGTGCTCCGCGTCGGGGATGACCTCTGTGGGCGAGACGTATGAGTTCGGTGCAGCCGGGGGCGCGGGCTCGGGAGCAGGCGGCGGCTCCAAGGGCGCCACGTCGGGTGCCTGGGGCCCTGAATCGGTGTTGGTCTGATCGGGTGCCGGTGTATCCGCCGCTTCCGGGGCGGATGTATGGGCCTGCTCGGGCGTGGTGTTCGGTGTACGGGTGCGGGTGGCCACGGTGAAGGTCCTCTCCTACGGTCGATCCGGTCGCGCGAACCTTGACCGCTGCAATCGCCTTGCGTCGCGCGCTGCGCCCGCCGTGCGCGAGGCCCCCCGCGCGGATTGGCGTGGGGGGCTTCGGTAGGGGCGGATCAGGCGTAGGTGAAGCCGGCGGTCTTGGTGACGGTGCCCGCGTCGTCGGCCAGGACGAGGTTGACGGCGCCCGCCCCGCCGGCCGGGCTGGTGACCCGGATCTGCTCGGAGGAGTCGATCCGCAGGTTCGTGCCGGCGGTCGCTCCGAAGTTGACGCCTGCGACACCGTCCAGGGCGGTGCCGGTGATCGTGACGACCGTGCCGCCAGCGACGGGACCACCGGCCGGAGACGTGGTGAGGATCGTCGCCAGGGTGTAGAGACGGTCGATGGTGGACTGCCGGACCGTGGTGCCTCCCTGATAGAGCAGTTGCCTGCGGGATCCCTCGGGTCGCCCGTCGCCGCGCCCGTACGCCTCGGTGACGAAGATGTCCTCGGTGACGTGCTTCTCCGGGTCGGCGACGGCCACGGCCGGGAAGCTGGCCTTCGCGATGCGGGTGCCGTCCGCCTTGTACAGACCGCTCATGGTGGTGTCCTTCCTCGGGGTTGGTAGTGGTCGCAGGATGCGAGAGCGCCGGGCCTAAGGTCGCGGTCTGCGGGCGATCCTGGTTACCTGAAGGCGTCGCGCGGGGAGTGAGGGCGGGCCTACGATGGGTGACGGGCAGTCGCCTGTCCGCCCCGGCGTCGGGAGGCCGTTGTGAATCCGTCCGTTGACCAGGTTCCGGACCCGCCGAGCTACCCGCCGAAGACCCCGCCGCCGCCCAAGCGGCCGGTGCAGCCGCCGCGACCCCCGATCGGCAAGGCGGGGATCGCATCGACCCGCCGCCAGCGTCTGACCGTGGCGAACCGCCGCGGCGCCAACTGGACGATGGAAGCCCAACCGTGGGTCGCCCTGGGCGCGTCCCGCAGGGTTGAGGCCAAGCTGCGCGAGTGGGGATACGGCAACGGGCCGGCCGTGGGTGAAGTGGCGAAGTTCCTGGTGACCACAGCGGTGGGCGACGGGGGTTCGCGGGTCAGCCTGCATCTGGCGGACCAGGACCAGCAGGCGCTCGTCCTGGTGCTCAGCCACCAAGCCGGTCTGGCACCTGCCGACGACAGTGTCCTCAAGGGCCTCGCCGCAATGGGCGTCACCACCTGCGGGGAGGACACCGCCCCGGACGGGCGGCGCCTGTGGGCGCTCCTTGACCTCCAGCGGCTCACAGCAGCCTGAGGTCGTCCCATCCGGTCGGACCGACGCTGAACACCATCAGGCCCGCGGTGCTGACCTCACCGGACCGCACCGTGAACCAGTCGGACCCGTTGTCCAGCGTGGGGGCCTGGATGTGAAGCCGCCCTTGGCCGAGCTGTTGGGTGCGCCAGTGGTGGAAGTGGCCGGTGATGAGGATCGAGGCGTCGGCGACGGGCTGCCGGCCGAATGTCTGGCCTCGCCACCAGTCCCCGGCCTTGTCGGGGCGCGCGTACTGGTGGCCGTGTGCCAGGCCGACAGTGGTGCCGGCAACGTCGAGAGACACGGTGTCGCGCCAGCGTTCCGGGATCACGAACGACACGTGGCCGTACGCGTCGGCGTTGCGGGCGTACGCGTCCGCAACCTGCGACAGGACTTCAATGCCCCAGTCGTCGACCGGCGGGCCGATGGCTTCCTTGCCCCGGCGGACGCGGCCATGGTTGGAGCCGCAGGTCGCGGCCACGACGCGGCCGAACCGTCCGACGAGACGGTCCAGGCCCTCGAAGGTGAGGCGGCGGTGAACTCGGACCATCTCGGTCATCGTCAGGTCATTGGTGAATGCTTGCTGGGCGGTGTTCTCCTGGCCCTCAATGCAGTCGCCGGCGTCGAGCCAGTACGCCGCGGTGGGGCCACGGCCGACGGCCTTGAGATCGCGGATGTGGTCGTCGAGCCGGTCGAAGCGGTCCGCGACGCGGGCGATGAGTTCAGGGGTTCCGCCGTCGCGGCCGACCTTCCCGGCCTGCGCGTCCGCGTAAACGACGACGAGGGCCCGGTCCGTGGTGTCCACGGCGGGGCGGGGGGTGCGGCGGCGGCGCATCGCGTCGCGAATCAAGGCGTCGATATCGCCGGCGGACGCCCAGGTGGGGGTGGAGGGCTCGACGCTGTACCGGCAGCGCCAGACCGCGCGGGTCACTGCGTCGTCACCCTGGTTGTCACGGTGCCAGGCGGCCGGATCGTGCTTGGCCTCGACCAGGCGCACCCGGAACCCGTCGGGGACGGTGAGACCGAGGTCTTCGACGTGATGGCGCCACCCGGGTTCGTCTTGCGGAGGCTGTTCACCCGCGGGCGCGGTGATGATCATCGCCCCGTTCGGTTCGTACTTCACCCCGGCCTCCCACCCCTTGGGGGCGGTCGTGGCGGGGCGAAGGATCTGGGTGGGTCCGGCCTGGTCGGCGGCAGCGGGCTGGAGGAGCGCCTGTAGGTCGCTGGTGAGTGTCATCGCGGGCACAGGCATCCGGTCTCGGCGCCGCGGCGGCGGTGGCGAATGATCACGCCCATGCTGACGGCGTGGCCGTGCTTGGTCAGGGCGTCAGCGATCTGTCGGGCTGTCACCGTCGGGGTGTCCAGGATGCGTTGCAGGGCGGCCGCGGTGCTCTCGTCGGCTCCGGCGAGGATCCGCCCTACGGTGCAGGTGCTGCCTCTGCGGGCCGGGGGGTCGCTGACGAGTGCGTCCAGCTCCCCGGCCAGGTCCGTCCACTTCTCGATCACCGGTGTCCTCCGTTCGTTCGGGGCCGCAACGTAAGGGCCGGCTGGCTCTTGCGTCCTGAGCGGCCGGTAACGGGGGGCGGCCGGCGCCCGGCGGATGGTTTCCGCTGAGCGCCGGCCGCGGCCGCTGTTGCCGGGGATCAGCCGGTCGGAGGTGTCCAGGTGCCGATCACGAAGGACTCCGGGCGCGGGACTTCCAGCGCAAGGCGTTCGTCCGCGCGGAAGGTGATCAGGCCCTTCTCGAAGTTCTCCGCGTTCTCCGAGGAGACGGTGACGGAGACGTTCTCCCGGTCGTGGAGCTGCGCGCCCAGGCCGAACGCGCCGACGAGGAACTTGCCGTCCTCCATGGCCGTGGTCTCGACGACGTTGAGCCGCCAGACCTTCTTCTCCGCACCAACGGCGACGGCGAGAGCGACGCGGAAGGCGCCGTTCTTGTCCTCCTCGACCTCGACCTGCTCCCACATGGTGGGGCTGAGGACGATGCCTGTGGGGTCGTACTCGGCGAGGATGGCCTTGGTGATGGAGCGCCGGATCTGCACCGAGTACTTGTCGGTGGGCGCACCGGCGTACTGCTGGACGCCGGGGGTGTTGAACAGGCCGGTTAGGGACTGTCCGTCACCGACGGAGTGCAGGAGGTCCCAGTCTTCGGCGTACTTGACGCCCTCGACCATGCGCGTGTTGATGAAGGTCCGAAGGCGTGGTTCGTCGGACAGGATGTTCTTGTGCGCGTCGAGCAGGTGCGCGACTTCCGCGACGGGGTACATCACCGGCGTCAGCGACAGCTTGGAGCGCTTGGCGCGGCCCCAGGTGTCGGTGTCAGCGCCGGTCGCCGGAGACGTGCCGTCGGCGCCGTAGCGCTCCTTGACCTGCGCGGCGTTGTTGGTCCAACCGGTCTCCCGGGCCCCGTAGAGCACGGGCTGCTTGGTGGACGACTTCGGGAACAGATCCCGGATGTGCCACTTGCGGTAGGCGCGCTCAGCGATGCCCAGGTTCTGGGCGGAGCCGAGCGTCTGGTGCGTGACGGTGCCTCCGGACAGGGAGAAAATGGACTTCCCCTCCATCGCGGCCCGCACGTACGGCCGGTCGTCGAAGCCGCCCGCGGAAGCCCGCTGGAACGCGTCGCTGTCGATGAACATGTCACCGAGGGACTTGGCCTCAAGCTCCCCACGATTGCCGTAGTGGAGCCCCGCGGCCGACGGACCGTCCGGCTCCTGCAGGTAGGACTTGATCTCCGTCATGCCCTGCTCTGCGGAGATCAGAGACTTGATCTCCGTGGCCTCCGAGGAGACCTTCTTGAAGGCGGCGGCCTGCTCGGTCGATACGACGAACTGACCACCGTCTTCCACCTTGAAGGTGGAGGCGATGCGGTCGGCTTCGGCACTCTTCTCCGCGAGCTGGGTCTGCAGGCTCTTCAGGAGGCTCTTGTCTGCCATGGTCGGTTCTCTCCCTGATGCTGGTAGGCAGTTGACGTGCGTCGCTCGCCCGGCCAGCACCGGGACGCCTCAACGCGTGAGGCATTGGAATGGGAGAGCACCCTTAACGTCGCGTGCTCCCTGACCCCAGGAGTCGGGGCAGGGAGCACCATGGCGATTTGGGGGTTTGGACGGCCGCTTTGGGAACCTGCCCGCGGCTATGCGGGGTGCAGGGCAGCGAGCTGTGCTTTCACCTCTGCGGCATCCAGGCGCACGCTGCCCTTGGGCTGAGGGCCCGCGTCCTCATCCGGGTCGTCGTCCGCGTCGACCTCGTCGTACGGGGACTCGGGGTTGATGCCTTCGTCGTCGAGCAGATCGTCTTCGTCGTCCCACAGCCCGAGCGATGCCTGCTGAGGATCCGGGTCCGGCTCGATGTCGAGCCCCTTCGCCGACAGAGCGGAAAGGAGGCTGATCACGGTGGGTCTGATCTTCTCCAGCTCTTCCGCTCGCGCGTCTGAGAGGTTGATGCGGGCGGCAGCGTCACCGATGGACTCAACCGACGGCTGAACCACACGAGCGTCGAGGTCTTCCTCATCGGTGGCGGCCCGTTCCGGTTCGCCGTCCTGTGCGGGAATGACGAAGGTCGTCAGTTCAACCTCCTGCGGGGTGCCCAGGGCTACGTCCCGTCCTTCGAGCCGGTACGGCACCGAGTACGTCATCTCGTCCCCCGGCCCGTCCCGCACGCACACGATGACGTGATCGGGATACGTCGCTTCGACGCAGGTGAAGGAGTCCTCCTCGTTGCCCTGCAGGAGTTCGCGGGCGGCGGCCGTGATGCGGCTGCGGATCTGCTCATACGACTCGCTGAGGGGCTGGTACGGGGTCACGGGGGCTTCCTCGGGGGAGACGGCGGGGAATCGGCTCTTGGCTTCGGTGACGACCGCGCGGGCCGACGCGGCTGCCGGCCGAAGGGCCTTGGCTTCGGCGACCAGCGCGGCGGCGGATTTCGCCTCCACGGCGTACGGCTCGGGCGGGGGCGTCTGCGCTGGCGCGATCTCCGTGTCAGCGGGCGGGCCGGTGAGCCGAATGGGAATGCGGTCGTGGCCGCGAACGACATGCACGGTGTTGAACTGGAGGGGAATCGCTGGGACGTCCGCTACGTCGGGCAGGTCGTAGCCGAGGGTCAGGTGGGGGGTGAATCCGTGGTCGGTGCGGACGGCTTCGGACAGTGGAGATGCGGCCAGCGCGTCAGCCACCCGTTCCCGCAACGCGGTCAGCCCCGGAACGTCGATGGGAATCCAGGTGGGGACCCCGGATCCTGTGTCGGGGAAGCGGCCGATTCCGCCGATGCTGCCCTGAAGTGGTTCGCTGTTGGTGATTGCGGCCCGCACAAGGTCGGGGAGGTCGTCGGGGTGGCCGGGGAGTTGATCTGCATCGCCCAGGTAGGCCAGCGTGATGTGGAGTTCGGCGGGGGGTGTGCCGTCGGGGTGGGCGATCCGGGCGGCGATGTCCCGTGCC
Source organism: Streptomyces sp. SID13666 (assembly GCF_010548325.1). NCBI lineage: Bacteria > Bacillati > Actinomycetota > Actinomycetes > Kitasatosporales > Streptomycetaceae > Streptomyces > Streptomyces sp. SID13666. Next base: position 80,549 of record NZ_JAAGLX010000002.1, on the reverse strand, counting down.
GGGTACAGGGCGACCATGACCCCGTTGTCCACGTTCGATTCGGCGGTCTTCACTTCGAGGTCCACGGACGACCAGGTGGTCTTGTGCTCCATTCCGGCGGCCTCCGGGGCGGCCTTGACTTCCAGGGAGCGCGTCAGCGGGTGCGCGCCGTGCAAGACGGGCGAGACCTCGTACAGGTCGAGGCGGTGGATCATGCGGACCCCGTCGGCGCGCTTGGACGCGCCGGCGAGCGGCACCTTGTAGCCGATGGAGAACTGGGCCTGCCCGTGCTCATGCCACTGCAGGACCTGCTCGTAAGCGTCGCGGCCCTGGGTTGTCCGAAGGTTGAACTGCACGGTGGCGACCAGGGCCCCGGCGGCGGCCGGCCAGCCGGGGATCTCGGCGAAGCGTGGGTCTCCGGGCTTCCACTCTTCGATCTGGAGGACCACGCCGACGGGGTGGCGCCATTCGTGGTGCCAGATGTACTTGACCTGCCGGGTGGCCAGGGTGACGGCGAACGCGCCAGGAAGAATGATGTCCCCGACGTCGTCGACCAGGCCGGTGACGGCGAAGATCGCGCGGCAGATTCCCTGCCGGGGCGCAGGTTTGCGGGGCGGGGGACTCGGCACGGTGGTACCTCTCCGGAAGCGGGGCCTGGTGAGCCCCGGCACCGTGCCGCCCCCGGGCGGTTACTGTCCTGCTGTGCCTCGGGCGCCCTCGCGGGCATCAACCCAGCCGCGGGTCCAATACCGGTGGCTGACCTGCTGCTCGGTGTCGCCCCTTTGGTCGTACGGGCACGTTGTGGATTCGGCGCCGGCCTGCTGTGCGGCGCGGCCTTCGTTCATCAAGCTCAGGCACTTCGCGCGGTTCAGTTCCATGGGGTGGGTCCTCCTCACTGGCTGGTCAGGTTCATGGTGTCGGGAACATCATTACCTGGCGGGTCGGCGCTGGTGTCAGGGTTCTGGGCGTCGACGGAGTCCTCGCCGCGTGTACGCGTCATGTGCGCGTCGTCCACGTCGATGGCCCATGCGTCCGCGTCGGCGTACCGCCACACCTGGCCGTCGCTGTCGCGGATCCAGCCGGTGAGTGTGCCGTCGGACGCCTGATCCAGCCAGGCTTCCTCACCCGTGTCGCCGCTGTAGGCGGCGAACGCCTGCGCGGGGTCGGTCTCGTCGCCCTCGTCGTACGCGTCGCCGGCCCACGGGCGGGCGTCGTCCGCGGGCGGGGGTTCAGCCGCCGCGTCGTCCGTCGGTGGCTTCTGGGTGCCTGGCGTGGCAGCGTCGGGCAGCGGCTCCGGCGGTGTTGGCGGTGTGGGGCTGGTAGGCGTGGCCGAGGACAGAGTCTGGCGGCCCTGCGGCGCCGTTCCGCTGTCGAGTTCCTCCCGTTTCGCCTTCTCCTCGTCGCTCTCCTCGTCCAGGTGGTGGGGCAGGGCCTTGGTGGCGAATCCATATGTGGTCACCGCCGGAGATTGAAGGACGCGCTGCGCTTGTGTCCCAGTCCGTAGGATCATCGAGATGTCCATGTACGAGGGACCTCCGCCCAACCAGCACGCCCGTAGCAGTGACCTTCTGATCAATTCACGCGCGCGTTGCGTGGGGCTCCGGCACCCGTCTCTTGGACACGTGTGTGCTGCCGCAGGAAAGCGAGCACCGTCGCCTCGTCCGTGGGATCGAGGGCCCGTCGCGGCCCGGTGGGCGTGAGCATCACGGAGCGCCCCTCGAATAGTTGGACCAGGGCCCGGATGCGCCGGGAGCCGGTCACCGGCCGCTCCTGCTGGCCGGTGACCTGCACCCGGTAGGCGGCGCCATCGTCGAGGGCGCCGGTCACGGTGAAGGGCATATGAAGTCTCCTGTCATCGGGTTCCAAGAAGGCCGAGGAGGAAGGCGCGCAGGTCATCGTCCTCGTACCAGTCGCCGACGAACATCGCCTGCAGACCACGAGCCAGAATGTCTTCCTGCTGTCCTTCCGTCAGGTGCGAGAACAGGCGGCTGAACGGGTTGTCCGGGTCGGGGCGCCGCCGGCCGGGTCGTCCCTGGTGGGTGCGGGCGAACCGGTACAGCTCCTGGGCGGCCGCGACGTCCGGCAGCCGGTCCTGAAGCAACTGGGCAAGGCCGTGCAGGGCTGTTCCCATGCCGTCGTCGCCGAGATCCGCGACGGTCAGGGTGCCGCTCTGCGGGTCGTAGGAACCGCTGTCGGCGGTGGCGGCCGTCACTCGTGTTCCGCCGACAGCGCGCACCCAGTCCGTGGGGAGCAACTGTGCGGCACGGCCGATGCTGTTCCGTGCGGTCGCGCCGCCGCGCAGGCGCAGTTGGGCCTCTGCGTCGGGGCCCATGGGGCGAACGTCGGCGAGTGCCGCCAGGACGGCATCCGCGGCCGCGGCCCGGTAGGACGCGGTGAGCCGGTCGGCATCGGCCCGCCCGGCAAGGGCTTCGGCGCGTGCCGCCGCGATCTCCAGGTCCGCGTCAGCGCCTCCTTCGCCGGCGGCGATCAGGGTGGCGAGACGGCGTTCAGCCGCGTCCGCGTAGTGGGCGGCGAACCGTGCCGCGGCGTGAGGGTCCGCGCCGAGGTCGGGTGCGGCGGCCTGCATGCGGAGGCTAACGTCCTGGTCGATCTCGGCGCCTGCGGCGCGCAGCGCGGCCAGGTGCCGTAGGGCGGTTCGGCCTGGCCCGCCGTCCGCGTCGCGGTCCATCGACCAGCGGGTCTGGTCATCGGTGGCCGGGAGGATCCCGGCGCGGAGGTCGGCGACCGGTGCGGGGCGGAAGGTGCGGCGCCGGACCGGGGTGCGTCCGAACTGGCCCGGGGCAGGCAGCAGGTGAGCCCAGTGCGCGACCCGGCCGGCCAGGTCCTGGCCGTCGTCCGGTTGCTGCAGATCGGAGGCGCCGTCCAGGAGCTGACGCATGGCCCGCATCTCTGGCCACTTCGGGAGCATCGTGACCAGGCGGCGGCGGAGCCGTGCGAGACGGTCCCGGTCCCGGTTGCGCCACCGCTCCACCAGGGCCCGTAGGGCGGCCATGAGGATTGCGCCGATCTTGCGGGCGATGCGCACCAGAAGCGCGAGGATGCCGGGCAGGAGGCGTTGGCGCTGTGCGGCGGGCACGCCCGCGAGGATGCGCCGCGCGGCAGCGGCCTGGGCTGCCTGCATGTCCGCTACGGCCCGGTTGGCGATCACGGCCACCTGGGCGTTGGTCAGGCGGCGTTCGCCCGCCGCGGTGGCGGCGTCTGCCAGGGCGCGGCCAAGGACGTCGTTGACGTGTCCGGCAACGGTGCTGTCGGCACGAACCCGCGCGGTCGGCCGCTGGCCGGTACGGGCGATGGCGGCCACGTCGATGTTGTCGGGGATTCGACGCAGCAGGTCGGCGGCGCGTGCCGCCGTCTCCTCCGGGGTCTCGCCCGGCAGGGGCTCCAAGTCGTCCAGCGTCCGTACTGCGGCGAGACGGGTCGCGGTGCGGGCCTTGGCCGTGGCCTCGCGCAGGGCACGCATCGCGGCATCGCGGTCTGCCCCTTGGATGCCTGCGAGGTCCAGGGCCTGAAGGGTGTCCCGCTGGATGCGGCGCAGGTCGGCAGCGGCGCCGGCGTCCAGGGCCTGGGCGATCTGCTCGCGCAGGGCATGGATGGTGCCGGGCTGCTGGGTGCCGGTGATGGCGGCGTTGATCAGGGCGCGGATGACCGCGCCGGCATGGTTGTGGACGATGTCGTCGAGGGGCGGGGTGGCGTTCGGGTCGCGGGTGGTGGGTGCGGCCGGGGCGGGCGGCCCCTGCGGGTCGGGGAGTTGGAACAGGGGTGTGGAGCCGGGCAGGGTCCGGCTGGTGCGGTTGCCGTCAGCGTCTTCGCTGGTGATGGTGAGGGTTCCACCGGGGCCAGGGACGGTGCGCACGATCCGCTCCGGTTCGGTGGTGGCTGCGCCGGGCTCGGGAATGGTGACGAGGTCGCCGTCGGTGATGTCGCTGACGGTGCCCGGGGTGGGGGTAGTGCTGTCCGGGGCGGGGGTGCGGCCCGTGGCCTCGTCGAGGTGGTCCGCGGCCCGGCGGGCAGCACGGCCTTCACCAGTGGCGGGGTCGGCGGTGGTGCGCAGCGAATCGGCGAGTGCCCCGGCCTGCTGTGCGGTGATGGGGAGGTCATCGGCGATCCGGGCCGCGGCCTGTTGTGCATCCGGGTCGTCCTCGGGTGCCTCGCCGTGGCTGTCGATGGCGTCCCGGTCGGCCGGAGTTAGGGGCGGGTCGGTGACCGGGCCGGTGACGGAGTCCATGGCGTGCGGCGGTTCGTGCACCGTCAGGTCGCCGCCGGTTGCCGGGGCATCGGCGGGTCCGAGGTTGGGAGCGCCGCCGTTCGGGCCGGTGGCCCGGGTGATGACCGCCGACGCATCGGCCTCGAGAGTGCCCATCTCCCCGGTGGTGGTGTCCACGTAGTCGAGGGTGACGCGGTCTCCGTCTCGGTGCGTTCCCGTGATTTCCGCGGTGATCGGCTGTCCGTCGAGGTCCAGGAGGACAACATCGTGCTCGTTGATGTCGCCGACCGTGTCGGGCACCAGGGCGGCGATTGGGGCTCCCTGCGGGGCCGTGTCGCGTACCTCGCCCGTCACGCGTACGCCGCTGGCCGGCCGGTGCTGGATGCCCTGTGGGGTGGAGACGGTGACGGTGTCGCCGTCGACGGCGTCTACCGTGCCCAGCAGGGAGCCGTCAGGTTCGGAGACTACGTGGCCGGGCCTCACGCGCTGGCCGTTGCTGGTCCAGCCCGTGGGGCGGGAAGCGCCGCCGTCGGTGACGTTCAGGGTCGTCGGAGCGACCCCGTCGTCCGGGGTGTCGTCTCCTGCCCAGTGGATATCGGCGGAGGTCGAGGTGGCGCCGAGCACGGCACCCTCCCGCCCGTCGGTGCCGGTGACCGTGGAACCGGGGAACACCCCGTGGCCGGCGGCGTCGGCGGGCACACTGTCCGCGATGTTGCCTGCGATGACGTCGCCTTCGGCGCCGGTGGCCGGGGCGCCCTGCGGGCGGATGATGTCCTGCGCGTCGACCTTCGCCGCGGCGCCGTCGAGCGGGGTGTAGACCACGCCCCGAACTCCGGATTTGGCGTCCGGTGATTCGGAGATGTGGGTGCGCCACATGTCCTCGGTGTGGCCGCGGCGGGTGACCGCGATCCGCACCGGAGGACTCATGACGAAGCCGGCCCGGGTGACGGGGCGTCCCCCCTTGGTGGTGCCTTCGACGCGGGCCACGTCGCCTGCGACGAGGTCTTCCACGCGCGCCCACTGGGCGGGGCGTCCGCCGATCGGTTCGGGAGCCGGCTTCTCTTCCGGCGAAGTACTGCGGTCCGCCTGAGGTTCGTCGGCCGGCTTCGGCCGTACGGCGGGCCCGTCCGACGGGGGAGTGCTGACCAGGCTGGCCTGCTGCGGTTCGTGCTGGGATCCGTCCGTAGGCGTCGTGCCGGTTCCGTCGTCGCGCGTCAAAATTCCGGCGCGTTCGTCACTGCGCGGGCGGCGGCGGAACGCCTCAGGCCACGGGGCAAGCACATACCGGTAGGGGTGGGTGGTGCCGTCAGGCCCGGTCCATACGGCGTCGTCCATGTTCAGGAACCAGCCGGGATCGGAACCCAGAGCAGCGACACCGTTGTTGTCCCACGATCCGTGACCGGCGCGCGTGATAGTCCCCCGCACGGTGCCGCTGACGGTCGGCGCAGTCGACAGGAGGGTGTTGCCCGTCGGGTCGTCGGCGACGAAGGAGACCTCGTCTCCGACCTGCGGCATGTCCGCCGAGTCGAAGGGGACCGTGTAGCCGTCGGCCGCTTGCGAGTCGTACCAGTCCTGGGCGTGGTGCCGGAAAGCGCGGCGGGCCTTCACACGGCTGGTACCAGCATGCGTCACGAAGTACTCGTGCGGGGGGTCGCCCAGCATCGCGCGGAGCATGGCTTCGGCGAGCGTTTCGCCGTCCGGGCCGCGGAAAGCGAGAGCCCGTTCTGGGGCGTCCGGCGCATCCCACGGGAAGGGGTTGCCGTCGGCGTCCTTGATCCCTTCGAGGGTGCTGGCCGCCTTCATCGCCGTCGTTTTGGAGTTGAAGCCGCCGCCGCCGTCCATCCCAGTGTCGTTGACGATGCGGCGCATGCTGCCGGGCACTGCGACAGACCAGTGACCCCATGTGGCGGCCGGGTTGTAGAACACTGCCAGCCGCTTGTCGCGGGACAGGAACAGCTTTTTGCTGTCGGCGACATCCCTCCACGGGGTCGAGTCGCCGAAGTTGTTCCACCGATCGCCTGGACCCGCGGCGTCGAAGTTGCCCGCGCGCAGGTGATCGCGCAGCGCCTCCACGCTGTGGAAGCGCGGCACCTTCGGATCATAGGCAGGGGCGGCGGGCAGGTCGGGCTCCGGCGTCTCGCCCGGACCCTGGGGGCTCTCCGGGGTCGCGACGTCGTCGGCGTAGCGCTCGCGGTCGATGCGGTCGTTGTCCCGCTGCCGCTCGCGCCACTGGTTGTACGTCATGCGCGGGTGGAGGGCGAACCACTCGATCAGTTCCTCGGAGGCGTACGGCCGCCACCGGTCACCGGAGAGCCGGCCGCTGGAGAAGACCTCACGGTGCGACAGCCCGGCCTTCTGCCCTTCGCGGCTGAGCATGTAGCCGTTGGTGATGTCCTCAGCGAGCTGAAACTGCGACTCTTCCCATTCCATGAACTCCCGGCGCAGCCGTTCGTCCTTGGTCTGGCGGCGAGGCGAGGGCCCATCGGCGATAGGGACGGTGCCGAATCCGAAGGTCTCGTCCATGGCGGCACCACGGGCGAACTGTTCATCCTCGTTGGCGGGCGGCGTCTCGGGCACGACGGCTCGCACGCGGGCGTCTACCGCGTCGCGGCGGTCCATCTCGTCCACGGCGCGGGCAGCATCGTGCGCGCTGAGACCCGCGCTCCACGCGGCGGCAATGTCCTCGTCGGACAGGCTGGTCAGGTCGTCAGGCAGGGCCGCCGGAGTGTCGGCGTCCTGGCCGTCGACGTTGGCGGCCGCATCTGTGTCAAGCGCGTCCTGGAAGTCCCGGTTCGCTGCCCCGATGGCCTGCAACAGGGTCCTGCCCTGGGCGTCGCGCCACGACTTGGCGTGCTCGGGGTCGAGGGTTCCTGCCCAGTCGAAGGGCTGCCCGTTCGCGTCCTGCAGGTTCTCGTACTGCTCGGCGAGGCGTAGCGCGTCGGCCTGGGTGGCGGAGTACAGGCGGTCCTTGCCGCCAAGGACAAGGGCGCGGCCGGTCTGGGCGTGGGCAAAGTGCCACAGGCGGCCGTCGTCGGACCAGGTGACAAGGCCCCCGCCCCGTGTCGCGACCAGGGTGGGATTTTCGGCGAGGTCGCGCATAAATGCCTGGTGCGCGCGGTCGATGGTGGGGCCGAATAGTTCGCCACGGCGTGCGGCAGCACGCAGACGTTCCACTACGTCATGACCGCCTGCAAGCCGGGGCGACCGGTCGTCGCTGATGCCACCGGTTGGGGTGGTTCCGGCGGGCAGGTGGGGGAGTGGAAGGCCGGGGGCACCGGGCAGCCCGGGACCGTCGAGACCGATGCCGTCGGGCCGGTTGCGGAGGCGCCTGCGTCTGCGCCGACGACGTTCCTCTTCGCCGCCCTGGTCCGCCGGGTCCTCGTCGGCGGGGTCGTCGTGCTGCTCACCATTGTGGTTCGTCTGCTCCGGGGCGTCGTTCCCAGCGGCAGGCCGCTCGTCCTGTTGCGGGACCTGGCTGTCGTCCGTCTGCGGCTCGTCCGCGTTGAGGTCCGGAGCGCCAGTTGCGGCCTGCTCGGAGCGTTCTGCGTCGCGGTGCCCCTGTGGGTCGCGCTGCAGGGACAGGCTCCCAGCAGACACATCCGTCCGCAGGTGAGGGTGCTCGGGGTTCGTGTCGGGGCTGTCACCCATGACGAACCGCCAACTGTCGCCCTCGCCGTCGTTGACCCGGACCGGCTCGGCGAGGAGGTACCCGAAGCGCCCTCGGCTTCCGCCGCGGGAGACACCGATCAGGTCGCCGACCTGAAGGTCTTCCGGCGCGACGTTCTCGGCCCGGTCCGCGTCGAATGCCGTCTCCGGGTCCGGGTAGCGACGGCGTGTCTCGGCGTCCAGGGCCGCACGGCGGGCCTCATCAGCAATCCCTTCGGGAGACGTGTCGAGGGTGCCGCGGTTCAGGAACGCTTGGTGCAGGGAGTGGCGTTCCTCGGCCAAGGCGCGGCCGGAGAGGTCTTCCGGCGCGGTGGCGGGCGGGGTGCCCGCGGAGGGTCCGTTGTTGCTGTCCGGTTCCGTGGTGCGCGGAAGATCCGCAGCGTTCGGAACCGTTGTGGGGGCGCCGTCCCAGGTCGGCTGTTCCAGGCGGGCAATCGCGTCGCCGGGAAGCACCATGACGGCGTTGCGCTGGTCACCCGGCGCCTGCTCGGAGTGCTGGGACAGGTACAGGCGCCACGCCTTGACCCGCTTCCCGTCACGGGTCGCGGTGATCTGGGTGGGCGTGTCGAGCAGGTGCCCCTCACGGACCACGACGTTGCCTGCGGTGTTCTGCGTCTTGGCCCGGATGATGTCGCCCACGGCGGGACCGTCCGGGGACTCGATCGTCGCACCAGGCAGGTCTCGAATGTCGTCCTCGGTCATGCTGGTCCGGGAGACTGGGGGCGATCCGTTGCGGGTCGTGTCTGCCGCGTCGAAGGGTTCCGGGCCGTCGACGTATTGGACTTCGGCGCCGTCCGGGACGGCCACGATGTCCCTCGGGTGGTAGCGCCACGACTCGCCTGCACGCGACCAGTAGCCGTCTCCCCGGTAGTCCGCGGATTCACCCGTCTCGATGTCGCGGTAGGTCACGCCGCGGCTGTCGCGAACAGCGATGCGGAAGCGGTCGCCAGGGTGCGGCAGGATGTGCCCCTGGGGGGCATGCCAGCCTTCCGGCACCCGGACTCGTGCGGCCTTCTGGCGCCGTTCCATGTCGACCAGACGGCGGGCGAGGTCCGAGGTGTCTTCCCGGCCCGGGTTCCCCTCCTGCAGCCGCTCCACCAGGTCACCCGGTTGCAGATAGGCGCGCTCGACAAACGTTCCCCGGCCGCCGGGATTTTTGCTCTCGATGCTGATTTGAATGGCATCGGGGCCGTTCGGCTGCGAGACGACACGGATGTCATGGACGCGGCCCACCATCCGAACCGGCTCGCCCCTCTCGGTTGTCTGGACCGATACCCAGTCACCTTCGGAGAGTTCCTCCGTGGGGACCATGTCGCCCCCATAGCGGGGCTGCGTCACACCAGCGCCGGTGCCCGACGGGGTCGGTGAGACGTCCGGGCCGGTGCCGCCCGGGATGGTCTCATCCTGGGGGCCAGCCGGCTTCGGGGCCTGCGGTTGGTTGCGCAGGAACTCTTCGGTTTGGGCCCGGGAGGCGCTGTCTGCGCGGCGGTGTTGTTCATCCTCGCGTGCACGGCGCTGCACCGTCAGACGGTGGCTTTTCAGGAAGCGGTCGATCTCGTCGAGGAAGCCGCGCAGTGCGGGCTCCGCCTCGCGCTGTCGTTGGTCCAGCCGGCCCAGCAGCGCCGCAGCCAGTTCACGCGCCCCGCTCAGAGACGCCTCTGCGGCGCTCGGGTCGTTGTCCTCCAGCGCTGCGACGGCGGTGTTCACCGCGCGGCGGATGCGTCCCTCCTCTTCCGGCATCGTGTTGCCCTGCCACACCTGGGCGGCAGCAAGATTGAGCGAGTTGTAGGCCGACTCAACGTCGCCGAGAGCGCGCCGCCATCCGTCGTTGGTGTGGAAGGAGGATGCGCCAGTCGATCGGGCATTCGAGCTGCGGGCCAGAGCGTCCTGGGCGACGGCTTCATTGTTGAGGCGGTCGTAAGAGCCTGGTGTTGTCCAGTCGAACGGCTTGCCGTCCACCCACAGGGCTTCCAGTTCCCGGGCGTACGCTTCGGCGCGCTTCCGGGTGTTGAACGGCATGCCAAGACGCTGACCGCTGTCGGCGTGGAGAGCCCAGTAGCCATCCATTCCTCGGGCGGACTTCCCGGTCACCCTTCCGATGACGAAGGCGCCGGTGTCCGAAAGCTGAGGCTTGTGCAGGGCGCTGAACGGAGCCGCCGGGCGCACGGTCTCGCTGGCCCAGTGGCCGCGCACATCATCGACCGTGGTGAAACGTCGCTCGTCGGACGTGGTGGACAGCGACCCCTCAGCGTCCTCCACGTCGTCAGGGCGCGGAACGAAGGGCTGGCTGTACGGGTCGGGCTCGCCCGGCTGCGGCATGGACGCGAACTGGCGGCCTGCGTCGTACTGCTCGAAGTCCAGCTTCGCCGCAGCGCCCAGCAGCACCTTCTTGTTGCGCCGTTCCTCCGGGGTGTCGTCGCCCAGTTCGGCGGCAGCGTTCCGGGCGGCTTCAGCCAAGGCCCTCATCTGGGCCGTGTCCGGGCTGTAGAAGCGGTGTCCGGGGTTCCAGGGCAGCGTGTGCAGAGGACTGCCGTCGGCGTAGGTACCGGACACGGTGAGCTTGCCCAGTTCGCGGACCTGTGCGGTGGTGAGAACGATTTCCTTGCGTGCCCGGTCGGGCTCGATGTGGCGCACGGCGATGAGGTTGGGCGACCCGTTCTCATCGACAGTGCCGTCGAACTTGCGGGTGTCGGGCATGCCGGTCCGAATGGTGCCGGCCGCTCGGACGGCGGGAACGCCGGCGGTGGCGGGGAGCCTCTCGTGGAAGGGCATGTTGTCCGGTGATCCACCAGCGGCGTCCTGCGCCCACCAGTAGCGCTTACCGTCGTCGCCCATGCGCGCGCGGACCCAGCCGATCGTGTTCCCGTCACGGTCCACGATCGTTCCGTGCCCAGAGACGGTGTCGAGATCCTTGAGCCGGTTCCCGTTGCCGTAGCGCAGCTCCAGACCCTCGGGTGTGGACGCCTGCGCCAGGTCGGCGCGGTTCTGGCGTTCTCTGTCCGCAGTGGCTGCGTCAACGATGGGTGTCGCCTCGTCGCCGGGGTGTCGCAGGTCAGCGAAGGACCACGGGTGCATGCGCTTGTCCGTCTGCACCAGGGCGATGCCGTTGTGGACGGTGATGACACGGCCCGGCCCTTCGGGGGTGATCACCTCGTCCCCCTCAGCGAGGCCGTCGAAGGTTTCCGGTGATCCTGGGGTCGCGCCTTCTTGATCTGCGGCGGCCGGGGCTGCCGTCTCGCCTTCGCCGTGGGTGCGGGGCGTCGCGTCCGGATCGGCCTGCGGCTCTCGGTCCGCGGTGGCCGGGGCTGTGGCCTCGCCTTCGTCGTTGTGGCTGGGCGTTGCGTCCGGGGCGGCCTGTGCCTCCTGGTCGGCGAACAGGTCGGGAGTGCCGAAAGGATCGGGCGGCCGGGGGCCTTGGGGCTGCTGCTGGCGCATCCGGTCGGTGTCGAAAAGTTCCAGGTCAGTGTCGGCGTTGAAGTCGGACCGGCTCATGCGCCGCCAGTCCTCGCCGGCGGCCGGGGCGTCCGGGTCGACGTTCGGTGCCGACGGTTCCGCGACGGGGGTGCTCGCGCCGCCTTCTGCGTCTGCGGGCGAGGCGTCGGGGCGGATCGCGTCGAGCTGCGCACGAACCGCGTCAGGGTCGAGCGTCACCGTGTCCCCGGAGGTGCCTGTTGGCGGGACGGCCGTGTCATCGGCCACAGTCGGCTCATTGCCCTGGTTCGGGGTGTCGGTGTCTTCGGGGCGCCTCGCGTCGAGGTCGGCATCCGCCTGCTTCGGGTCCGGGGCTACCGGCTCAGGGGTGGTGTCGCCCTCATCGTTGGTTGGGGGGCGGTCGGCTGTGATCCGCGGGTCGCGGGTCGCGCTCGCGCCTTCGGGGCGGATCGCGTCGAGCTGGTCCCGGACTTCGGCAGGGTCCAGGGTGACCGGTGCTGCGGCGCGGGCCTTCTTCTTGGCGGCCGCGGCTCGGTCGGTGAGGACCTTTTCCTTCTTGTCCTCGGTGGCGAGTTCTTCCTTGAGGCCCGCCACGTGGGCCCGTGCCTGGTCGTAGTCCTTCCTGTCCTCGCCTTCCTGCGGCTCCTTCTTCTTCTTGAGCCGTTCATTGGCGGTGATGAGGTCGGCGAGGAGGCCGACCTGGCGCTCCTTGGTTTTCAGGTGCTCGCCGTACGGGGAGGTCCCGCCGATACCGCGCGCGGCCTTGTCCCGCTCGTCCTGCGCATGGGCGAGGTTCCTCTCACCGGTGGTGACCTGTTCGTCGAGGTTGGCTAGGCGGCGTTCCAGGGAGGTGAGGATGCCGCGGCCGGACATGTCGTCGAGCTGCCGGATGGAGTAGACCCCGCGGGTGTCGGGGTCGTAGGGGTTCTCCCACTCCGGGTAGTCGAAGCGGACCTTCGCGATACGGGTGCCGTATTTGTCGTGGCCGATTTCGATGTGGAAGGCGTGGCCGCCGAGGGTGCCCAGCGGGACCCGGTCGCCGTCGCTCAGCTGCATGTTCTTCACGGCGGTGGTCACCGCTGCTGCCAGGCCCGGCCATACGTCGGCGCGGTTCTCGTGTTCCTCACCGTTGAGGGTGATCTGGAAGTTGTCGCCGGTGGTGTCCGTGCGGGTGGCCAGTGCGCTGCGCCATGCGGGGAGCAGGTCGTTGAGGGCGTTGATGACGTTGGTGGCGTCGGCGACGGTGTTGCGGCGGGAGTTCTGCTCGCGCTGCCAGTTGCGGTCCAGGCGCTGGAGGTCGACGGCGTCGCTACTGGCCTGGGCGTAGTCCATGACGGTGGTGTCGCCGGTCGCGATGGCTTTCATCATGCCGAAGCTCACGGCGGTGTCGCCGATGTCTTCCATTTCGCGCAGGTCGAAGTCCTTGCGGTCCATCTGTGCGATGAAGGTTGCCTTGCGCTCCAGGGTGCCCAGTTTGAACGCGTCGAAGGTCTCCTCGGTGACGTAGCTGAGGATGCGGATGTCGTCTGCGGTGCCCGGGATTTCGGGCATGTTCAGGTTGCCCTGGCGCTCGATACGCCCGTCTCGCTGGCTGATGTCGGCTGGCCGCCAGGGGAAGTCCATGTGGTGCAGGGCGACCGCGCGGTCCTGGATGTTCGTGCCCGTGCCCATTTTTGACGTGGACCCGATGAGGACCGCGATCCTGCCGCTGCGGGCGTCCTCGAAGAGTTTCGCCTTGGCCTTGTCGGTCTTGGCCTCATGGATGAAGCGGATCTTCTCGGCCGGCACGCCCTCGTCGATCAGTGAGGACTTCATCTCGGCGTAGCCGTCCCACGCGTTCTTGGCTGCAGAGTCGGGCACCCCGAGGTCCATGAAGACGATCTGGAGAGCCCCGGGGAGTTCCTGAGGGGTGAGGTTCTTCGCAGAGACCGGGTAGACCCGGTTCTTGTTCTCCTCATAGATGTCCGCGATGCTCCGCACCGCGGCATGGATCTTGCCGCCGTCTTCCCCATGTCCGCCGACCATCCGCATGTCGACGGCGGCCCGCGAGGCGAGGCCGATCGCCTTGAGGATCCCGCCCGGTTTACGGACCCACGGCTCGTCCGGAAGGGCGGTGACGAAAGCTTTCTGCTCAGCGGAGATGGGGACGATGACGACTTCGCCGCGCTTGCCGTCCTCACCGGATCGGACTGGCGGGGTGGGGAGATTGAGGTCCTTGGCGGTGCGCACGTCCGTGGACAGCCGGTACATGCGCAGCAGCTCGGCCGCGTTGTGGAACCGGGCGAAGCGGGCCTTCTTCCGGAATCCGGACCCGTCTGGGGCCAGTTCCAGGCTCTGAATGACCTCACCGAACGTCGCGGCCCACTGATCGAAGTCGTCAACGCCGGCTTCAGCGAGGATGTCGGGGCGCAGGTAGCGCTGCATGGTGAACGCCTCGACGACGCTGTTCGCGATGGGGGTGCCCGTCGCGAGAGTCGCCACCCGGCCCGATGCGTTGCGTTCCCGCAGGTATCCGAGCTTCATGTGCAGGTCAGAAGCCTGCGAAGAGCCCTGGACGGAGGCGCCCTCAATGTGGCTGACCGTGTACAGGTTCTTGAAGTGGTGGGCTTCATCGACCATCAGGTAGTCGATGCCGGTGTCCTCGAAGTAGACCGCCCCGTGGTCCTTCTGCCCGTCGAGCTTCTTCGCCAGTTTCGCTTCGGCGTTGTCGAGCATCGCCTCCAACCGTTTGAGAGTCAGGGACTTGCCGTCACGCTGCTTCGCCTTGTTGATCTGCTCGCGCAGCCGGTCCAGTTCCTCGGCCATGTACGCCTTTTGGGCGTCCGGGCGCATGGGGATCGACTTGAAAGCCTGCTGGGTGATGATCACCGCGTCCCAGTTGCCGGTGGCGACCTTCCCCACGAACTTGCGGCGCTTGTCGCCGGTCAGATCGGAGGACGACGCGACGAGGATGTTCGCGTCCGGGTACAGCTCCAGGTACTCGCGCCGGAACTGTCCGACCATGTGGTTGGGGATGACGATGGCCGGCTTCTTCGCCAGGCCGGTGCGGCGCAGTTCCTGCGTGCCGGCGACCATCGTGGCGGTCTTGCCCGCGCCCACGACGTGCGCGAGCAGGACGGTGGGCTCCTGAACGATGCGACGAATCGCGGCGTTCTGGTGCGGCCGCATCTTCCAGTCCTTGTCGGCACCGGGCAGCGCAAGCGGGGAGTCGTCGTACTCGCGCATGGCGAGGTTGTTGAACCGGTCGTTGTAGACCCGGGCCAGGCGCTGGGCGCGCTCCGGGTCCTCCCAGATCCATTCGCCGAAGCGGAGGGCCATTTCCTTGGACTTGGCCTGCGCCGCGTCGGTGGCGTCAGCGTCCTTGACGGTGGTGTACGAGCCGTCAGGGTTCTTGATGCGGCGGGTGACCTCAACGGAGCGCTGCTCCAGGAGGGCCTGCGCAATGTCCGGGGCCGGCTTCTTGGGGGTGCCCCACTCGACGGTGGCGCTCGTGCCTTCCCGTGGCCCGGACACCTCCCACATGGAGCCGCCACCGTGCTCGACCCGCACCCGCTGCGTGCCGAGAATGTCCTGGAGGAACGCGGTGATGTCCGTTTCCGGGATCCAGGGCGCGCCCATCTTCGCCTTGATTTCCGCAGGGTCGAGATCCCGGGGAATCGCCGGTTCCAGGGCTGCGACGTTGGCCGCGTACTTCGGGTCTCCGGCCGCTGCGGCGCGGGCGGCGGCGAGCTTGACGCGTACGTTGCCCGACAGGTACTCGGAGCGGTCGACGAGCCGGCCGCTTGCCGGGTCGTCGAAGGCCAGGGAACCGAGCTGTTCCCGGGCGTCGAGCTCGTCGGTGTTCAGCAGGCGGGCAACGGTGGCGATGTTCAGGTGGCCGCCGTCGTGCTCCATGGCCAGGGCTACAGCCTGCTCGGGGTTCTCCGCCCGGTCCGCGATCTTGCGGGGGGCAAGCACCCGGTGGTCGAGGATCGCAAGTTTGCGGGCCTTCTTCGCGTTCGCGTCCCACTGGTCGAGGCCGAACGCGACAGCCGATCCCGGGTCGTCTTCGAACAGGCTCAGGGCCGTGGGGACCCTCCAGGACGCCGGGACGTCCTTGTACCCCTGAGCGAGAGCGCGCTCCTTCATGCCGGGCGGGGAGAACGCCCGGACCTGGCCCGGCTTGTCGAGCGCCCCGTGCTTGCCCACGTAGTCGTCGTAGGCGGCGTTCAGATCGGCGCGCAGGTCCCGCATCTCCGCCGTCTCGCCCTGAAACTCGGTTTCCCGCTCCAGGGTCAAGAGCTGCTTCGTCAGGTCCCGCAGACGCAGCAGTCTGTGCAGCTGCTCCTGCTGCGAGGGGTGGACATCGAGGGGGACGAGGCGGCCTTCGTCAACCTTGGCGAGCGTGCCATCGCTGAGGTGGACGATCGCCCCTTCGTGCTTGACCCCGTCCAGTTCCAACTTCTTGTCCTGCGCGTCGATCGGCGGGACGTAGCGCTGCCGGTCCCCGTACGCACTGGCGTTGATGCGGCCCAGGGCGGCACGGAGCTGGGTGGCGGCGTCCTTGTCGCCCTTGACGGTGAGTTCGTGGTCGGAGAACTGACCCCGGCCGGTGGTCATCTCTCCGAGGACCGTCTCGGGGTGGTCCTGGAAGTAGCGGTTGAACCGGATCTGGTGCCCGTTCAGGTCCATCGGTTGGGACCGCAGCCAGGAGGAGTCACCAGGCTGCTCGTCGCCGAACCGGCGACGGAAGATCAGGACATCGCTGACGACGTGGGTACCCGCGGCCTTCTCGTGTGCGCCTTCGGGCAGCCGGGCCGCCCCGACGAGGTCGGCCATGTGCCACATGCTGCGGCGCGCCGATTCGTTCTCGTTGTCCATGGTGTGACGGCTGGTGATCACCGCGACCAGGCCCCCGGGGCGGGTGCGGGCCAGCGACTTGAGGATGAAGTGATCGTGGATCGCGTGCTTCTCGCCCGGGTTGTCCTGCGCGTCCGGGAGGCGAGTCTGACCGAAGGGGACGTTGCCGATCGTCAGGTCGAAGGAGTCACGCGGCAGCCGGACCTTCGCGAACGACTCGTTGAGAATCTGCGCATCCGGGTACAGGAGCTGCGAGATCGCCGCGGTGGTCGGGTCGAGCTCCACCCCGGTCATGTGCGCGCCGTCGGGGGCGGTGCCGATGAAGTTGCCGGAGCCACTGCCGGGCTCCAGGACGTTGCCGCCCTCGAATCCAAGGTCCCGGACGGCGTCCCACATCGCCCGGACGAGGCCGGCATCGGTGTAGTGGGCGTTCAGGACGTTGCGACTGGCCGCCGCCCATTCGCGGTCGTTCAGCAGGTCGCGGACCGTGGCGCGCTCCGCGGCGAAGGACTCCCACCGCTTGAGCGCGCGTTCAAAGGCGGGTTGGCCGCCCTTGCTCCGGAACGACGCCAGAACGGGCTTGTCCGACAGGACCACCGGGAGGGATCCCCACCCGGACCACCGGGCAAGAATCTGCTGCTCCTGTGCCGTGGCGGGGCGGTCCTCAGCCTGGATACGGCGCAGCGTCTTGACGGCTTCGACGTTCGCGCGGGCCTTGGCCTTCTCCCCCGACGGGGCCAGGTCGCCCTGGGTGGCCGGGCGGAACCGCGGTGCGGTTACACCTCGCCGTGGTTCGGCAGCTCCGCGTTCTCCTGCCCGGGCTCGGCCGGCAGGAACACTTCGTCGTTCATGACGAGTTCCCGGGCCTGATTCCGGGCCTGCATCCGGTCGCTCACCGCTTCCTCGTACCCGTCCCCGGTCGGCCGGTTCCGCAGCTCTTCCGCCCGGTCCGCGATCTGCTGCTCCACCCTCAGGCCGAGTTCCGCGAAGAACTCCGTCTTCTCCTCCTCGGTCCCCAGCTCCGCGTACGCCGCCGGCCGGTACGTCGCCCAGTGCGCTTGCGCGATCCGTCCGATCTTGTTCATTGCCATCGGTGGTCTCTCCCGTATCGGTCGTGGTGCTGGCGGTGACCTGATTATCCGGGCGCGCGGCGGCGGCCGGTGACGTGCGGTTCTGCTTCTCCTTGCGGCGGGCCCGTTTCGCTTCCTGGGTGGCCTTGAGACGCTGCTGGTGGATGACGGCCTGGTCGCGGATGTCCTGGACGACCTGGCGTGCAGTGGCGTCACGGTCGCGGGTCTCTGAGCGGTCGAGGTGATCGAGAACGACGTCGGCCACGGTGGAGACGGTCTTCCACTCCCGGGCGCGTTCCTTGACGCTGGCGCTGTGGCCCGCGCCGCGCAGGGCCTGGTCCAGGGCCTTGGCGTGCTGGTGTGCGCGGGAGTCGTCCGGGGCGTTGATCATGTCGGCGTGCGCCGGCATGGTGCGCCACCGCTTGCCCGCGTCCTGGATCTTGTCCTCGGCGTCCCGGAGGTCGCCTCCGATGCTGTAGGGCTCTGTGGCGGAGGTGGCTGCTCCGTCGGAGTCATCCGTGGTGTCCCCTGAAGTGGGCTCCGCGGCCGACCGGTTCGGGTTGTCGCTGCGGTCTCGCCCGGACTCGTCGTCGTGCGCCGGCCCCGGGGCTGGGTTGGTGTCCGGGTTGGGCAGCGGCTCTGGGGCGGCGACGGGTGGGGCCGGTGCGGCGGCGGGCTCGTTGTGCTCCTGGTCGTCCTGGTGGCCGCGGGCGATGGCCGCGTTCATGGTGCCGGGGCCGTCGTAGATGCGCAGCCGGTCCCCGACGTCCGGGGAGTCCCAGTCGAAGGGCTTGCCGTTGGGGGTGCGGGCGTCTTCCAGGTCGTTGGCGAAGGCCAGTGCGTCGCGTTTGGAAGTGTGCCCGGCCCGGTCGTTCATCAGGAGGCCGGAGCGGGAGTGGTAGACGTACCACTTGCCGGCACCGCTGCGGTTGACGACGAAGTGCCCGTCGCGCGAGAGCTGCGCGGTGGCGTGCAGGTCGGAGCCGACCTTGCCGGAGTAGAGCCGCAGCCGGATTTTGGTCTTGTCGGAGGAAGTGGCGCCCGGCAGAGCGCGGTTCGCGTTGTTGGTGCGCGGGTCACGCGCCCAAGGGCGGTCCCGGCTGCCGGACGCCCAGTGCTGGCGTACCGCAGCGACCGTACGGAACGGGGCGCTGGACGGCGTTGGCGTGGGGGAAGCGGTGGACCGCGCGGCCGCAGGCTCCTGCGGGGGCAGGCCGGCGCCGTTGCGGCGCGCTTGGTCCTTGCGGACGCGTTCCAGGGCGGCCCCGGCGTCCTCGTTACGGTCCGATCGCCAGGTAAGGAGCGGTACGTCCGGGTCGGAGAAGTCGAGCGGCTTGCCGTCCTTCCCGAGCATCCTGGCGTGGAGGAAGTCGGCGGCTGCTTCGGCGTCGTTCTTCTTCTCGAAGTCGCTGCTCGGGAGCATCAGGCCGTTGCCGGTGGCCGTGAGGTACCAGGTCAGCGGTGCTCCGTGGTCCGCCTGGCGGCGGCGCAGTGCGAAATGACCGGAGCGGGTGATCTCCAGGTCGGGATCCTCGGCCATGGCCTTGAGGGCGTTGCGCTGCTTTTCCTCGATCGGCAAGGAGGTGTCGTTGGCCCGGTCCGTCCAGTGCCGTCGTACGGCGGCGGTGTCGGCGAACCGGGCGCCGGCCTGTGCGCGGCGGTTGGCGAGGGGCTTCGGGGCGTCCTGGTCGTCTTCCGCGTGGGGGCCGTCCCCGGTGTCGTCGCCGATCGGCTGGTTGTCGTCGTCGTGGGTGTGCGGGGCGTCACGGCTGTCCGGGGTGCCGTCGTCATCGAGGGCGGCACCGTCACCGCGGCGGACATCCGCGATGCGCTTGAGGTCTTCGCGCTCGACCTTGTCCTTGGACTTCGTCGGCCGAGAGCCGTCCGGACGGGTCACCATCGTGACCCACTTGGCGCTCATACTGTGGCGGCGGTTGTTGCCCTGCAGGTCCTGGACGAGCACCCGGTCATTGGGCAGAGCGCGTAGGACCCGGGCCAGACCGCCACCCCACAGCTTGACGACGCCGCCCGTCTCAATGAACCGGCCCTTGCTGTCGCGCGGGTGCAGCGAGGGGTTCCAGGGGCGGTGAGTGACCTTCACTTCGAGGTCGTGGCTCAGGGCACCGGCGACGGAGGCAGCAGCGGGACGATTCAGCATGTCGCGGACCATGCACAGTGCGAAGGGTTAGCGTCGCGTGCTCAGTCGCCAGGTCAGAGGGTCTCCCCGTCGGTAAGCGCTTGGTAGCGCAGTCGGCAGCGGCAGTTGATGGTGAGATCGGCCGGCGCAAGGGGGTCGGCGGGGTAGCGCATGGCGAATCCGCCGACGGTGAAGGGCACGGCGACGGGCAGGGTGACGCCTTGTTCGGCGCGGTGCTCGGGCCGGACCCGGTCGTCGAGACGGGTGGTCCAGGTGCGGACGATGCCGGGCCCGATGCTCGCGGCGGCGCTCTCGCAGGCACCGTTGACCGTCGCGGTCGCGGCCGCCTCCGCAATCCGGCTCACCGTGGCCGGCGCGTGGGCGTCGTAGAAGACACGTGCCCGCGCGGTCAGATCGTCGATGCCGGTGGCGTCGGCCTGGACGAGCATGAGGTCGGCGGCCAGGGCGTGGAGGAATCGGAACGTCGCCTCGCCTGCGGCCGCCGCCGACAGCAGCGCGGCCGCGGCAACAGCGGGAGGCACGGTCCCGACCCCGGTCAGGGCTTGAGTGGTGCTCGTGGCGGTGGCGGCCGCGGCCCGGTTCAGGATGGGCGACAGGGTCTCTTCTGCCTCATCGGCCCACCGCTGTGCGCTGACGACCCGGGCCCCATTCAGGGGCTCGTCACCGCTGCGTTGGTCATCAGGCCCGGACGGCGCCCAGAAGCGGGTGCCCTTGCGGACTTTGGGGGCACGCAGACGGGCGGAGATGATGCCCTCGTGCCGGGCGAACAGGGCGCTGAGGGCTGCGGTCACCGCCGAGTGGACGGTGTCGAAGTCCCCGTCGGCGACCTCATAACCTGTGCTGTTGCCGTTCGGCAAGGTTTTCGATTCAAGGGTGCGGGCTGCGGCAACGTCGTCGGCCGCCAGCCCCGGGAGTGCTTCTGTCTGCCCGGTGCGGGCTGCTGCCACGTCCTCGGCTGCATAGTCCGGGAGGGCCTGTGTCTGAGCCCCGCGGGCGTCCGTGACGGCTTGGCCAGCGGATTCTCCTGGGTCTGCGTTCCCCTGTGGAGGGCGGGCCTGCGCAACCGATTCGGCGGCCGTGGCGGGCGGGTTGCCGGCTTCGGCTTGGCGAGCATCGGCCACGGCCTGCGCGGCAGCCGCATCCGCAGAAGGCTGCGGCTGGGCAGCCTGACCGTCGGTGCTGGCGGCTCCGTCCTGGCTGGTGATGCCCAGCACTGCCGCATCTTCGGGGCGGGCGGGTACGGGCGCCTTGGCGGGGCTGATCCACAGCGCTCGAGTCTGTGCCACGTCGAAAATGGTCCGGCCGGCCAGCTCCCGGTATTCATCCGCGGTGATCAGTCCCGCGTTCCACTCCTCGCGCGCCTCCTGACGGCGCAGTCTGCGCGGGAACTCCAGCGCCTCGACGGTCGTGGTGTTGTAGCGGGTCTGCCACCCATCCTCGACGTCGATGGAGAAGGCGCCGGAGAGCAGCCGTAGGTGCGGCAACTCGGTGTGGGCCCAGAAGTTCCACTCTTCGCGGTCGGCGTTCGCGTATGTGCGTTCGGAGGCGTTGCCGACGATGCTCTCGGGTACCCCGAACGCGGCGAGGATTTCGCCCTTCGAGGTCTGGGATGTCGTCTCGTAGGCCATGTCGCGGGGCTTGGCGCTGGTGTCGACGTAGGTGATTCCGCCGGGCCCGGTGCCGACGACGGTCATCTCACCGGCGTGCTGGGCGCCGGGGCCGAGACGACGCTGAATGCGGTCGATCTCCCGAGAGTCGAGCTGGTCAACGTCGATACCCATGACGCCACCGGGACGGGCGTCATTGTCGATGAAATTTACGTTGTACAGGCGCGCCTTGAGGTCCAGGTCGACGCTGATCCCCGCGGCTTCCAGGGGGGTCACACCGGAGAACGGATCGGTGGGGTGGGGGTCGCGGACCCAGCGCACCCGCTCCGGGTCCAGTTCCCGGATCCGGCCGTCCAGGGTCGTGAACTCGTAGTGGCTGATGTAGTCCCCGCGCGGGTCGGGGATGGGCTGGACCCGGTTCGGGGGGAGGAGGTCCAGGCGCGTCATGGTGCCCATGCGGGAGCGGGTGACTTCGACGAAGGCGCCCTTCTTGCTGAGCAGGACCTGTGCGGACAGCCGCTTGCGGAACGTCTCGCCGGTCTCCAGAGGGTTTGCCCGCCCGTTGAGAAGCCGCAGTAGTGGGTGGTCGGTCAGGGTCTCCGCGAAGCGCCGCTCGTCCCCGCCGCGGCCGATCTCGATGGGGAGCGAGCTGGCGTGCTTGGAGATGGCCTCCACGGATTTGAAGACCCAGATGGTCTTCTCGTACCCCTCCGAGACGACGCGGTCCATGTCCCAGCCATCCGCGCGGCCCTCGGTGCCCCACGCGTTGGTAGTTCCGGCGTAGGTGACCGAAGTGTAGGTACCGCCGATCGGGCCAGCTGATTTCACTTCCGGCAGTTCGGTGAGTGCTTCAGGGCGGACGCCGAGGAGTCCGCGCAGGGCGGGGAGAAATTCGCGGGGCATGTCACTGCACCTCGCTCGACAGCGAGATTCCCGCAGCGATGGTCACGCCCGACAGCAGCACCCATCCCAGCTGTGGGAACGCGAGGAACGCGCAGGTGAGAACGAGGAGGAAACCACATATGAGGGGCCCGTAGCCGAGGATTCGCCGCCGGACCACGCTCGCGGATGTGGTCTGCAGGGTCCACAGGCCGGAGGCGGCCGCGCTGATCCCGGCGAGGGTGACCCCGAGGAGGAGGTTGATGGCGCACACACTGGCGACCAGTCCCACGCCGCCCGAGGAGATCAGGAGCAGGCCGCCGGCTTCGCGGGCGAGACGCCGGTGCGGGGAGGGTTGAGGCTGATCGGATGTGGTCACGCGCCGGAAGCTAAGGACCGGTTAGGGCTTGCGTCGCGGGCTCAGCGGGGGCGGGAGACTCCCGCTACGTAGGCGTTGACTCCGCGCCGCTGCATCGTTCCGCCAGGAATGATCTTTGCGTTGGGCGGCGGGGTGGGGATCTTCCGCTTGGCCCGGACACTCTGGTCACCGCCGATCAGGTGCCGGTTGTCGATCTTCTCCGCGCAGTCCTGCCCGTTGACGTCGTCATACGGGCGCCTGCACCCCTTGCAGTAGACCTCCAAGGCGTCGATACGCATGCCCGGGGTGGCTTTGAAACTGCCACGAAAGTCGGCGACGCTCGCGATTCGGGACTCCACCACGACTTCCGCCGCCACGACCCAGGTGTGAGAGAGGTCTACGGGTTCCGGAACGGGCAACGTGAGCTCAGGCGTGGCCTTGGCCTGCCGCCGTATCGCCGTGGTCATGAAGAGGGTTTCCTGCCAGACAGCAGGATCTTCACCAAACAGGTCGAGGGCGATCGTGGTGGTCGTCACCGTGCCTCCGTCGGGCTCCGCGGAAGCTTGACGTAAGAGCAGCTCCCTACTCGCTCCGAAGAACGCCAGCCCAACAAGATCCGTTACACCGACCCGTGTTTCAGGGGTTCAGGTCTCGTGCTGCCACGGTGTCGAGGTGCTGGGCGAAGGCCGCGTGCGCATCCGGGGTGAGCGTTCGCAGTGCGATCATGGCGGTGAGGATGACGTCGCACAGTTCGCGCTCTAGATCAGCCCATGTGTGGGACAGCCCCTTGCGGGGACTGCCGCCGGTGGCGCCCACCACGGCTTCGGAGACTTCGCCCAGTTCTTCAGCGATCTTGATGACCCGCATCAGGCGGGCGGTTGGTCCGGCGCACTGTTTCCCGGGATGGGAGCGATGTGAGGTCCCTGCGGTGGTCTTGCCGGTGAAGTGGGCGCCGCAGACAGCGATCCGTATGGGGTGGCGTGGTTACCACAGGGGCTCCTCCTGATAGGCGGGCGGTGCGCTCCGGCGGCCCGGCATATTGTCGGGGACGGCGATGGCGGTCAGCTCGTCCCAGGTGTCGTAGTGGGCTGCAAGGTCGAGCAGCAGAAGGCCGGTGGCGTGCGCGTCGTATCCGGCACGGTGGCGCTGGCCGGGGATGCCGGCCACGGGCAGGCGCAGGTGCTCAATGAGGGGGTCCAAGCCGTGCTTTCCGGCTTCGGGGTAGGTCTTGCGGGCCAGGCGCAGAGTGTCGATGACGCCGGCCGGCTGCCACCCGGGCAGGAGACGGGTGAGGGCGTTGTACTCCACCGAAGCGTTGTGGGCGACGATCCAGGCGCCCTTCAGGGCTTCCTGGATGTCGTCGGCGACTTCCGGCCAGACGGGCTTGCCGGCCAGGGATTCGTTGGTGATGCCGTGGATGCGGACGATGTGGTCTGGGATACGGGCTGATGGACGGATGAGCCATTCGCGCCGATGCTCGGGATGAAGAACCCCGTCGGCGATCGGGATGATGGCGACTTCCACCAGTTCCGGCTGGATGGCCCCGTTGCCCTCGACATCAACGACGAGGAGCAGGGGCCAAGGCTGCCGCACACCCTTGTCCGGTTCGGCGGGCAGCAGCGGGTGGCGGATCGGTGTCGAGTCATCCCCCGTTTTCATGGGGCATCGGGGCAGGCGAGTTCCCTGGCGACGGCTTCCAGGTTCAGCGCGTTGGCTCCCTTGATGAGGACGACGTCGCCGGGCCGTAGGAAGGCGTTGATCTGAGCGGTCAGGGGTGTGTGAGGGTCGGCGTCGCGGGCGTCGAGGCCGGCTTGCAGGACGGTGCGTGTCATGTCCTGGGCGTGGGGGCCGCCGGTGGTGATCAGGTGGTGGACGCCGGTCGCGACAACCTTGCGGGCGACGGTGTCGTGCCAGGTGTCGGCGTCAGGGCCCAGTTCGGCCATGTGTCCGAGTACCGCGATCGTGCGGCGGTGCGGGCCGGCGATGTCGGCGAGTGCGTCGAGGGCGGCGAGAACGGATTCGGGGCTGGCGTTGAACGCGTCGTTGATGACGGTGACCCCGTCGGGACGGCGGTTGACTTCCATCCGGCCGCCGCTGGGAAGCGTCGCGTGAGCCAGGCCGGCCGTCACCTGGGGCACAGTGACGCCGGCCGCCAGGGCACTGGTGGCTGCCGCGAGCGCGTTGGTGACGTTGTGCCGCCCATGGACCGGCAACTGCACGGCAGCGTGCTGGCCTTGCCAGTGCATGGTGAAGTGCGGGCGCCCCTGCTCGTCGACTTCAATGTCGTGCGCTCGAAGGTCGCAGTCGGGCCCGGTCCCGAAGGTGACGATTCGCGCTGGCGTTGCGGCGGCCATGGCCAGAACCATGGGGTCGTCGCCGTACAGCACCGCGACGCCGTCGTGGGGCAGGGCTTGGACGATTTCGGCCTTGGCGGCTGCGATGGCTTCCTTGCTGCCGAATTCACCGATATGGGCGGAGCCGATGCCCAGGACGGTGGCGACGGCGGGGCGAACGACCCGGCACAGGTGGGCGATGTGGCCCGGCCCGCGGGCGCCCATCTCCAGCACCAGGTAGTGGGTGTCGGTAGTCACCCGGCTGACGGTGACGGGGAAACCGATCTCGTTGTTGAAGGATTTCTCGGTGGCCACCGTCGGACCGACGGGCGCAAGGATGCTGTGCAGGAGGTCCTTGGTGGTGGTTTTGCCCGCTGATCCGGTCAGCGCGATGACGGTGCCGGTGTAGCGGGCGGCGATGGTGCGTGCGATGTCGGCCATCGCTGTCAGAACGTCCGTGACCAGGATGGCCGGGGCATCGACCGGCCGGGTGGCCAGGACGGCTGCCGCGCCGTCACGGACAGCCTGGACGGCGAAGTCGTGGCCGTCACGGCTGCGTCCGTCGAGGCAGGCGAACAGCCCGCCCGGGTCGATGTGCCGGGAATCGAAGGACAGGCGTCCCTCGATGCGGGTCTGTGGGTCGGTGACCTGGTGCAGGGTGCCGCCGGTGGCGTCGGCCACTTCGGCGAGCGTCAGCGCAATCACGCGGTGATCTCCTTGTGCTGGCCGAGGATGACACCGCGGCCGGCGTAGTACCGGCCGAGGTGCGCCCAGGGCACGGGGGCGAACTGCTGGGAGCGTCCGGGCAGCCCGGACGGGTTGTGGAGCAGGACGTCGGTGTCGCTGACCCCCACGGCCAACACCAGGTGCCCGCCGCGCTGCGGCGGGTCCGGGTCCAGGGTGCGGATGGACTTGTGGACCGACAGGAGCACCAGACGCCCGGCGCCGACTTCGTCCGCGATCCGCTCGGGGGCAAGATCCGGGACGGCCTGCGCGTGCAGGCCCCAGCGGCGGCCGGCGAACGCTGCGAACGGTGCGTAGATCAGCCCTTGTACCTGGTCGCCGTGGCGCACGTAAGCGCCCGCCTCCACTGCCTCGCGCAGCAACGGTACCGACGGCGGCACCGTATGGCCCCAGAAGTCCAGCGCCATGCGCAGGCACGCCACGCCGCACATCCGCGGTGCCCAGAAGGCGTACTCCTCGCGGGTGTCGGCGCCGGACTTCTGCCACAGCGGGTCGTCCGCCGCGCTGGTGCCGGAGATGAATTGCGGCACCAGCGCAGCGGATTCCCACTGCGCGTAGTACGGGACCTGGTGTGTGACAGGTAAGCGGTTCATGACGGATCAGTCTGCTACGGCACGTACGCCGGTTTCGTGAACGCCGTGCGCAGGATGTGTCGGACCATCTCGTCGTAAGGGATCCCGCCGGCCGCCGCCATGGTCGCCAGATTTCCGCGCTCCGATAGCCCCGGCACCGTGTTGATCTCCAGGACGGGTGTGCGTCCGCACGGGGCTACGAGGAAGTCCACCCGCGAGAGGCCGTGCGCGCCCAGGAGCTGGTGGACACGCACCGCGATCTGCTGCAGGCGCCGGTCCTGCTCTCCGGGCAGGCCGGCCGGGCAGCGTTCGCGGCGTAGCGCCGTGTCGTGCTTGGCGGCGTAGTCGTAGAACGCGCGGTCGGTTTCGACCGCGTGGACCGGCAGGGCCCGAAGCGTGCCGTTGATCTCCAGGACCCCGACGCTGCAGGCGGTGCCGGTGATGTACTCCTCGATCATGTACTGCTCGTAGGGCTGCTCGCGGGCCTGGTCCAGGAGCGCAGCGAGCTGGATCTCGTCGTGTGCGATGCCTGCTTCGAGGCTGCCGCCGCCGGAGACTGGTTTGACGAAAACCGGGAATCGGCCGAGGGTCATGCGCGCGGCGGACACCGCGGTGGCGGTGGAGTACTCGGGCAGGATGTCGAGCCAACGGGGGGTGTCGATCATGTCGGCTGTCAGGGCGCGCTTGGTGGTCGTCTTGTGCATGCCGACGGCGGAGGCTTTCACCCCGGAGCCGGTGTAGGGGATGCCCAGCAGGTCGAGTACGCCCTGTGCTTTTCCGTCCTCGCCGCCCAGGCCGTGTGAGGCCAGGAGCGCGACGTCGATCTGCCCGGGTAACGCGGTCCAGTCCATACCGGACAGGTCGAACAGTTCGGCGTGCAGGCCCTGACTGTTCAGGGACTTGCCGGCCGCTTCAGCGGACGCGATGGAACCGGGTCGTTCCGGTGAATCACCGCCGAACAGCACGCCGATCCGCAAGGCGTGAAGGTCCCAAGTAGGTGGCATGTGCGGCTCCTCTGATGATGATGTCGGGTGGGCGTCGGGTGCGGTGCGGTTGCCATGCCTAGTAGGAGGCCGCTTGGCCGCACCGGGGTGCGTGTGCGGGGGTCAGATGCTGGCGGTTGCCGCGGCCAGGTCTACGACCGTGCAGCCGCGCAGCGTCCTGATCAGTTGGGCGGCCAGGACCCACCAGATTTCCGGAGAGTCGTAGAAGACGGTGTCCTTGCGCACTTCCACGGGGGAGCGGGGCCCCTGGCGGTAGATCTGGCCGTACACGCCCTCGATCGCGGACTCCGTCGCGCGCACGGCCACGACGCCGTTTCCCGCCAGGTGAGGGCAGAGCCGGAGGGCTTGGCGGGAGCAGGGCAAGCAGATCGGGGGGTGAACGGTGACCAGGTTCTCCGGCCAGTTCGGCCAGTCGGCTCGGTTGTCCTCCACCAGCCAGAGAACGCCCTGTCCCGTCCAGTCGGCGGGCCCTCCGCAGACGTGACACAGCAGCAACCTCATGCACCGGCGCTGCCGTTGCGCATGGGTGTGGGCGAAATTGGGCCGGCCGCGACCCTGGCCCAACGTGGTGCCGACCCACAGCGCACCGCCGCTGTCACGGTCGTGGCTTTGCTCGTCCGCGTAGTGGATTCCCCCCGGGCCGCACAGGAGCAACCGCGAAATCCGCTTCTCCGTGCTCCACGCGACCATGTACGGAACGACGTCCGGCTGCTGGATGGTCATCGCGGATCCTCCTGCTCGTCCGCTGCCGGGCTGGCCGTGGTCGCCGCGCGCAGGGCGTTGGTCACGGAGTCGCACAGGTAGAACACCTTGATGAGGCCGGTGATGAGCATGATCCGGTGCACAGGACCGGTGTCCTTCTTCGCCACCAGGTACAGAGTTCGTCCGCGTCGCTGGATGCGGATGCGCTTGCAGGCGGCGATCAGGACGCCCAGGTTGGTCGAGTCGAGAATTCCGACGCCGCGCACATCCACGATCACGTCGCCGTCACCGGTGTCGATCAGGTCCGTCAGTCGTTCCCGCAGGGTGGGGGCCTCGTAGACGCCCAGTATCCCTTCGACGGTGACTACCGTGTGCGGGCCGTGTCGAAGGTGCGTCATCTGCGCGTCTTCGAATCCCAGGACGGGCCTGCCGTCCGTTCCCGCCCAGGTAAGGGTCCTGGCCTCGGTGAAGGGAAGGTGGACCGCGACGGTCCGATCGAGCATCTGCTCGTGGGGGTTCTCCGGGTGGGCCATGGCGGTTGGGGCTCCTCGTCGGGCCGCAGTCGCTACGCTGCGGATCCTTGAAGTGGTGGACGCGTCGGTGGAGGGTGAGCCGGGTGGAGAAGGATCGGGCGCCGTTCTCGCAGGAGGGTGAGCGGCCGGTGTGCGCGGTCTGCCCCTCCCTGCTGCTGCCCGGGGGCGCCTTCGACGTGGTGGCCAAGCCGAGCCGGGATTGCCCCTTCGACCCGGTGAGCGGCAACCGGTACACCGCGGCCGGGGTGCCGGTGTGTGTGCACCCTGAGCGGGTGGGTCTGCCGCCCGCCCCGTACGCGACGGACCACCTGGTGTTGCCGTGGGAGGCGCCGCCGCCGGGCGACGCCGGCGAGGTGCGGGAGTGGTTGCGGGCCGCGCTGACCGCGGCGCCGCCGGACGCGTTCGCCGGAGTAATCGCGCAGGCGTCGCAGATCCTGCGGGCGTCGGATCCGAATCTGGACGTGACGGCGGCACTGCGGTCGGCACTGGGCTAGGCCGCCGGCGCGAAGGCGATGCTGTGCTCGCGCCCGGACCGGCCCAGGCCGATGCTCGCGTAGAGGCCGGCGAGGTGGCTGCGGTTGGCTTCCACCTGCTCGTGGTCCAGCCAGTAGCGGGCTGGCGGTTCGCCCCACGCCGCGGTGTAGCACTGGTGGGTGTAATCCCCGTGCCGGTAGTCGGTGTGCTCCTGATCGGTCTGGTGGATGATGCTCACGGCGTGGCACTCCGCGATGCGGTGCAGGAGCTGGGACTGGGCGAGCATCGCGTGCGTCATCTCGTCCACCGGAACCGCGATGGCGATCTCGGCCGCCTTGTCGTCCTCGGTCAGCGCGTAGACCGCGGCCTTGAGCGCCAGGGCACGCATGGCCTCGACGAACAGCGGCCGCGCGTCGTCTTCCAGCTTCCACTGGGAGATGACGGGGAAGCCAGCGAAACACTGCCATTCGTCGGAGTACGTCAGGCTGGCCATGTGGAAGGCGGGGAACGCGGTGTCGTTTTCCAGGCGCTGGAGGATGTTCACGGCAGCCTCAGCCACCAGGTGCGGCAGGGGAAGGGCGGTCACGGGCATGGTCGTACCTCTTCGAAGATAGTCGGGACGGTAGAGATGGAGCCGTACCCCCGGTGCGGGCGGGGGGTTTCACCGCAGGGGAGGCACGGCAGCTCAGGGGCCCGCTACGAGAGCGGGCGGGGGAGACCGGTTGCGAAGCGAAGCGCTGGCGCGGTCATAGAGCGTGCACGCAGCAGGCCGGTGACGCGCAGGGCGTCATGCGGCCCACTTGACCAGGACCATTTCGGGCGGTCCCGCATCGCTCGGTGGATCGGCATGCCTGGTTGGGGGGTAGCGGCGGCGGACGGCTTCCGCCGCGGTGGCGTGCGGCGGCAGGCCCGCACGGGCGCGGAGGGTATCGAGGTGCTGGGGTTCCCGGACCGGCGCTACCTCCACGCCGGCGGGCCCGCGGACGTACTGGGTGCCGTGGAGTTGAGCTTGGCCGCTGTTGATGCACCACCGGTCGTGAAGGTGCGCCCAGTGCCCGGCCGGGGCCTGGCCGCTGTCCACCGCGCCACCCAGCAACCGGAGCATCGCGTTCTGGAGATCGGGGTCATGATCGGCGTACAGGGCGATCAGGTAAGCGGCTTGGGCGCCGTCTTCCCCGACGAGCCGCCGACCAGGCCAGCCGTGTTCGGCTGTGACGCGTCGCAGCATGCCGGCGTTCGCGTGATCCTGGTGGCGGCCGGCGGCGATCTCCGCAGGGTTCAGCTGGCCGCGGGTGAGTCGGCTGTGGTGCAGCCGGGCGGCAGTGGCCCGGTTGAGGAGGTCGCGGGCGATGTCGGGCTGCTGCGGCGTCGTCATCCTCATGCCCCAAATTCGAGAGCGCTGGCGAGACGGCGCGCGGTCCGCGCGTCGATGGTCCCCAACTGGATCGCAGCGTCCTCCTGGCACCGCAGGCACTCGGGGTGAAACTTGGGGTCGAGGAAACCGCCGCGGGTGGCCTTCTTGAAGGCATCACCGAGTCGGTCAACGACCTGCTGCGCCTCGGGCCACTGCGTCAGGTCCACGACCTCCTCCTGTGACGGCGCACCCAGCAGGCACGCGAGGCGGTCTGTGTCAGGGACAGAGATGTTCCCCAGGATGATCTTGCCGTGGTAGATGATCGGGGCGGGGACTTCCAGTTCGTGGGCGATGAAGGCGGCCTGGAGGGCGTTGGCCGTCTGCAGGAGGGGTTTCATGCTCTTGCGGATCCGCCGGGCCAGCTCGAAGCCGGCCGCCGCGTCGACTGTGCCCAGATTGATGAAGGGCGCCCGATCGTCGTCGTCGTTCACCACTACGCGCGACACGTTGATGCCGACGGCGCGAAAGATCTCGCCCAGTTCGCTGGCCGCTTGCCAGGTCTGGGTGCGCACATCCGGCATGGTGTCGGCGCTGGGCTGTGGGAGAGGGGCTGTCGTCGTGTACGTCATGAATACTCCGTTGAGGGGGTACCGGCCGGTGATCGGAGGCGGCCTCGCTGTCATGGCGGCCCGCCGGCCACTTCGGCCGGCGGTAACTCACGCCGACTGCGGTGGGCGCCTGCCCGAGGGTCGAGGGCCCGAGCCGATGCGCTCATTCCGTATCTCCTATGAGGACGTCGAGGATGTCCTGCGCCGCTAGAGCAATCCGTCGCAGATGCCCGAGTGCTGCGGCAGGGTCCGCGGGCGGCTCCTCGGCCAAGGCGCGGCCGGCGCGCTCGACCAGGCCCGCGACCAGCGGCGCGGGCAGCACCGCTGCCTGCGCTATCGCGGTGGCCAGATGCCCTTCCAGCGCGCTGCGTAGGCAGTGGGTGAGGGCGGGGACCTCGCCGGCGGCCGGGGCGCTCTCGCCCAGTGCCTGGTCAAGGGCGTCATAGATCCGGTCCAGGTCGGCGGACGCACGCAGCCCTTTCAGGACCCGTTCCAGGAGGGCGCGGCCACCCGGCGGCGGGATCCATCTCGGTACGTTGGTCAGCGAGGCGGCGCCGCGCCGCGCCGTCACCGAAGGCGTACTCATCGGGGCCCTCCCGTGGTGTGCGTCGTCAGGGCGCACCAGGTGCGCGTCTCGTCGGGGCTGACGCCCCAGGCAGCGGCGATGGCTTCTACGAGGAACATTCCCCGGCCGGACTCGTCGTCGGGGCTGGAGTCTCGGACCAGGGGCCGGCCGGGGGAGCGGTCGTCCACCATGATTAGGAGCAGGTCGGCGGAGAGGATGAAGCGGAAGCTGATCTCCCGGGCCGTACCGTGTTGTAGGGCGTTGGTGACTAGCTCACTGATCAGCAGCTCGGCGTCGTCCACGACGGTGGACGGCAATCCCCAGAGGCGGAGTTTGGCGGTGCCGATGCGCCGAATGCGTCCCACCCACATCCCATCTCGCCTGATCCTCCCGACCTCCGCCAGGTCGCTGCCCAGCTCGATGTTCAGCGCCAGCTCGTTGAGCACAGCCGGTGCATGACGTCCCGGCCTCTCACCACACAGCTCTGCAAGGAGCTCCTCGCCCTGTGTTGCGGTCACCATGAGATTGCCCTTCGCGTCATCTGCTGGCCGCTTGGCTGCACCCCCCCCTTCACGGCAGGGAAGGCGCGGGAGTGCTTCGTGTTGAGGTGGTGGGCATGGCTCTCGTGGCGGTAGTCCGAGGTGCGGAGGCTGCGTCACCGGAGCAGCTCTTCGCTGAGAGCGGTTGTAGTCGGCGGCGGCCCGCCACGGGACCGGGATCCTGGCCGTTGCCCGTGGCGGGTGATCAGGGGGTACGGCGCCCACCATCACCGTGTAACTGATGTGGCGAATGTTGCTTCCGTGGTTACGAAGGAGCAACACGGCAAGTACAGCGCGTCATAAGCTGGTTGGGCTACAGCCTGAAGCGACCAGTGTGTTTACCGCGTTTACCGCCCTGTCCCGAGTTGGTGAGGTCCCGTGCCGTCCGAGGGGATTACGAACGAGCTGCTTCGCGAGGCCATCGAGCAGGCCGGCCTGAGCTACGGCCAGGTCGCACGTGGAGTGCAGCTTGTCGCGAAAGAGACAGGCGACAGCGTCTCCACGACCAGGGCTGGCGTCCTGAAATGGGTCCGCGGTGCCAAGCCGGGTCCGGCGACAGCCGGGTATGTTGCAGAGGTGCTCTCGCGGCGCCTGGGCCGCAGGGTGACGGCGGCGCAACTTGCCTTGAGCGCCGACGGGCAGACTTCCGATGAGCTCGGATTGCGACTGGGCCCGGATCCTGTCGAGACATTGGCAATGCTGGGGAGAGCCGATATGGAGCGCAGGTCCTTCCTCACCGGGGCGGCCTACAGCGTGGCGGCCGCCGCGCTTCCACTGGGCGCGTCCGGTGAGTACGCGCAGATGGCGAAAGAGCGGGCCGGCACGGCCGGGCGGGCGGAGATCACCGCGGTGCAGGATATGACCCGGGTCCTGACTGAGATGGACGAACGGCACGGCGGGCGGCACGGGCGCAGCGCGGTCGTGTCGTACCTGACGAAGGATGTCCTGCCGCTGTGCCGGGTGTCCTGGAGAACCGATGAACTGCGGCGGGAGATGCTCTCGGCTGCCGCATCTCTAACGATGCTGGTCGCTTGGAAGGCTTATGACGCGGGTGAGCATGGCCTGTGCCAGCGCTACTACCTCCAGGCATACAACCTGACGCAGGAGGCAGAAAATGGCGCGCACAGTGCCTTCGTGCTGCGGGGGATGGCGCACCATGGCCTGAACATTGGCCGGCCGGAACACTCGCTGGAGCAGGCTGGTCAGGCGCTGAGCCTTGCGGACGGAAAGGTTGACCAGGCGACGTTGTCGCTGCTGATCGTCTGCCACGCGCGGACCCTTGCGGCGAACGGACAGCGCACAGATGCGCTGAGGGAGGCCGACAAGGCTCGCGAGATCGCCCTGCGCGGCCACGATGCGGACCGGCTGCCGAATTGGACGTCGCTGTGGGGCCCCACGATGGCCACCATCGATGCCCACACTGCAAAGATCCTGAGCGCCACCGGAGACGCGGCCAGCGCGGAGAAGTTCTACGCGTCGAGCGCGACAGGCCGGGACACGACTGCGTACCGGCGAGTTAACGGGATTACCACTGCGCAGCTCGGTGGGGCTCAAGTGCAGCAGGGGCACATCGAACAGGCTTGCGCGACCTGGGGAAGATCCCTGGAGCTCATGGATGGGGTCGCCTCGGCACGAACCATCGGTCAGGTCGCGAGCATGCGTCGGTCTCTCAAGCCGTTCGTCGGCCGGGGCGTGCGGGAGGCTACCGAACTCAGCGAGAAGGTCCGAACGTGGGAGCTTCAGAACGTCCACCGAGGGGCTGTGGCGTCCTGACGGCCGAGCGGCTGAGAGCGAGGTGCCCCCCTGGGGCGTTTGGCGGCACACGCCGTCGGCCCGCTGATGCCCTCTTGACGAGCGTGTCCGGATGGGTGACGGTCGTGCAAGTTGGTGTAACCCCCTCGACAGCGGAGGCACCCATGCCACTAACGTTCATCGCCAAGGACCCGGACACCGACGAGAAGAACTGCCCGACCGTGTGGGTCGACCTCGACGCGGAAGAAATGCTCTTTCAGGGCTGGAAGCCGGACGAGGCTGCTCTGATCGAGTGCTTGAGGACGGGTCCGATACCCGAGAGCGAAGCGGTTGTGCGGCTGCCTCTACGGATGGTGGCCGCGATCAGGAAGGCGTGCGATGAGGCGGAGCAAGCCGGTGTTCGACTTCGATGAAGTGCTGGCGAGCTGTACCCGATCCGCACTGCACCTGGAGATGCGGGACGCCTACGCGGTAGACAACGAGACCGGCCGCTATGCCCAGTGGAGGTCAGGGCACAGGTTTGACCCTGCCGATGAGGCTTCATGGTGGCGCCCGTGGCACACCCAGATCGCGGAAACCGTGGCCCGCGGCGTTGAGGTGCGCAGAGCGCGCATCGTGTCGGAGCCCGTGACTGAGTACATCCGGTTCGAGTTCGACGGCAGCTTCATGAATGTTGCAGCGGGCGAACAGGTTCGGTGGCTGCCCAGGCGCCGGGCCTCGGACATTGCCTTGCCGGGAAACGACTTCTGGTTGTTTGACGAGCGAATCGTCCGATTCGGACACTTCACCGGCGACGGCGAGTACACCGGCGAAGAGTGGACCGAGGAGCCGACGGTCGCGCGTCTCTGCTCGACCGCGTTTGGTGCCGTCTGGGAGCGCGCCGTGCCTCACGAAGCCTTCAAGGTCTGATCGCGCGCACCACCGAGAAACCGGCCCATGCCCACGTCCCCCTCCTCCAGCGTCCAAGCCGCTCGGGAAGTCATAGCCGTACGCCTGCGGGATCTTCGTTTGGATGCTGGGCTGTCCGGACGCGATCTGGGCGCACGGGCGGGGTGGAGCGTTGCCAAGTCCTCGCGGATCGAAAACGCGCGAACGCCCCCTTCGGACGCAGATATCCGGGCGTGGTGCCGTGCCTGTGGAGCGGAGGACCAGGCGGCCGATCTGATCGCCGCGAACCGCACCGTCGAATCGATGTATGTGCAATGGCGGAGGAAACAGCGAACCGGGCTCCGCAGGCTCCAGGAATCGTCCGTCCCGCTCTTCGAGCGCACCCGACACTTCCGGGTGTACTGCTCCAACGTGATCCCTGGCCTCCTCCAGACCGATACCTACGCCACAGCCCTGCTCTCGGCCATCACCGAGTTCCGTCAGATCCCCAACGACGTGGCGGAGGCCGTCGAGGCC
The DNA here is from genome assembly GCF_010548325.1 of Streptomyces sp. SID13666. NCBI lineage: Bacteria > Bacillati > Actinomycetota > Actinomycetes > Kitasatosporales > Streptomycetaceae > Streptomyces > Streptomyces sp. SID13666. The sequence goes on along the minus strand of NZ_JAAGLX010000002.1, from coordinate 45,752 downwards.
CGGATGTCGCGGTCCCACGTCATCCGGGAGGGCGACCACCGCTTTGCGATGATCGTCGAGGAGGACGTGTTGTATTTCGGCTTCGGTGACGCCGAGGTGATGGCCGGCCAATTGGGATACCTGCTTGCGGTCATGACCCTGCCGGCGGTGTCGCTGGGGATCATCCCTCGGACCGCTCCGCGCCGTATGTGGCCGCTAGAGACCTTCATGGTGTTCGACGAGCACGAGGCGTCGGTGGAACTGCTCGCTGCGGCGGTGACGGTATCGGCGCCGAGCGATGTCCAGCTGTACATCAAGGCGTTCTCCGAGCTGGCCGAGACCGCCGTCTACGGCGCGAAGGCTCGGGCCCTGATCACGGAAGCCATTCGCTCTCTCGGGTAGTTGGCATGTAATTCCGTGTAACAGTGTGGACCGCCGACTTCCGAGTTTCCTAGTGTCCTTGTCATGACGGCAGTTGAGTTCAGCGACTCCGATCGGCCCTCGCCCCCTCGTCGCCCAGCGCACGAAGAGCACGAGCGAGTTCTCCCAGCAGTCCTCTATGTGAACACCACAGCGAGCGGCGACGTGGAGTCCCCGCAGTTGGTGATCGAGGAGTACGCGCGGGAGCACAACCTGCTGATCGTCGCTCGCTACCTCGACCGCGAAGGGGCTGCTCCACCGGAGGAGAAGGCTGGGCTCCAGGGTGCGATCAACGCCGTGCGCAGTGGCCGAGCCAGGCATCTGCTGGTCGTCGATCACAGCGCGATCTCTCCTCTCATCAGCGAGCTCGACGCGGTCCGGGCGGACGTGCGCCGTGCGCGTGGGGTAGTGACCGCTGTCGGCTGGCCGGCGGTGGATCCGGCCGCCTGGGGTGCCGCAGTCCCGTACCAGGGCAGCGGCCGACCGATCGGCCTGTAGCGCCGCCGCTTGCCACCACCACAAATTCCTCGCTCCATACCGCCAGGCAGTTCGGGTCCCTAAGACCCACGAAGAAGGACAGGTCACGGTATGGAGCGAGGCCCAAAGGAGGAGGGTCGTATGAGCACCCCATCGAATCCTGGGCCCGACCCGGCACCGATCCCGGTCGGCACCAGCACGCGCAAATCCGCCAAGCACCGCTAACCGAGGAGGCATCCGGCCATGGGCGACGACAACAAGCACAAGAAGGACACCCCGAAGACCGAGCCACGGAAGCCGCCCGGGAACAGCGACGGCAAAACCGACGCACTCAAGCCCGGCGACGGCAAGCACGGGAAGTAGACACTCTGTGGACTTCAAGCGCGTATGCCGGACAGCCCTGGAAACCAAGGGCGTTCTCGGCGAACCGTGGTTGGCCGAAGCGTTCGATGTTGTCGACCGCAAAGAGTTCACGCCGGACCGGATCTGGACCCTCGACACCAACGACGACGGCCTGCATTCGCTGGTGGACCGAAACAAGGACCACCAGAGATGGGCGAGGGCGGTCTACGACTCTCGCCGCGCGGTCATCACGCAGATGGACGACGGTGCGGTGACACCTGACGGGCCGGCCGCAGGTTCCTTCACCTCGACCATCTCGGCGCTGGACATCGTCTTCGAGAAGCTGGGCCACCTCGAACTCGACCAGGGGCACAGAGTCTGGGAGCTGGGAACGGGAAGCGGCTACAACACCGCCTTGCTCTGCGAGCGCGTCGGCAGCGCTCTCATCACCTCCGTTGAAGTCGACGCTGCTCTCACGACGACCGCGCAGGCCAACCTCAAAGCCGCGGGCTACGAACCCAACGTCACCTGCGGCAACGGAGAACTGGGCGACGCGCAGACCGCCCCGCACGATCGGATGATCTCCACCGCTTCTCTCCTGCGCATTCCCGGCGACTGGGTGCAACAGTGTGCCCAGGACGCGATCATCCTCACCCCTTTCGGTACCGCCTATGACAACTCCGGGCTCCTGAAGCTGCGCGTCCGTGACGGCATCGCAGAAGGAAACTTCGTCGGCAACGCGTCCTACATGTGGATCCGGCAGCAACGACCTTCGCGAACCATCGGCGAGCTGGGAGATCCTCGCACCGCGGCGAGCGTCGTCGACCCATACGACGTGATGCAGGGCCCCTGGCAGCAGGACTTCGCTATCGGGCTACGCACCCAAGACCTGGACTACGCCCACAGCGGCCAGGGCGAGGAAAAGCAGCTTCACGTGTGGGACCTGGCTGGCACATCCTCCGCCACGATTACGTACCGCAACTGGTGGGAGGACAGGGCCGTGACAGCGCGGGGACCCCGAGACCTCTGGGGCGAGATTGTCTCCGCCTTCACTTGGTACCGCGTCGCCGGATCACCCGACATTCGACACTTCGGCCTGACCGTCTCACCCGCAGGTCAGGCGGTATGGCTCCACACCCCGGACAACATCATCGCCTAACAGAACCCGCACCAGTCCTCGGCGCGCAGCGATTGCCGCCAGCGGATGATTTCGGTGGTGCTGCCCGAGCACCAGCTCCCCCGCGCGGGGTCCGGCGAGCCTGACTCTCTGTGCCTCCAGATCCCCCTGGCGCGGCCGGCGTCCATCGCATGACCGCACAGGATCAGTGGTATCTCCTAACCGCTGCTGCTTGTCGCCGCACTGGCGGTGTTGTCGCCCTGCCGAAAGGTTTGCTCGTGCCCCATAGCGCTATGAGGATCGTGATCCGCACTCCTGCTGCTTCGGCCCCCGCCGCCGGGTGCCGGTGAGGACGTTACGGCGGCCGGCCGCGCCGCTTCCCGTGTCGGCCAGCGAACAACTACTGTTCGGCGGAGCCCTGCGCTGGGAGAAGACCTACGTCGGGCACGGACAGCCGCTGCTGCGCTTATCGTTCTGGTCGATGGCCCGGCAGCTCCCCCAACTGATCGGGACCGTAGCGCGCGCCGGCTGGCAGGAGGACCGCAGGGCGCTCTTGGCGCTGCTGGCGGCGGAACTGGGCCAAGGGCTGACCCGGGTGTTTCTGCTGGTGGCCACCAACCAGGCACTGGTCGCCCTGTTCGCGGCTGGCCCGACCCCCGATCGCATCCGCCACATGTTGCCCGCACTCACCGCCATGGCCGCAGTCTCGATCCTCGCGGTCCTGCTGTCGGCAGTCTCGGTCGCCGCCTCGGGCCAGTTGGAGCCCAAGGTCGAGCGCGTGTGCACGGCCCGCTTCTACCGGGCCGCCGTCCGCGTCGAGCTGGCCACCCTGGAAGACAAGGTCTTCCACCGCAAGCTGGATGCCGGCCGGATGGGCACCGACTCGGTGCGGCAGATGCTCGGCTCCTCCGTCGCGGTCATCAACTCCCTGATCGGCCTGGCCGCAGCAGCAAGCGTCCTGTCCCTGCTGCACCCCCTACTCGTGCTCATGCTTGTCCTGATCGCCGTACCCAAGGGATGGGGAGCCGTGGCCTCCGCCCGGCGCCAGTACGAATCCCGGCACGCATGGCTGGACCACCGGCGAGCCATCGCGGTCATCACCAACACCCTCATCGGTCAGGACTCCGCCGCCGAAATTCGGGTGCACGGAGCCGGCCGCATGCTCACCAACGCCTACGACGACATGTCCGCCACCGTCGCCGCGGAGCAACGACGCCTCGCCCGCGCCCAAGCCGGCACCGAGACCACCGCCGCCGCCGCGTCGGGCATCGCCGCCCTGGCGGCATACGGGGTGCTGTGGTGGCTGCTGGCGTCCGGCGGCATGCCGCTCGCCGTCGCCGGCACCGCGGTCATCGCCGTCCGGACCTCCAGCGCGAACCTGGCCTCCCTGGTCGCGCAGATGAACCGCCTCTACGAGGAGGCGATGTACCTGGGCGACCTCGAAGACGCCTGCACCACGGCCCAGCAGCAAGCCATCCCCGCCGGTGGCACGGAGGTACCCGGCCCCCTGACCGAGGTCCGGCTACGGGACGTCTCCTTCACCTACCCCAACGGCCAGACGCCGGCCCTGCAGAACGTGAGCCTGACCATCCCGAAGGGCAAAGTGGTCGCCCTCGTAGGGGAGAACGGATCAGGCAAGACCACCTTGTCCAAACTCGTCGCCGGCCTGTACCTGCCCAGCTCCGGCGCCCTGACGTGGAACGGCATCGACATCCGGGACGCCGACCGCGACCAAGTCTTCGACCAGGTCGCCGTCCTGGCTCAAGACTTCCCCCGCTGGCCCATGACCGCCCGCACCAACATCCACATCGGACGCTCCGACCAGCCCCTGAACCAAGACCTCATCGACCAAGCATGCGGCGAAGCCGACGCCATGGAAATGATCAGCACCCTTCCACACGGCTGGGACAGCCTGGTCGTCCAAGGCTTCGAACGCGGCACCCAAATCTCCGGCGGCCAATGGCAACGCCTGGGCAGCGCCCGAGCCCGCTACCGCCGCGCCCCGCTGTTGATCGTGGACGAACCCACCTCCGCGCTCGACCCGAAGGCCGAGGTCGAGGCGTTCCAGGCGCTGCGCTCCCTGACCGACGACGGCACCACCGTGCTGCTGATCACGCACCGCCTCGCCGCGACAGCCACCGCGGACTTGATCTACGTCCTGGATCACGGCTGGCTGATCGAACAGGGCACGCACGCAGACCTCATGGCGCTGCCCGGTGGGCGCTATCGGGCCTTGTATGAAATCCAGGCAGCGCAGTACGGGGCCAGCCGCCCACTCAATGGCGTACCGCACCCAACCCGTCCCGCTTCGGCTGAAGCAGATCTCCCCACACCATGACCGCCCGAGAGCCCGATAAATCGTATCCGCGCTCGGAAATCTGCGCGATCTCACCCCTTACGGAGACCGTATGAACCTCAACGTGATCCAACGCAGCCCTCTACCCACCGGAGCGGCGCCGCTCGCACGACCGCCCCGGCCCCAGAAGCTCAACGGGACTGGGTCTGTTCCTCGATGGAGTGACCGCCCCCGAAACGCGCGGCTGTCGGACGCAGACGCTCATAGTGTCCGGCCATGACTCCCCACCGAAGCGACGGAAAGCAGATCTCCGCCGAGCTGGAGACGTTGTTCACTGGCATGGGCCTGCCCATCGCCAACACCGAAGATCGCAGCCTCGCCACCGGTGTGCTCATCACTTCTGTTGGCGCCCGACACGCCACCGTTGAGTGGTTCGTTTCCACTACGGCCCGCAACGCAGCGGCCCGCGAACAGACCGAAGGCATCGCCGACGGCCGCGCTGTGCTGTTCCACCGCACCTCGCGCAACTACATGCACTACGTCCTCAACGGCGTCCTCCAGGAACTCGGTTACACGCTGGCGCTGACCACAAACGGCGCTGTCCAAGTCGATGGCGACCCCGGAACCGGTGCCGGCGCCGAAACCGCCCAGAGCCTCACCGAGTCCATCAGCTCCAACCTCGACAACCTCGATGACGCTCGCGACCGCAAGAACCGTGGGGGAGACGATGACGACGGACTAGCCGGAGTACCAGCCCGACGGTAAGCCTGCCGCGTGGGACGACCGGAGCAGGCGACGCGGGACGTGACCGGCTGGGCGGCTCCGGAGCCCACCGGCCGCGCGACCCCGGGATCGCGCCCAGCACCTGGTTACCCCGGCGCAGTGACGTTGGTGAAACTGCCATACAGCGGGACGGCGTCCAGGGGGTCGCGCTTGCTGATGTCGATGCTGCCGTCGGGGCGGTTGTACTCCTCGTCGGCGAGGGTGGAGTCCCGGCCCCAGTCGCCGGCGGTGTTGCGCTCGGCGAGCGGCACGTCGGCCTCGGCCATGTCGGTGTTCGGGCCCGCTCGCAGAGAGTGGCTGGTGACCTTGAGGCCGTTGATGACGGAGACACCCGCGCCGGCCGCGCGCTTCTTGACCATCTCGTTGACGGCCCGGCCGGACAGGTGCAGGCCGTTGACGGTGGCGTTGCCGCGGCCTTTGAGGCTGCCGTCGGTGTTCAGCGCCCGGAACAGCGGCAGCGTCGGCGCGTACGCGGCCAGCGCGCGGAGGTCGGCGAGCCAGGCCCGCACCCGTGCGACGACCTTGAGGTCGGCCCGGTCGCGGATGAAGCGCCAACGGCCTCCCTTCCGGCGGGTTTTGCTTTTCGCGGTCCACACCCACACGCCGTCGGTGTCGAGTCGGACGTGCTTAACCAGCAGGCCGGCGACCTCCACCGAGCGCGACAGCATGCCGTAGCCGGTGACCAGCATCGCCGCGTCGCGGCGGCCGATCCGGGTATCTTCGTCGATGCAATCCAGGACCCTGACCAGGTACTTCATGGTCAGGCCCGCGGCCTGTTCCTTCTCGCCGCCGGCCGGGATGTATTCCTCCAGGCGGTAGTCCTCGATCATCTCCCGTAGCAGGGAGGCGTCCGGGCGTTGGCCCTTGGGGTACCAGGTGATGATCCGCGAGGTGTAGGCCAGGAGGCTGTCCGGACTGTACTGGACGTGTGGTTCGCCCGGCTTGCCCTTGCCCTTCTCCATGAGGTGGCCGACGTATTCGGCGACGTTCGCGGTGGTGGTGGTCGGCCGGGCTACCCGGCCGACCGCGTGGCACCAGGCGGCGTACCGCTCCCGGGTGGTGTCGCGGTTGATGCGGGTATTGCGGGCGCCGCGTTGTTCGGCGCGTTGCTTGACCCGTGGCGAGACGGTGAAGTCCCGCTCGGTGAAGTTGACTTGCTCGTCGGCCCGCTGCGGGAGTTCTCCCGCGCCCAGCAGGGTGTCGCGGGTGAGCAACCAGGTAGGGGTGGCGTCGGTCGGCGCCGGAAGCAGGACGTCCGTCCGGGCGTCGTCGACCAGCTCGGCGTCGATGACCTCTTCCGCGGCGATCGAGGCGTTCATTGGCTGTCTGCCAACAGCTCCGCGCACAGTGGATCACTGCACAGCGCCGCGGCGCGGACCAGCATGGCGCCGAAGGGTCCCGTCTCCTCAGTGATCCGGACGGGTCCGACTGTGCTGGTCAGCCCGCAGTGTGCGGCAGCAGCCAATTGATCGGAAGCTGATCGCCGGAGGGCGGCCACACCCGCCGGCGGCAGACCGTCACTGCCCGACACCAGGACTTGGTGCACGGACCGGATCGGTTCGCTGTCCTCATGGACCTGCAAGATCTGCCCCCTTGCTGACGCCAGACATCCTGACGGACCCTCACTACCTCGTATTCTTCCACGAATAGGAGGTAAGGACACCCTATCCGCGCGACGGTAACCCGGCCGGGGGAGTAGGGGGCGCGGGCCGTGGCCACTGCAACCGATTACCTCAGGTTCACCCTGGACTCACAGCGCACCGCCTTGAATACTGGGTAAACCCCGGGTCATTGCGGGGTGACTTCTCCAGGAGGCCCCCGATGGATCTGAACCTCACGCTGCGGATCACCGATCCGCCGCCGGACTGGCTCGACCGGTTCACCGCCCTGATCGCCGCCCTCGGCCCGGCGGCCGTCACCGACGACGCCCCGGACCCCGGGTGGACCGCCGATCGCGCGCTCACCTTCATCGAGCACATCAACCCCCGCGGCCGGCAGCTGCTGCGCGCCGCGGTCGACGGCGGCGGTCGGGTCAGCGGGGAGGAGTTCCGCGCGGTGCACGGCGATGACGCCCTGTCCGGGCGGATGACCAGCCTGACCGGCACCCTCAAGTCCGGCACCGCCAAGGGGTGGTGGCCGACCGGCACCGTGGCGCCGCTGACCCCCACCGGGCCGGACAAGCGCGGCTGGTCCAAGACCGCCTTCTACTACCTGGGCGACGGCCTGTTGGGCGCCTTCCGGACCGCCTTCGCCCGCCACGACGCCGCCGAGTGACCCCGTTCCCCCCGTCGGAACGCACCGCCCGCGCGGCTCGGACCGGGTGGAAAAGCCGCCCGGCGACGCTCTGACCACGCCCTTTTCTAACCTCGGTACAACTTATGGTCCATGCTTATCGGAACCTGGACGGAGCGTTTAGTCCACTACAATTGCCCCGCTTCTCCGAGCCTTAGGGGAGGGGTCGGGAGACGGCCCGGAGATAGGCGTCCTTACGGTAAGGTGGGGGTTATCGCCTTCCCGGCAGAGCGGAATCCACGTGGTTCCACTCAGGAGGGGAGGTGCTAGGCAATGCCAACCGGCGAAGCTCCCCCCCAGGAGGAGCCCGAGCCGGCCAGGACGACGCTCGAACAACGGATCCTCGTATGGACCCCGCTCGTGTTCGACGCCACGCAGACCGCATGTGCGCTCTACGTGGCGTTCTTCCACTAGCCAACGAGCAGGCGGCCCCACCTCTGCAGAGATGGGGCCGCCACAGTCCGGTTGCCGGATGTGAGCCCCGTGTTCTTCCGTGATGAAGACGAGCACGGGGCTCACTCATGCGAACTGTCACGAAGGAGTGGTGTTGTACCGACTCCTCTGTAGTAGACAACATCTTACACCCCAGCACATCGAATGCTGGCTAGATGTGAAATACCAACCCCGCATCATTCGTAGCGCAGCATAACGAATCATCGCAGTCGCATCACGAAATAGTTCCTGCCAGCAATCTGAAAGAGGAACGAACAGTTTTCGCGCGCAGACTACGAAACCAGCAACCACATCGGATTGCTAGATGTGATCCGAGAATCCTCCACGAAGTACGAAAACGAAATCCTCGCCAGCACAAAGATAGTGATGTCATGGATCCGCACAGACTCGCAGCAGCTCACGAATCGTGAACCAGCGTAGATTCCATCGTCGACCACCATGTTTCGCGGCAGTCGTCGGGTGCCCGGCTACGAAAGAAACTCGTCCTCATCGGCGTACTGACGGAACCTCACGAAACCCGAAGGATCACCAACCCGCTTCCCACCACGCCGAGAAGTCCGCGATCCTGAGCACGATCCGCTGAGACATTGCGTGCTTGTCGGGAGAGCTGTCCGCCGTCGAGGTCGACGTGCTCCTCGGGCGGCCGCAGAAGCAGCCAACACCCCCGGGGCGCAACGCTCTGTCTGATCACCCCGCATGCCTCGTAGAGTGCACCCATAACTGAATTGGGCCTTGGGCCCACCCCCGGCGGAGAGCAACCGCCGGATCACCCGAGCCGAAAGGTCCGCGATGCATTCGCATGCTCCCGCTGGTCTCCACCCTCTCCCCGATGTGACGTGACCCGCCCCGACCTGGGCTTTCCTTCCCCACTCACGTCACGTCATCTGGGAGATTCGCAGTGACCATCCCTGACACACGCCTGGCCCGCGCCACCATGGTGGCAGCCGGTGTGGTCGGTGCCGCCTGTCGTTGGTGCAGCCGGCTCCGCTACGAACTGGCTCCGGCCGCAGCCACTTTCGGTCTGACTGGCCTGGCGTGGTGGCACCACGCCGCCGGTGTCACCGGCGTGGAGAACACCGCTTACGGGCTCGCCACCGCGGCGTCCGCTGCTCTGTGCGCGAAGGGCCTGCAGCACAAGAATTTCCGCGCGGCCAACATCGGCCTGGGCGGCGTCGTCGTCATGGCGGACACCTGGATCGGTGCCGGCCTGGGCCCGTCCGTACCGTCTCTCATCGCGACCGGCGTGGCCGGGCTGAGCGCCTACGCCGCGTACGTCCCGTGGCTGGTCAAGCACCGCCATGAGCGCATGGCTCTCCAGATGAAGGCCGCGAAGATCGGCGCTCTGCCTGCGGGTATGGGGGTCAACGTCGGCATGACCGGCATGACCGGCGACACCTCTGAAGAGACTGCCCTGCGGCGCGCCCTGGTCGCGCTCGGGGTGCCTCCGATGGACGTGTCCAGCATCGTTTTCACCGCCACGGGCTGGCATGCCCTGGTGACGCTTCCTCCGGGCAAGAACACCTCCGCAGAGGCCATCATCGCCAAGCGCAAGCAGTTGGAGGCGAACCTGGACCTGCCAGGCCGGCTGCGGCTGTCCGTCGGCCCGCGAAGCAACCAGCTAATGGTCCGAATGCAGGTCACCGACCCGTTGGCCAGCCCCATCGACTGGCCCGGCCCGTCAATCACATCCATCGAGCAGCCGCTGACTCTCGGCGTCTATCCGGACGGCAGCACCATCCTGATCGACCTCTCCGAGGATCACGTCCTGGTCGGGGGTGGCACCAACCAGGGCAAGTCCGCGGCCGTCAACGTCATCATCGGCGACCTGGTGTCCTGCGACGACGTACAGATCCTCGGCATCGACATGAAGCCGGGCGCTCTGGAGCTCGGCCCGTGGCGCAAGAACCTGCTGATGCTCGCCGACAACGCAGAGCAGGCCCGGCAGGTCCTCGCCGCGGTGAAGGCGGAGATGATCCGCCGCGGCCAATATCTGGCGACACTCCGCGGCCCCAACGGTGAACCGGTCCGAAAGTGGACGTCCAAGCACGGCCCGTACTGGGTCCTGATCATCGACGAACTCGCCGAACTGCTCCGCCAGGCCCCCGACGTCCTCAACGAGCTGGTCACCATCAACCAGGTGGCCCGAGCGATGGGCATCCGCGTCGTGGCAGCCACACAGTCCCCATCCGAGCAAGCGTTCGGAGGCAAGGGAACCGACGCCCGCCAGCAGTACGGCACTCGCGTCGGCCTGCCGGTGCACGAGACGACCCCGATCAACATGATCTACGGGGCGGGTGCGCTCGGCGCCGGTTGGCGTCTGGACTGGCTGGACAAGCCCGGCAAGGTCATGGTCTCCAGTGCCCGCTATGGCGAGCCGAACGAGGGACGGTGCTACTGGATGAGCGACGCACGAATCGTCGCCACCTCCAACGCGCACGCCACCGCCAACCCGGGCCCCGGCCCGGAGCCCGAGGACGATCCCACCCCGCCGGCTCCCAGAGGCGGAGGACCGGGCGGGATCCGGCCGACACTGCGCTCGGTGCCGGTCTTCCCGAACGGTGAGGAGATACCCGGTCGCCGTGTCCCACTCTGGCGCGCCCTCCAGCAGGCCGGGGACGCCGGCCTGACGCTCAACGACGTCGTCGCGATGGACCTGGACGGCTATGCCGCCCGCACTTCCGTCCAGGCTCCGCTCGCTCAGTGGGCTGCGAAGGGGTGGGTCGACGACACGCGCAGTCGCGACCGGGCGAAGGTCTACCGGCTGATCACCAAGCACGTTCCCGTGTTGGTGCCGGCGAAGGAGACCTCCGTTGTTGGTCGGTAGGATCCGCTTCCTGGTGCGCGCCAGGACCCCGCGGGCCTGTCTCGCAGTGGTCAGGCTGGCCAGGGTTCACGCCAGGTGCCAGTGTGCTGAGAGATCACGTCGGTGATCCTGCCGATAGCCGCCTTAGCATCCGGATGACTGTCCCGTTCGTTCCAGTGACGCTGTAGCGCATAGGCAACGAGGTCAGCCAATTGCACCCCCGGGCTCGCGTGCGAGCTCACGAAGTGCATGGAGTCGATGACGGTCTTGAGCTTGGTCCCGGGCACTTCGCCTCCGCCCCAGTCCTGGAGGTCAGCGACCATCTTTACCGCCCGCAGTTGATGTTCCTTCTGCTCGTCGGCGATAAGGATCTTGTTGCCCGCGTACCTGCTGTCGATCTTCTCCAGAAGGAACTGCAAGGCCAAGAGGTAGGCGTTCCCGTCTGCATCTCCGCCGTACCGAGTGCGCAGGCGCTCCTTGTGGATGCTGGCGTAGGACACGCCGACGTCGAGATCGTTGAGGACCGTGATCGCGTCCTCGTACACGGCGATAAGCCCGGCGGGCGTCAGGGAACGCCAGGGGCCGGTGCCGTTCCAGATCTCGTTTCCGTGAAGCTCGAAGTCGGCTGGCACCCATCCCAGGTGCTTCCACGCTACCTGGCGGAACTTCTCCGCGAGGGGCTGCACCTTGTCCTCGTGCACGAGCACGGAAGCCAGCGTCAGCAGCTTCTGCTTGTTGGCGCCCTTCCCGACGGAGCCGGTCTCGTCGATGTAAACCAGGTGTGCCATGCGTCGAGTAAAGCGGACCGAGGCTCCCGGTGGGGGGTAAGACCACAAAACGGTGAACGGGCGGACCCACGACCTGGAGCGCTCAATCCTCCAACTGAAGCAACCACCCCCAACCCTCCAACCTGCGGTGATGCCAGATCGCCGCTAATCGAACTATCATTCGATACATGGGTGAGGAGTCGAAGACGGACAACCTGCCGGTGGCGGTGATCCACTTGGCGGACGGAGCGACACTGGAATGCGTGGTCGGCCGTCGGCATCGGGCGCCAGACGGGTCGTGGTGGTATCAACTGGCGGCCCGGGGGCTGGCGCTGGAGGGAGACGCGGAGGCGGACACAGAGCCAGAGGGCTGGCCTCCGTTGGCGAAGGACTGGCGGGCTGGCAGCCACCACTACGCGGACGGCGCGCATTGGACGGTCCACCGCGGTGGGTGCTGGATCCCCGGCGAGCGAAAACTGACCATTGACCAGGCTCGCGCCCTGGTCGCAGAGCCTCTAGGGCACGGATGCGACGTGTGCGACGCGGAGGATGGCCTGCGGCTACCGGCTCCTGTCCGGCATGGAGACAGCAATTGAGCATCGGCGCCCGGTGCAAGTGGCGGCTAACGCCTGGAAAGCCGCACAGAAGATGGGAACCGAGCCGGCGCCAGTCGGCCTTGCCGCGTTCAGCAGAGTCGCCGCCGATCTCGCTGAATTCGGGTCCATCGACGCCGTCACGCGCTAGTTCAGCAGCCCGCGGCGGCGCGGCGGCGCGATCGGTTCCGGCTCGTACAGGGCCAGGAGCACGCCTTCGGCCCGGTCCGGTGAGCGCATGCCGCGGGCCTTCATCTGCTTTTTCGACTCGATGACGACGAAGCCGCTGCTGTTGTTGCCCAGGTTCGGGGTGGAGAGTTGTACGGCGGCGTCCCGGTCCAGGCGCAGACGGAGCCGGCCGGCTCCGGTGGACGGGTCGGGTTGTAGCAGGGCCCGGGTCGCGAGCCACATTTCGTCGCGCTTGCGCCAGGGGCGCATGACGGCGCCCGGGTCGTCCTGGAACGGGGACTCCGACACCATGACGCCGACGATCTGTGCTGCGTGGCGACCGGTGGCAGCCCAGCGTTCCAGCATGCCGGTGACGCCGTGGCCGAGGCCGTTCTTATCGACCTTGACGCGGATGGGCGCCACGGTGCCCAGGGCCTTCGCGAGGCGCTGCGCCCTGGTGATCTCTTCGAGGATCTTCTCGGCGACGTCGACCTGGTTGGCGTTGGCGGAGCCGCTGGAGTGGTGCCGGTGCTCGACGGCGTCGCCGACGCTGCGGTAGATGGTGACTTCGTCGCCGCCGTCGGCCGCAACGTCGACGCCCAGGCGTATCCAGGCGCCGCGGCGCACGGTGTGCTGGGCCGTCTCGCCTTCCAGGCCGAGGTCGCAGATGCGGATCCAGTCGTCGCCGGTCGGGTCATCGCTCTCTTGCGCCTGCTCGATCCAGGAGATCGGGATGGCTTTGCCGCCGCTACCGCGGGGGAAGCGGGCGTGGACTTTCGCGATGACGTAGGGGTGGTCTTCGCCGTACTCGCGTACGGTGCGGTCGACCCAGTCCATTTCCGGCAGGTGGATGGCCAGGGAGTGGGGGGCGACGCCTTGCGGGCAGTCCCGGCAGTGCGGGACGTGCTCCCCGGTGATGGCAGGGCTGTCGAGGGTGCGGATCGGGATCGTGATGGTGGAGGGCTCCTCTGGGTCATCGCCCTCCTCGCACAGCAGCTCGAACCATGAGCGGGGGTCGTTGGCCGGGGGGTTGCCGATGGCCAGCATGCGGCTGTCGCCAGTCAGCAGGTTGTTCGTACCGGCGCCGATGCCGCGGGTGATTCCGCCGGCCTCGTCCACGATGATGAGGAGCCGCGGGGTGCCGTGGATGCCCTGCATGGCTGCTTCGTCGCCCTCCGGGGCGGAGAACCCGTAGGCAACCACGACGTCGGATCCCCACTGGTCGGGCATCTTCCACTGGGTGGTGTCGCACCAGCCGGGCAGGCCGGAGCGAGCTACGCACTTCCTGATGTGGGGCCACAGCTGGTTGCGGACCTGCCGAAATCGGGTCGCGGTGGTGACGATGACCATCGTTCCTGGTGGGTTGACGGCTCCAGCCCAGGCGACGAGGCGCGCCGCGACCCAGGTCTTGCCGACCCCGAACCCGGCCGGCACGACGGTGCGCTTGTGGGTCGGGATCGCGTCAACGATTTCCCGCTGACGGCTCCAGATCGTTTCGGATAGGACGTCCTCAATAAACCCGGACGGGGTGTCGGCCCACAGCCCGTAGAGGGAGCCGGTCGCGCGTCGGACCTCGCGTAGGACGTGGGGTCGTTCTCGGTCGGGCAGGACGTCGCGGAAGGTTCGGCGGCGGGCTTCGACGGGGGCCCGCAGCAGCATGTCGGCGACGTTCGCCGCGTCGAGGGATTTCACGCCGGGACGGCTGCCGCGGATCAGCTCCGCCGCCGGGGGTATCAGGCGGGCGCGTGGTGCTTTGAGGGAGGCGGAGGACGGCATGGGCCGCACGGTGCAAGTTGGGCGGGGCTTGCGTCGCGTCCTGGCCGGGTGGGTGTCTGGGTCGGGCGCCGCGCTGTGTCGCGGCCGCGGGCCCGATCAGACGGTTCGGGGGCCTCCCCACACGGCGGGCGCCGGAAGCTGGGCCCCTGGCCGGCCGACGGTGCTCGGGGAGTTGAGCACGGCCGGCCGGCCTTCGGGGGGTGCGGCGTGTGCCTGAGCTGCCCTAGTAGGGGGGAGGACCGCTCGGTCGACGACGCCACACCCAGTAGTACGACGGGTTGCCGGAAAGCGTTACGCGTCGCAGAGAAGTCGGGTGTCCTCAATGAGCACGGATGCGAGCGGTGGCCGAGGCCGAACCGTGCGGGCCTTCTCACAGGCGGCTTGTTCAGCTTCGAGGCGGCGTATCGCTTCAAGGATCACCAGGGCCTCCCTCTCGGCCGCGGCTCGCTGAGGTTCGGTGAGTGTGTACCAGGGGGCGAGGATGTCACCGGACTGCATCAGGATCTGCCGCCGGGCCTCGTAGTAGTGACGGGCCAGGATGCGCACGGTCCCGGGGGCGGCGTCGAGAGCAGCGGTGATCGTCATGTCTCGTAGAACGCCGGCAGTCCGGAAACCGCAACACCCCGGCCCGATGCGGGGCTTGCCGACTTTTCGCCGATGAGCCTGCCAAACCGCCAGGTCGCGCCGGTGCCTGAGCGTAGCGAGGGCACCGGATCTCTCTTCTTGCATCTCGGTTATTGGATCTTCTAAAGGCGCCTGATTCACCGGGAGCCGGGACACCGGAGGCCGGTTCACCGGAGCCCGGTTTTTCAGGCCCCGGTGACCGGGGCCTGAAAATCAGGCCCCGGTTGGGGGCCCGGGAAAACGTGCACGTCACGGGCTGATGAGGCGGCCGGTGGGCCTTAGCTGCGGCGCTTTCGGGCGATCGTGAGGTCATCCCGAACCCGGTTGCTCGTGACGCCCGCCAGTTCAGCGATCTGCGCACTCGTCCACCCGTACGGCTCCTCGGAGATGACGAGGCAGGCATCCTGACGGAACGGCACCGCGGCCTTACGGCGGGCCTCAGCGACAGCTACCTGCTCCGACAGGTCCGGTAGCTGCTGGCCGGCGTCGGGGATCCGCCGCACCTCCGCCGCCTGGGCGGCCGTAGCCGCCGCTTCGCCCTGGGGCAGCTTCCCCGTCTTCTTGTCCAGGCCAAGGGCCAGCCGGCGCATCTCGTCGAAGCCGTTCTTTGCAGTCCCCATGGCCTGGTAGATACCGCGGACACCGTCGTAGAAGGCTAGGGACAGAGCGCACGCGTTGCGCTCGTGTACCACTGCAGCGATCTGCACATCGGCTTGGCCTACGATCTCGGCGGCGCGCCGAAGGCGTTCCTTCGGATCGGCGATGCCGCCCAGCTCGTTGACGACGGCCCTGCGGGCAGTCTCGCGGATGGCGGTGAAGTCTCGGCGCTCGATCTCAAGGTGAGCAACGCTGGGTCGGGCCATGGCTGGTATTTTCCGTCTCGACGTGGGCGCTGGGGTATCCCCATACCGAACAACGAGAGCAAGCGTACAGCACCGAGCGATGGTTGCGTTGCTGGCAGCACAGCCTCCTGCGCCGCGGCCGCGCCGCCTCCCACGCTGGGAACCATGGCCTACGACGAACGAAGCATCCCCGAGCCCGCCGCCGCGGTGATGGTGCCAGCGCGGCGTACACCACCGAAGCGACGCGGACTCGGACCGGGCTACCAGGGCATCCGTACGGCCCGCTAACGGCGGCACCGACGACGGGGCCTGTGAGACCTGTTGGGGCTAACAGGTCTTACGAGGGTCCGTCTGCGGATTCATGAGCGGACCTGTCAGCGGGTCTGCCACCTCAGCCGGTCTGCCCGCTGCAGCCGTTCGGGCAGCTCTCGGCGTAGAAGTCGTCGGCGGTCGCTCCGAAGAAGTAGAGGCAGTGCTGGCACATCCGCACGGGATCGTCTTCGTAGCCGTAGCCGTAGTCACAGTTGAGGTTGTCGCAGGTCTTCTCACCGCAGCAGGTGGCGCGGGCGGCGTCGTCGACGGCTTGTGCGGCTTGGCGGTAGCTCCCGCCGGTGTAGGCCATGAACTGACGGATGGCGGTCTTGCGGGAGTGATCGGCGGGCATGGGGGCTCCACGGGCGCGAGGGGTCTCAAGCGCGGTGCGAGGCACCTTGAATCTCGGCGGAGCCGTCGTCGAGGCCAGCGCGGTAGCCCGGAGTTGACGGGAGCCTAACAGCGCTGATGGGCGGATCCTCCGACCGATTGGTACGCGCCGTTGCGGAGGCCCCGGACTAGCGCACCAGATACAAGGCCGGCCGACCGGGCGTGGCGGCGGTCGGTGCGCCGTCCGCCGGTTCGGGGACCAGGGCGTAGCGGGTCGCGTCCAGGCCGCCGCCTGGTGTGAAGGTGATCAGCCCGAACGCGCGCAGCCGGTAGCGCGCCTTCCTCACTGCTTCGACGCCGTACCCGGTGAGTTCCGCGAGTTCCTTCGTACTGAGCGGCTTGTCGAGGGAGCGGCTGCGAAGGACTCTCATCAGCGCCTTCTCGCTGCGCCGCAGAGTCGGTGCTCCCGTCACGTCTGTCATGGCGGGAGCCTAGATGCTCGCCTGCGGCCGTGGGCCCCGTTCGGGCCGCAGGAGGTCGGCTTGGGGGTTGGGAGCGTGCGAGTTGGTTGCGTCCACGCCCTACCGCGCGCTCGCGTGCGCCCTGTTATGCCGACACTTTGTCGGTATGTAATCGTGTGGTGACCACAACCACCGAACGTGTTGTGCCCGTGCCTGGCCCCGATGGAGTGAATCCTCTGCGTGCCCGCCGCGCGGTGCGCGACCTGTACGCCAGGCCCGCCATCACCGTGGCCGACCTGATGGCCCCGTTGCTTGTCCTACCCGACGACCACCGGGTGTCGGTCGAACTGCCAGGCGCGGTACCGCTCTCCGACGTTGCGGCGACTGTGCGCCGCTGGGCCGCCCTGGGCATCCGGGGCGTGAAGATCTTCGCGTATGGGCACGACCGCGACGCCCTCGCCTCAGGAGCGCTCCGGCCGGGCAACCGGATGTTGCGCGGCATCGAGGAGGTGAGGGCCGCCGACGCGGCGATGGCGGTGACCACCGAGGTGTGCGGCTGCTCGTGGACGGACCACGGGCAATGTGTTATCCGGCGGGCGGACGGCGGGATCGACCTGGACGCCACGTACGCGCTGATGTCCCAGATGGCGGTCCATCACGCCGGGGCCGGCGCGGACCTGGTCTCACCGACGGCGATGCTCGACGGTTCGGTCCGGGCCGTCAGGTCCGCGCTGGATGCCGCTGGTCACCGGGACGTGGGGGTCAATCCGAATCTGGCCATCCACACGGTGCTGTACGGGCCGTTCAAGCAGCTGATGGGCACCAACCCGGCCGCCGGGCACCGCCGGGGGCTCCAACTGGAGCCAGGCCGGGCGGACCGCGACACGCTCGTCCAGGCCCGCCAATGGGTC
The DNA here is from genome assembly GCF_010548325.1 of Streptomyces sp. SID13666. Taxonomy (NCBI): domain Bacteria; kingdom Bacillati; phylum Actinomycetota; class Actinomycetes; order Kitasatosporales; family Streptomycetaceae; genus Streptomyces; species Streptomyces sp. SID13666. The sequence goes on along the minus strand of NZ_JAAGLX010000002.1, from coordinate 28,006 downwards.
ACGGAAGGAGCGGACTCGTTGACCCTGCAGCCGGTGATGACAGCGATGGACATCCTGGTGCGGCTGCGAGCCGACCAACAGGTGCCGCTGATCGCGTACTCGACCTCAGGCGAGTGGTCCGCCCTGCGGCACCTCGGGGCACAGGGCGTTGTCGAGTACCACGCCGCCCTCAAGCGCGCCGGCGCCGACCTGATCCTCACCTTCGCGGCCGAGCAGGTCGCCCAGCACCTGGAGCAGCACGGTGGATGACACCCCCCAGTTCGCGCCCGCCGCGCTGGAGGCGATCCTCGCGGACGCCGCCCGGCTGGGCTTCGCCATGTCGTGCGAGCCGCGCACCGGCTCCCTGCTGGCGACGCTCGCCGCGTCCAAGCCGGGCGGGCGCGTGCTGGAGCTGGGCACCGGCGTCGGCGCGGGTGCGGCCTGGCTGCTGCACGGCATGAGCGGCGCCTGTAGCCTGCTGTCCGTCGAAGCCGACCCACAGGTAGGGGCCGTCGCAGCCAAGCACCTCGGCCATGACCCGCGCGTCGTGTTCGAGACCGCTGACGCTGACGCCTGGCTCGACGCCTACGACGGGCCCCGGTTCCACCTGGCGTACGTGGACTGCCGTCCGGGGAAGTTCCACCGCCTGGACGACCTGACGCAACTACTGGAACCCGGCGCCCTCTACCTGGGCGACGACCTGCTCCCACAAGCCACCTGGCCGCCCGACCAGCAGCAGCGCGTGGACGCATTCCTCACCCGGCTCCACGAACGGCGCAATCTGCTGTCCACGCCGATGCGTTGGGCCTCCGGACTGGTGCTGGCGACCCGGATCTGACGGGCTATCGTTTCGGGTATGTCCTCCGCCGAGCTGATCCGCATCGTCTCCCGGTCCTCCCCGATGGCCCTTGCCCAGGTCGAGCGAGTGCGAGCCGACCTCGCCTCCGCGCACCCCGGCATCCGCACCCAGGTCGTGCCCGTCACCACCTCCGGCGACCGGTGGATGGGTGACCTGTCTGCGCTCGGCGGCAAGGGCGCCTTCACCAAAGAGGTCGACGCCGCCCTGCTCGCGGGCGAGGCCGACCTCGCGGTGCACTGCGTCAAGGACGTGCCAGCCGACCGGCCCCTGCCCGCCGGCACCGTCTTCGCCGCCTTCCTGCGCCGTGACGACATCCGCGACGCCCTCATCCACCCCGGCGGGCTCCCCCTCGACCAACTGCCCGAAGGCACCCGGATCGGAACCTCCGCGGTGCGCCGCATCGCCCAGCTCGCCGTCTCCCACCCGCACCTGCGCTGCGTGCCGATGCGCGGCAACGCCAACCGGCGCCTGGAGAAACTGGACACGGGCGAGGCCGACGCGTTGCTGCTGGCCGTGTCCGGGCTGGAACGCATCGGCCGCAGCGAGCGGATCACCGAAATCCTGTCCGTGGACACGATGTGCCCACCGATCGGGGCCGGCGTCCTCGCTCTGCAATGCCGCGAGGACGACACCGTCACCATCGACGCCGTCCGCACCCTGGGCGACCCCGACACCTGGCGTGAGACCACCGCCGAGCGGACGTTCCTCCACGTTCTGCAGGGCCACTGCAACTCCCCGATCGCCGGGTACGCCCAAGCCGAGCGCGACGGCCGACTCTCCCTGCGGGCGAGAGTTTTCTCCCCCGACGGCAAGACCATGCTCGATGCCCAGGAATGGGCGGGGCCCCTAGACCCGGCCACCCTCGGCACCTCAGTGGCCGTCGCCCTGCTCCGCCAGGGCGCCCGCGAGCTGATCGACGCCATCCCACACTGAGCCATCACCCCGGGCCCGATGACGGGATCCCCCCAGCCTTCCCGAGTGGGGGAAGATCGCCGCGAGGTCCACCGTCCAGCCGACCAATCCCAGCGTGGCGCCGAGGATGTGACCGCCCGGCGCACGCACCAACCCGGCGCCACCGCGGCCGCCGCCGTGATGGATGAGCAGCACCCACCTGCGGGTCAGCGGGATGGTACGGGTGCTGCCCACCCGGTGCTTCATCGGGCCATCACCGCACCGCGGCGCAGCACGGCGAACGCAACGCCGGCGATGACGACCGTCACCCCGTCGTAGTCGACGGTGAACGGTGCTCCGGCCCGATCGCAGCCGGCCGCGGACGTTGCGATGCGGCCGTAGGCGAACCGGGGCCCTTTAGGGATACGTGCGGTGAGGATCTGGAACGGGCCGATCAGCAGGCGGGAAGCGTCAGCCTGGCAGCGGACCTGAGCGCGCTTCATCGGGCGCCCGCTGTGGTGGTGATGGTGCGGACCCCGTCGGGGGTGAGCGCGTACACGCCGTGGTCGGCGTACTGAACGGTGATCTCGGCGGGGAGCTGCGGGCGCCGGACCTTCCAACCGTTCGCATAGCTCTCGCGCGGGTTGTCCTCGAACCAGCCGTTGCACATGGTGCACACGGTCAGCAGGTTCTGCGCCTGGTTGATCCACTCCTCACGGGCGCCGCCCATGCCCCGATTGACCCGGTGGTGGATCGTCAGGTCGCGGGTGGAGGCACAGCGGACACAGCGGCCGCCGTCACGATCGTGGACCAGGGCGCGGACGACATCGGTGGGGCCGGTACGGCGTCGAGAAGACACGGCGGAGGATCTCCCATCCTGCTCCTCGCGCCCGGCCGCAGGTGCGGCCGCAGGGTGGCGGGAGGGGCGAGGACGGGACCTTGACCCGCCCGGGTTGCTTACGTCCCCTCCATCGCTTCTGCCTGCCGTTCCTGGGCGGCCTGGGTGAGCGCGTCGAGGATCGCCACCGCGTCGGGAACCTGGACGTAGGCGATGTGGAGGGAAGCGGCGTCGCCGTGTTCGCTGATGACGATTTCGTACTCGGCGGACGAGTCGCAGTCGTACGCGTACACACCGGGACCGGCATCCGCGAGGGACTCGCCTCGCGTGCCGTCGAACCAGCCCAGCCCGAAGACGCCGTCGATGGCGTCGGAGACGATCAGGGTGAGGATGCCGGTGAACTGGATCGTGGCGCGGCCGTCGATGTCGACGCACACGGTGCCGGAGCCGGAATCGGGTGTCGCGAATTCGAGGCGGACTTCGCAGCACCCGGTTGGCGACGGCACGGATTCCAGTGCTGGGTACGCGACGCGCATCGCGGTCGCGGCCGCCTCCTGAGTGTCGTCGTAGGACAACTTCCAGGCTTCCAGGGCCTTGAGGACTGCGGGCTGCATGGGCATCTCCGTTCTTGCCCCCGGTCACGGCATGCCGGGTGCGGCTGCTGCTCCGGGGGATGGCGAACTGGCAGGGTGCCGCCAGCATTAGCCTTGCGTCCCGCGGCCGGGACCTAAGGCGGCCGGAAGCCCCAGTGTGCGCGGCGACCGGGGTGCGCTGGGCGCTCCGGCTTCCCGCATCTGGAGTTCGCCGGTGACGCCCCAATTGAACGCTCTTGCCGTGCTGGTCCGTCTCCATGTGGTGCCGGTGCGGCAGAGGGACGCGAAGGCATTCGTCACGGCCTGGCATCGTCATCACCAGGCCCCGCCCGGTGCGGTCTTCACCTTGGGTGCGGCCGACGACGACGGGGTATTGCGCGCGGTCGCCATCGTTGGACGTCCCGTTGCCCGGATGCTCGACGACGGTCAGACGCTGGAGGTCACCCGCACGGCGAGCGACGGTGCACGCAATGCGAACAGCTTGCTTCTCGGCGCAGCGTGGCGTGCGGCCAAAGCACTCGGGTACACACGCATGATCACGTACACGCAGGAGGGAGAGACCGGGGCGAGCCTGCGCGCCGCAGGCTGGCGGATAGTGGCTCAGCGTCCACCGCGACGCGGATGGGACTGCCCCAGCCGGCCCCGTGTTGATCAGGGGAACCAGAACGTTCCGCGGCTGCTCTGGGAAGCTCCGCAGTTGTCTTCTTCCTGACCCTTCCGCCCCGTCGCGGCGGCTGGAACATCAGCGCCCCGACCGGCCGTAGGCCAGCCGGGGCGCAACGGGGTCGGTCACTGGGCAGTGAGGAAGCTGGAGCCGTCGTCCCCCTCGATCGTGAGGTTGTCCTGCCCGCCGGTTGAGCCGCCGCCCGAGTTGCCGGGCCGGGTGGAAGTCGGCGTCGGGGTGGGGTTGCCGGGCCAAGTGGGATTCGGCGGAGTGGGCGATCCGGTGGTCCCGCCGGTGCCCGGCCACGGCGGTTCCGTCGTGGTGGTCGAAGGCTCCGTGGTCGCGGGCGGGGTGGTGGGCTGCGGGTCCGGATCCTCTGTGGAGTTGGCGAAGACCGTGATGATGGCGATCATCGCTCCGACCATGATGAGCAGGATCGAGGCGACGAAGGCGATGGTGCGGGAGGGGTCAGGGGAAGCCATGAGGGCGTCCTTCCGTATGGGGAGAGGTCGCCGGGAGGGTGCCGGACTCGTACGCCTTGTGGCGCGCCCTGAGGCCGGTCGGCACGCGATGTGCGGGTGGCGTGTTCGAAGTGAGCTGCGCCATGCTGGCTGCCATGAGCGAGGAACCGTTGGAGAGCTGGGCGCAGCGCCGCGCGGCTGACCGGGCCCGAAAGCTGGGCCGGTTGCGTGCCCGCACCCTGGCACCGGGTCCGGAGCGCGGCTCCCACGTCAACCCCGGGGTCGAGCGGGTCATTGAGCAGTGGGATGGCTACCAGTGGGTGCCGGTGACAGTGGCCGTCGACCTGGCCGCCACCAAGGCACTGCTCTTCGTGCCGGAGCCGGTCGACGCACGGCTCACGGAGTGGGACCGGCCCAACATGGGCGAAGACACCGGCAGGCACCGGAAACCGGCGCCGGTGGAACGGCAGGAAGAGTAACCGCCGCTGGCGAGAAGCCGCGGGGCCAACCAGGATGCGCGGCCGGGAGGGTGATCCTGGACGAACGCGTTCGCGTCGCGCAGCGCGAGGAATCCGCCAGCGGCAGACTGCGGCCGGTGGCACGCGATGAGGAACCCGAGGCCGTGTCGTTGATGCGTCCGGCCCCGGCCACTGTGCTGCCCGCTGAGTCGGGCTGGCGATTCGACGTGAAGTGTGATGGGTGGCGAGCACAGGCCGACGTACGCCACGGCAGTGTCCTGCTGCGGTCCAGGCGAGGCACCGACATCGGGCCCCGCTTTCCTGAACTCGTGACCGCTCTGGCGGAGCTGCCCGACGGTGTGACGCTCGACGGCGAGGTGGTAGCGGCTGCCTCTGACGGGAGCCTCGACTTCCTGGCCCTGCAGCGGACCGCACGTGCCAGAGCCGCCGCCCGGCTGGAGGTGCTGTTCGTTGCGTTCGACGTGCTGACCACGGCCGGCCCGGACGGGCAGGTCATCGACTGCCGGGCGCAGCCGCTACGCGTGCGGGCCGCGACCCTGGATGCGATCCTTCTCCCGTTGGCCGCCGGATCGAGGGTGCAGAAGGTGGCGTCAACGACCAGCCGGGAGCAGGCGCTGGAGTGGCTGGCCGTGCTGCCCGAGGGCCTTGAGGGCATCGTCTGCAAAAGGCTCGTGAGCCCCTATGACCCCCGCAACGCGCGGTCGTGGATCAAGGTCCGGACCGCTGACACCATCGACCTGCCCGTCGTCGGAATCGTCGGCACACCACGGCGACCGACCGCCGTGGTGGTCCTGGCCAGTGATGGGCCCCGGGCGACATCTCCGCGGCTTGAGTCCATCCAGGCGGCGGACGTCGCGGCCGCGGTAGCGGGTCATCTCACTGCGCCCAGCCGGGTGCGGGCCCTCGACGACGCGATGGTCTACCCGGTCATGGGCGCCCCGCTTGCTGAGGTCCGGGCCGGCCATGGGCGCCACGGCTCGCTGCGCTTTTTGCGGATGCGGGACGACGTGTAGGCGCGCCTGGCACCGGTGGTCCCGTCCGGTGTCAGTGTCACCACATAGTTTTGCGCCATGCCCCTGGATGAACTGCCCCCTGACCTGGTTGCACTGCAGGCCGCATTCGAGAGAGCCGAGGAGGCCAAGGCTGATTTCGTGGCCTCGATCGACGTGCCTCGTGAACCGAAAGTACGTGTCGTGTGGACGGCCGAGCAGGAAGCCGAGCTGGAGCGGCTGCGGGCTGTAGCCCTGGACGCGCTGCGCGCCCTGTCGCAGCACCCCGTATCGGTGGCGGCACGGACCGGTGGCAACTGGGCTGAGCTCAACGGGAGGCTCAAACGGGCGGCGGGCGCGCGCGGCTGGACCACGAAGTAGGTCGGCCACCAGACGCGGGTTACAGCAGCGGCTGCGCGGCCGGGTCCTGGTCGTAGTCGTGCTCACCGGGGAACCGGCCGCCCACGTCGGGCACGAGAACCTGCCAGGTGGGCGGCTGCCAGCCGTACAGCTCCCGCATGGCGGTGAAGCCCGTGGTGTTTTTCACCTGTCGCAGACGCACCGCATAGCCGATGAGGACTTCGTCCAGCTCCAGTCCCTCGACTGGGTCCAGGCCGTCGACATGGAGCTGGTGTGCGGCGCCGTTCAGGGTGGCCACGGCATGCTGGTACGGCAGACCTGCAGCGGCGAGTTCGTAGGCGCGGCCCGGTCGGGCACACAGGCCAACGGTGTACGCGAAGGGCTGCTCCTGGCCCTCCGGGTCGAAGATCCAGCGCACGGTGTGCCCGTGTTTGGCGATGATGCGTTGGGTGTCGTCCAGTGGGTTGCTCATGCTGCTGCTGTCCTTCGGTGGTGGGCAGTTCGGGGCCGTACGGTCGGGGGAACGGAGCGCAATGTGGGCGAAGCGGTGACCTGAGCGGACACCTCCGACATCCAGGTCCCGAATGCATCGTCTACAGGGCAACCGGCCGCGTCCAGGAGCGTCAGCACCTGCTCGGTGGTCGCGATGCCGGGCAGACTGTGCGCGCTGGCCGGGACCAGCGGGCCGGCCGAGTGACGGATGCCGAGTGCCACGGCCACATCCCGCACGAACCACACGGGCAGACCTCCACGAACCCGGACCCGGATGCCGTTGGAGTTGTAGCGGAACGTCGTCGTCACAGAGCCACCCTTTCAAGTACTTGCTGCGTAGAACGCCAGGTCGGTGATTCCGCTACGCCCGGCCTGGAGGTGCGAGCGGGCCGGGAGTAGCAGGGCGGGTCATTGAGAGGGGCAGCACATGGAGCGCCAGCACAAGCACAATCCGCAGTTCGGACAGCCGTACTGCTCCGGGCATTCGCACCCGCACGCCGTGTGCTGGCACCGGACGGCCAGGTGCTCGGTGTCGACCGGAAGGGGCAGATGGAATAGGTGGCTGAGCGTGGCCATCGTGATGGCGAGCAGCGTTTGGGCTTCTACGGCGTTGTCGAACGCCTTCTCGTCGTATCGCTCCGCCTCCACAACGCCTTCCTCATCGTCGGTGTGGTGGGAGAGCGAGGAGTGGTGCCGGGCGCTCATCGCCTGGAAGACGGCGACCATGTCGCGAATGGCGTCAGCGGGCGCGGAAGGGTTGGCGGATTCTTCGGGGGTGGGCTTGTTCAGCGCCAAGGTCATCGTCGGCTCCGTGTGAGTGCGGGTGGGGCTGCGCCGGGGGTGGCCAGGCGCAGCCGGGATGTTCAGAGGTGCGTGACGACCCCCGTCGTCAGGTCGACGGTGAGGACGTCGTCCTCTCCCGCCCCTATGAGGTCCGACAAGTTCGTGAGGTGGGAGTGGCACGGCATCTCGTCGAGACCGGTGTCGGTCCTCACACCGTCGCTGTGAACGAAGACCACGGAGTCACAGACCCAAAAGTTGCCGTTGCTGTAGCTCTTGGCAGTGAACTCCGCACGGTCGACGGGCTGTGAACTGTCGAGTTCGCTCTGTTCGGCGAGATCAACGACGGCCGCCCGAACCCCAGCGACCAGGGCCGCCTTGTGTGCGAGGCCCAGCCGGTCGGCGCACTTGGCCCGCACGTCATAGAGGGCGTCGATGGTGAGGGTGTCGAGGTAGGCGCCGAGTTCCGCCGGGAAGTCTGTCGGCGCTAGCGCTGCGTCCGGCGCGACGGGCAGGTCGGCGGTGGGGATTGCGACGGTGATCACGAGTGCTCCTGTGGTGGAGGGGTTAGCGGGCAAGGGTCGTGCTGAGCGTGAGCAGGTGGTCAATGCCGACGCTGTGCAGTTCGGCGGCGACGGGCGTGTTGTCGCGGACGCGGGCGGCCGGATCGGCGGGCGGGGCTATGTAGCCGTAAGGGCCGGTCGCGGCGCCGATGGCGAGTCCACCGGTGTCGAGCTGTTCCACCCCTGTCAGGGGGCGCAGACGGGCCGTCAGGCGGCGGGCCATCCGGCCCGTGACGCCGGTGAGCTGGACACGAGGGGCCTGTGCCGGGGCGGCGTCCAGGAAGTGCGGGAGCAGCCGCTCCACGGCGCTCAGCGGCCCGGACACGGCCAGGTCGGCGGCCGGGTTCGTGCCGCGCAGGGTGACCGCGTACCGGATGCCGTGCCCGTGCCCAGTCCAGGACAGGACATCGCTGTTCGGTGCGATCCCGGCCTGATGGAACGTGACCGCACCGTGCTCCCGCAGCTCCGCCCCGAGTTCGTTCAACTCCGTTAGGCGGTGCCGGTGGGCGCCGGGCCCGTCGTCGGGTGCGCGGGCGGCCAACTGGTCGTCGAGGACAGGCAGGACCACGCGCAGCACCTCGCGGGCGATGCCGGGGATCGAGGCTCGACCCAGCCGCAGATGCGGGCCGTACGCGTCGACTCCGGGAACCTGCCAGGCAACATCTGCCCCGCTGTGCCCGCACGCGAGGATCAGCTCCCGTGCCCCCTGCTGCAGGCGCGCGGCCGGCCACGTCGTCCAGGGCGCGCGGCACGGCGTGATCGTCCACGCCTGGCCGGCCCGGACGGGCAGGAGATTCGCGACGGGCACGGCTTCGTCCGGTGTGACGGGCTGATAGCGGGCGGCGGCCGGGGCGGGGACAGCGGGCATGAGCGGGTCCTCCAGAATGAACGGGGCGGGTCTGCGGGGCGCTGCGCGTCAGCCGGTGGGCGCCGGATTGAGGAGTTCGCAGACGATCAGGGCGTGGTCGATGTCGACGGCGCCGAGGACGATCTCCACGCAGTCCGGGGCAGTGACCGTGATGGTGAACTCGTCGGCGCCGTGGTCGTCCAGCCACACGTTGCGGGCCTGTCCGTCAGCGGGAACCTGGGCGAGGGTGGAGTCACCGCCCGGGAACCGGCCGTGATCCTCGTCATGGACGACAGCGGCCACGATCCGCTCTGCCAGGGCGCGGGGAGCGTTGTCGATGCGGAAGCAGAACGCGCTGGCGTTGTAGATGGTGACGTTCCCGGTGACCGGCCCGTCCCACTGTGCGACTCCTACGAACACGTCCCCGGGCTGCGGTGGGGTGATCATGCGCAGCGACGGGAGGCTTTCCCGAAGCCAGGCAACGGCCGCGTGAGAGGCACCGATCACGGCGCTTTCCCACTGCTGCTCTGCGGTCGGGGCGTACTGCTCGGTCACGGTCACGGTGCTCTCCAGGGGTGGGGATTGGGCGGCTGCGCCCGGCCCGTTGGTGCCGGGCGCAGCCGGTGACGGGGTCAGAGGGGGCGGCGGATGGGCGTGGCAATTGCCTGCGCGGCGGCTCCAGCGACTTCCCGGGCGACGCTGTTGAGGCCATCCAGGTCGGAGACCCCATAGGAGTCCAGGAAGTAGTCCCGGGTGTCCGTGTGGTCAGTGCGTAGGAACAGGTCGCCCTCGTGGTCGACACCGATGGTGAACGCGACGCCGTTGGGAGCTGCCAGGAGCCCGGTGACGCCCCAGCATCCGGACTCCGCGCTCCACTCGCCACCGAGAATCCGGGCGGCGGCGCGGGCGATGTCGGAGATCGCGATGGGGTAATCGGTGCCCGGCTTCGGGTCGTACGTGGTGCTCATGCTGGTGTCTCTCTGGTGAGGGTCGGCGGGGGTGGGCCGGGGGCCGGAACCTGTGTCAGGCGGCGGTTGAGGTGTCCGCCTTGAGTCGCAGATGCAGGACCGGGCGCGGGGTGCCGAACGGCCGCTCGTCCTCGCTGATCTCGACCAGGGCGTCCGCGACAGACGTTCGCTCGAAGTCGTCCGCGCCCTCGGTACGGTCGCCGTAGTGGAGGGTGGCGCCGTAGGTGTCCCAGGCTGGCCCGTCGTCGTAGTCGCCCGTGACGTAGAACGTGACTGCGTCGGGAAGCGGCTTGTGCTCCCACTCGAACCACTCGCGGACGGCGTCGCGAAGGTCCTCGCGAAGCGGGTCGTGCACAAGCTCGACTACACGGATGTCGCTCATGGTTGGGCTCCTGTGCGGTGGCGGCTGCGCCCTGTCCGGGGCCGGGCGCAGCCGGGAGGGTCAGATGAGGTCGGGCAGGATCGTCAGCAGGTGGTCGACGCCGACGCGCGATATGTCGGCGAGTACGGCGGAGGAGTCGCGGGCGCGGGCCTTCGCGTCCCCGACATAGATCAATCCGCAGGGGTCGTGGTGGGTCCCGAATTGCACGTCACCGTCTTCGTCCTGGCGGAGGGTGTGCGGCCAGGCGGAGATCAGGCGGCGGGCCACTGCTCCGGAGACGTGGGTCAACAGGCTTCGCGGCACCCGGGCGGGCGGCGGGGGAAGGATGCGCGGCAAGACGCGCTCCAGGCCGTCAAGGGGCCCCTCGTATGCGAGGGTGCCGACGGTCTTGCACGCGTGCAGGGAGAACCGCCAACGCTCGCCAGCGGCCGTCCAGTCCAGGCCGGTGAGATCGTCGGACCGGTCGAACGGGTCGGCGTTGGTGCCCAGGGCGGCCAGTGCCGCGTGTACCTCGGTGAGGGCGGCCACACGGCGGGCCCGGTTCCGGCCGGGGAGTCGCAGTGACGACGCCGCACTGTCCAGGTGCTGGTCTACCTGCGGCAGGGCGTTGCGCAGCAGCTCCCGGGCGACGGTGGCCGGCTCGGTGCCGGGGAGCGTCGCGAGCGGGAGGTACTGGTTCATGCCCGGGGTGTGGGAGAACACCTCAGTGGTCGCGCGGAACGCGATGAGCAGGGTCCGCGTGCCGTCGGTGAGCTGGACGGCGGCGGGCCGAAACGAGGAGCTGAAATCGCGCACGGCCCAGGTGCGCCCGGTGCGGGCGGGCAGGAGGGCGGCGACCTTGCAGCCGGGGTGGGTGGGCGGTACGTCGTGCTGGTCCTGGTCCAGGAGCGGCGCAGCAGTCATCAGGGGCCTTCCAAGCGGGGTGGTCGGGCGGTGAGGGTGCCGGGTGGTAGTGCCTTGTGTCCGGGCTCAGCGGCCGGGGCGCAGCGGGATGCGCAGCCCGCCGGGCAGGACCGGCATGGTGGCGATGAGTGCGGCGAGCGTCGCGGCGGCGGCCTGGCGCTCGATGGCCTCTTCGGTGAGGAACACGTGATCGCCGGGGCGGTCCAGGGCGGTGAAGACCGTGCCGTCCGGGCCGCCGAGGGCGACGTTGGTGAGGTTGTACGCGGTGCCCTGCAGGTTCGGGGCGAGGGTGATGGCCGTGAACCGGTCACCCTGGATCCGCAGATGGAGTTGAGCGGCGGCGGTCGCGGCCCGAATGACGGGCGTCGAGATGAACAGGGCGGCGTCGATATGCGTCATGACGGGGTGTCCCTTCGGTTCGGGTGTGACCGGCGGTTGCTCTGCGCCGGAGTGCGCCACGGTGGGCGGTGTTGCATCCCTGGGTGCCGCGCCCCGGGGTGCGGGGCGCGGCAGGCGGCGTCAGCCGTCGGTGGGCTGGAGCGCGTACGCCTCGTAGGTGGTCAGTGCGCCGCTGACGGTGAGGAACACCCGGTCGAGGTACTGGCCGCTGAACACCGCGTACCTGGACGCGATGGTGGCGGCGTTCACGGCGCGCAGGAGGGCCCAGTAGACGTCCGGGTCGTCGGTGAGGCAGGCGAGGATGATCAGGTCACCGGCGAGGTCGTTCATGCGGTCAGGAGTCGGGTGGAGGCGGGTGGCTGCGAGCGTGGCGCGGGACGGGCTCTTGACCAGGGAGACGGACACGGTGACGCCTTTCGGTTCGGGTGTTCCGGCGGTTGCTCTCCGCCGTCGTGGGGGCTGTACGGGGTGCTGGCGTACCGGGGCGGCGGGGAAGCCGCCCCGGTACGGGCGGGAGGGTTACGCGGCGACCGCGTACGTGACGGCGTAGGCGGCGGTGCGCGGGTAGGAGGTGTAGCCGTAGGCGAACGCGCGGTCCGTGGCCTTGTAGCCGTTGACCTTGCGCCACCGGCCGTTGATGAGCTTGCGGACCTTCTGGGGCTCCGCGCCGAGGTTCAGGGCCCGGTACGCGTTGACGACGTGCTTCCCGAACATCGAGCCGTACCGGTTGATGAACTCGGTGTCGTGGCCTTGGGCGGTGAGGTAGTCGCTGCACTTGACCGGCTTGTTCGCGACCCGGTTGGTGCGGGTCCGGTCGCGCAGTACGGCGGTTGCGGTGAGGCGGCGGGCGCGGTTGGCGCTACGGGCAGATGCCATGGGAGTGCCTTTCGTTCGGGTGGGTGCGGGATGGTCGGCGGTTGCTCTCCGCCGCGTTCTCCCGACAACTCAAACTATACAGCACCGAGCACGCGGGGCAATGCGTTCGGCGAAATTCGATCGACCGATTCCCCGCGCCCCCGGAGCGCACCAGCCGCACACCCGCCGACCGGCGCCCCGGGCCGGCCACGCGTGGCCAGGGGCGCAGCACCTCAACGACGGCGGTGCAGCCGGTCGAACCGCGCGTTGCCCAGGGCACGGGCGGCACGCTGCGGGTCCGCCAACGCCACCACGGCATTCCGGCGCTCAACGGGGATGTCGAAGACGTGGACGTTCCGCTGCTCCTCGCCGTGCCGGGGGTAGCGGTGCACCCGCAACCGGCCGCCCGGTGCATCGTCAGTCGGGGGGCTGATCTCGAACCGGTACCAAGTCGATCCCATCTGACGGTCGAACCCCACGGCGGCGCCCTCGTGCTGCTGCCGGTGGCCAATCCGCATCTGAAAGCGTCGGCAGGCACTGACCGCCCATGGCAAGTCGTGCTCACGCGCCCAGTGGGCGCAGCGCACGCACGGGGCGCAGCCCGGGTGCCCAGTCGGTTCAGCGGCGAACACGCGGCGGCCAACGGTGAACGTGACCTCCCCGGTTCCCTCGTCGAGTGCTGCGGCGCCGCCATGCATCAGGTTGCTGCGCAGGAACGCCCGGAACAGCGGGCCGGACAGTACGGTCTGGGGCGGCGCGGCAGGGGCGGCCCCGACGACGTACGCGGTGTGCGCCACGTCCAGGGGGCGGGCCAGCGCGCGGACTGCACAGGTCATGGTGGTCACGGTTCTCTCCGTACGGGTGGGCGGGTCAGAACAGGAAGTCGGGCAGGGCAACAGGGGCGGCGCGGCGGGCGGGCGGCGGGGTGGGCGGAGGTTCCTCTCCGAACAACGCCTCTGTGCCCGATGCCGTGTCGGGGACCGCGAGGATCGGGGGCGGGGCATCCGGTCCGATGCCCGGGATTTCCGCCGGGAGCTTGGCGTTGAAGTCGGACGGCCGCATCCGGGTCCAATTGGTCTCAGGGGTCGTGTCGGGCATGGCGTTACCTCCGTTGCCAGGGATGAAGTGGGGGCGGTGCTGCGCCCCCACGCCGGCCAAGCGGCCGGGGCGCCGGCATGCTAGGACTCGGTAGGGCGCAGCATCAGGCGGAGTGCTTCCGCGCGGCCCCGGGCGTAGGCCCCACTCATCGCGACGGGCACGGACTCGGGCATTGCCGGTAGCCAGCACTCGACCGCACCGACGCCGTACGCGCACTGCTCAGCGGACGGGAAGGAGTGATCACCCCACTCGTCCCACGGCCACAGGCCGCCGATGGCGTACCGGCCGTGCGCGTCGGGGGTGACGTCCTCGGTGCCCGCGTCGTCGCGGTACTCCGTGGCCCAGGTGAAGCGCAGTACGTCCCCGTGCCACTCGGCGGTGAGCCCGCACTCGTCGTTGTGCAGGTCGTCCACGATCTGTTGCGCGGTCTTCCGGGTGAACAGGTGTCGGCAGCCTGGCGTCCAGAACGATGCGAGCGGCAGACCGACGTACGGGCCGTAGCTGGTGCAGTCGGGGGTGAAGAGCTGGACGGCTGACGCTGCGGGGATGGCGTTCACGGTGCAGTCCCTTTCCGCTCAGCGTGCGTCGTTGTCGACGCCGTCGAAGTCCGCGTAGGTCCCCGGCTCACCGCGCCATTCGATGCCGACGGAGTATCCGGGCGGCCCGATGACCAGCCCGGCGTTCAAGCCGCTGTACGTGGTGATGTTCGCGGCGAGGGTGAGCAGCAGGCCGGCCAGGAGGGCGGCCGCGACGGCGTAACGGCGGGTGCGGGACATGGCGGAGTTCCTTTGCGAGGTGGAGTGCGGCGGGAAGATCAGAGGGAGCCGGTACCGGCCGCCAAAATGGCGTTGGCCTCGTTCACGGCGGCGATGGTGACTTTGAGGAGTTCGGCCCCGGCCGCCCCCATGGCCTGCGCCTTGGTCAAGCCCAAGTTGAGCGCCAGTTCGTAGTCGGCCAGGACCATGTCCAGCGCCTGATCGGTGGTGAAGCGCTCCATCAGGAAGAGCGGCGACAACCCGAACTTGGGTGAGCCGATACGGGCGGCCGCAGCCACGATCGGGGCCAACAACTCGGCGAGTTCCTCGGCCGTAGTCGGCATGTCCGGGTGCAGCTTCGGCGTCTCAACGGCCATGGGGGTGCCTTTCGTTCGGGTGCGGACTGTCCGGGGTTGCTCTCCCCGTGCTGTCCGGCGGTGTGGGAATGACGTTACACATCAGTCGCTAATCTGTACAGCTCCGAGCGTCATTGAACAAAATTGATCTCAGTTTTTCCCATGCGATCTGGGAATCTAGTTCACGGGTTGCGCTGTGCGTGCTCGGAACTGTACGGTTCTGGTGTCGGAAGGGGAACACCCCGGAACGACACAAACCCCGTACGCCCCGGGAGAGCAACCCGGGGCGTACGGGACCGCCCGAACGAAAGGCACCACCATGAGCACTCTCACCGCTCCCCCCAGCGCCCCCGTGTACGTCATGGTCGAGACCCTCCCCGACGGACGCGTCTCCCGCGTCGACCTCCTCGACGGCCCCCCGCCCGCCGATGAGATGCCGCTGCTCGCCACCATCTGGACCGCCGACCTCCCCAAGGCCGATGACGTGGCTGCCCCCGCCAAGCGCATCTACGATCTTCAGTTCAACGGCGAGTACGCCGACGACAACCCCGCCACCTGGGCCAGCGCCCAGCGCAAGGCCCGGACCTTCCAAGGCAGCAAGGCGTTCGCAACGCTCCGCAAGATCGAAGCGGAAATGATCGGCCACGGCGTCTACGGGGCCCGCGCCCAGCTGGTGATGTGCCAGACGTGGGGTGTCGCTCTCGAACACGGCGGCGTACGGCACTCCATCGCCCTGTTCCGCGACGGCTGGTGCCACACCTGCGACGAGGGCACCACGGACTTCTTCACCGGGCCGCCCCTCGCCCCCGCCCACGCCTCACCCGCCGACGTGGCGAACGCGTTCATCACCGCACTCGCCGACTACATCGCATAGCGCCGACGGCACCGCGCCCCGCCCGGCCCCGGGCGGTGCGCCCCGCCCCGTGCCCAGGCCGGCCACGTCGCGACACGGAGCAGGGCGCGCACCACCACCCCGCAACCACTGGACCACCGCAGTCGCGCGCAACGCGCCCGCGCGCGTAAGAGCGGTCCAAATATTCCAAAAATTGCGCGCTCGGCAGGTTGCATCTCCTCCTTTCGGAGCTGCCCGCCGGTGGACCGTACGCCCCGCCGCCCCGCTCACTACTACCTCGCCCGATCACTGCTGAGGAGATCCCGCATGTCTATTACCCCCGTTGCCTTGACGACCCTTGAGCCGCTTCCGCCCCGGCCCATCGGTTTCGTGGAGGGCGACCAGGTGACCAAGGCCGTCAGTGGCCGCACCTGGGTTCGTCACGGTGGTGTCTGGCGCATCCTGTCCGGTGCTGAGCCCGTCACGTTCTCGGATACGGCGGTGAGTCGGTGGCTGACCCACCGTCGTCCCGGCGGTCAGGCGTCCGTCCGGTTCACACCGACGTTCCCGCCGTTCTCCCTCCCGCTGCCCGGGGTCTCGTTCACCACACCGGATGCGACTGCCCTTGGGCTGAGGGACTGCTCCGAGATGCTGCCGTTCCTGGCGTGCAGCAACGAGTCAACGTTCAGGAGCCTGCGGGACATGGTGCCCGCTGACCGGCGGAACGACCCGGATGTCGTCTCGACACTCCCTCTGTCTCTGCCCATCGACACGGTCAGCGGCGGTCTCACCGTGCTGTCGGACCAGAACCCGGACGCAGAGAAGTCAGTCAGCGTCGCCGACGGCCGCATCTATGTGCGGTCCACGGGTGAGTACGGCGTCACTACGCACCTGTACGTGCAGGCCGCCACCTCCCTGCTTTGACGGTGTGGGGCCGGACCGACCGATACGAGTCCGCCCGGCCCCTCACCCCCGCTCCCATCCGCCTCGCCATCCGGAGGTTCTTCATGCCCACGACCAGCCCCACCGCCGTCGACCATGTCGTCATGCCGAAACTGCGCACCGTCACCGCAGAGAACGGGTGCCGCGCCTACCGGTTCCACACTGACGAGGGCGAGTTCGAGGTGTACCGGGACGTCGAATGGTGGAGCGTTGACCGGCTGTGGGAGGGGGAAGGCCGGGCACCAGTGATCCGGCAGGGGGCAAGCCGCAAGCGGGCCGTGCTGGATGCACTGGTGTGGCGGCTGGCCCAGCGCGAGCACAAGCTCCCGGGATTGGTCACCCCCCAGTACGCGCCCATCCACTTCGCCATGAAGCGCATGTTTCCGTGTGCGGGGCCGGACCGTGAAGGGTTCTTCCTGGACGAGGCCAGGGGACCGCGGCACGCGCGTTCGCTGCACGCCTCGTATTTCGTTCAGTGGCGGCCGCCCGTCGCCCAGGTTGCGGCCTTCCGCCCGCCTGGCGTCGCCCGAGGTGCAGCGATGGCCACGCTCCTGCGGAAGAAGGGATACGCGGCGGTGGTCAGCCCCGTAGCGGGCGATGTTCTCATCCTGGACGCCGCCGCAGCAGCCAAGATCGTGCCGCTGAGGGATCGTGCTGAGAGCCTTGTCGGCGGGTTCACGGAGTTTTGGTGGAAGCACCCGGGCACCAAGCTCCCTGTGCCGCGCGACGTCGTGGTGTCTCTCGTCCTGCGGGTGCTTCTGCAGGAGAAGGACGGGGGGCGCGCCGAGTGGGGGCCGGACGAGACGTTGGTACTCAGCGAGCCTGAGGGCGACCGTCCGCACGTCATGCGTCTTACTCCCCGCCCGGATGCGCGGACGGCCGTCATCAGCTCAATGGCGGGCTTTCCCAACGGGGACGGGCCGATCACCCTCGCCGCGGCACGTAAGGCGCTGATGGCGGCCGGCGTGCCCATGCTGCGCAGCGACTACATGCGGGGCACGGGTGCGCGGCTCTACCCAGTGGATGGCGACGCCCTCGCAGCGTGGGTTGTTCCCGCGATCAACGCGCGGGAGATGAAGCCGTCCCCGGACGCGCCGATCGAGGACCGCCGAGCTTGGCAGAAGTTCATGACCCAGTGCGCCACGGCACTGCGGGATGCCGGGTGGGTCCAGGAGAGCGAAGCCATGCACGAGGGAGCGGTGTTCCGCAGGCCGGGCGTCGAGCCGGCCGCGCACCGGCCGCCGCAACTCACCCTTGGGTGCGATGCGAGAGAGGACCCGTTCGCCCATCACGTGGCGGCGGCACTCCGCGAGGCCGGCCATCGGGCGCGGCGCCAGGCGGGGGGCGTCAACGACGGCTTCGCGGTGTACGCCCCGGCGTTCGTTCGCGACTCGGTATGGGTGGAGCACTGCCAGGACGGCGACAACAGATTGCCCCGGGATCCATCGGAGCGTGCGAGGTTCCGCCAGGCCGTGAGGGCGTACAAGCGGACGCTGAGCGAGCGGGGCTTTCACGTGGAGGACGACCGGGGCGCGGTGAACGTGATCGGGGTGTCCGTGCGGCGACCCTAGCTGAGCCCGGGGCCCGGGTCGGTGCGGAAACGTACAGCGCCGGGCCCCACGTTCTCTCTCGTGAATCCACCACAAGGCGCTCGGTGCTGTATAGTTTGTGCTGTTGGTGGGAGAGCAACCCGCCACCACACCCAACGAAGGGCAGCCACCCCATGAGCGCGCACACGCTGACACCCGGGTCCGTCACGACCGTCCCGGAGGCCGTCGAACTCCTGCTTGCCGCGATCGGCCAACGGGTCCGCCCCGTCTGGGACTACGGATGGGCCTACATCGACTGGGCACTGCCCGTCGGATCGGTCTCGGTCACCATCAGCAGCCTTGGCGGCGCCGCGAGTATCCGACTCACCCTCCACCACGTGCCCCTGCCCATCGCGGAAGCCGCTCTGCGCGTCGCCACCGCGCGGCAGGATCCCGCCTCCGACGCGCACATTCACGGAGCAGCGGCACTGCGCCTGCACCGGGCCGCACCCGCGCTCTCCAACATCGACGGAGAACACGGCTACTCCGGAGACCACTACCAGGGCTGGGGCACCACGGTGCTCGGGGCCGAGTTCATCAACGTGAAGATCCCGGCCTGCGCTCCGGACGGCGACGAAACCACCGTGACCGTGTACCTGTCGCGGGGCAAGAGCTGGGCCGCCGTCGCGGCCATCATCGCCGCCATCCAGTAGCCGAGTCGCCGGGCGGTGCCGCCACGTGCCGCCGCCCGGCACCCTCACCGCACCCCGATCCTCCCTGCACCCAGACAGGACGCCTCGCCATGCCCCGGAACACCAAGCAGCCCACCCCGTACCAGCTCCAGGTACTCCAGGCCGCCGCCGCCCACCCCGAGGGGCGGTTGCCCGACGGCACGAACCCCAACTCCCTCGACCACCTCTACGCCGCCCGCTGGATCGTGGAAGTCACCGCCGCTGGCGACGGTGCCAACCTGGCCCGCATGGCCGGGTACAGCGGATTCACCCACTGGCGCATCACGAGAGCGGGCCGCGCCGCGCTGCTGGCTCCCGAGCAACATGACGCGGTGTTCAGCGCGGACTTGATGACCGGCAAGCTCGCGTTGACCCCGTCGCCGACCGTCGTGGAATCCCTCCTTGGTTCGGCCCTGGTCGAGTTCCGGGCCACGACGGGAGCTGTTCGTCCGACCGACGGGTCAGTGAAAGGTGAAGCGGCGCTCAACCACGTGTTCCTCACCCCGGCCGGCCTGCGGGTGGTCGGCCGCTACAGGCTGGCGCACGAGCTGGAGCAGCAGCGGGCCGCCGATCCCATCGCCGGTGACCTGCTCATCGCTGCCTTGGCCGAGTGGGACATCCCCGCGGAGTACCTGATCGACGTCGACGGCTACTCGCACGTGGTGCACCGGTCACCCGGACTTTGGATCTACTTCCACGTCGTCGACCTGCCGGGGATGCCGTGGCCAATGTCGAGCGCGGTCCACCGCGCCAGCGAGCACACGGGCTGGTACGCGGGCATCAACGAGGGCGGCGACATTCAGGAGATGTGGGGCGTCGACGGGGACGGGTGCGCCGTCGACAGTGCGCGCACCGCCGAAGCCCTCGCCGAATGGATCACCAACCCCTCCGCTAAACAGCCGGCCGGGCCACCCCTGCGGCGGCCCGGCCTGGCCGCCCTCGCGCCTGAGCGTGGTTTGTGAACCGCATTGATCGGTAGTCGCGGTTCCGGGCCGAGCGTCGAATCCGTGGTGGCGGCGTCGGCCTGCGGTCGGGCGGCCGAAGGATGGTGACCCACGGACCGCTACGCGAGCCGGGCCTCATCTACCAGCCACCGAGGGAGGGCAGCAAGGGCCGAGGACTCAGACTCGCTATCCGTTGATTCCGCGACCACAGGGAATCCGCTCTTTGAGGCTTCAAGGAGCTGTCTCACTTGCTCCAAGAAATCTTCGGAATTCCGAATCATCTGCTCGGCGCCATGTGCATTTGTTGCGTCAGCGATACCAGCTTCGGCCCTGGCTCTCGTTCGAGCTCCTGCTCCGAAATACCGGGAAAACTCGGCTAGTTCGGGGGCAATTTCAGGCAAGACCTCCCATGCGCTGCGAATGCGCGGTCTCCGCCGAGCCCCTACTGTCTCTGGCCGCCCCCGTATGGCAAGAACGGCTGCGGCCGCACGCAGTGCAGCCAAATGAGCCGTCGCGTACTGCTCCGATGGGGAGCGCAAGGAACGAGCCTCCTCCAGTCCTATCGCAGCCAACTCCAGCAGGGAATTGCCTGTGACGTGAGGCCGTGGCCCAACGGGAGGCACGATGGTGGGGCGGAAGGGGGGAACCGGCGCAGTCCCCGACGGGCATCGGTCGTGCCCCCGGGCTCTTCCGCCCACTTCAGGTGGTTTGCTTTCTCCGGCGAGGCCCGGGTGATCGCCGCCGGCGCCCCCTCTGCTCCCCCTGTCTCCTGCCAAATTGGATGCAAGAGCCCGTCGAAGCTCCGGAAGGAACCCTGGGCTTCCCGAGGCTTCACTGGCACTCTTCTCAACGAACGGCGCCGAGGTACGAGCGACGTTAGCCAGAACTTGAAATGCGAAGGACTTAGCGCGCACTGATCTGTCCCCCCCGCCGCTCCGGGCCCGCAGCCAGATCCTCTTGCGGTAGTTCATCCCCAGTAGGACTCGGGCTCGGCACTGCGACCAACTGCGTGCTGCCCGTGGGGATTCCCTGTTTGGCGAGCTGTTGCAGGATCTTCGGAGCAGCGATACCTACGGTCACCGCCGCAAGCGCTCCCGCGACCTGATGAGCAGCCCCAAACGCCGCAGCTAGACCAGTACCGACGCCCAGCCGAATTGCAACGGCAACGAGGTACGGGGCAATCGCTGGGTTGCCCTTCCGTTTCCATGGCCATCCGTCGCTGGTGTGGATGGCTGTGTACAAGTCCAAGCCCTCGATGAGCGCCGCACCCAGGAGGCCCCAGAGGCTCGCCTGTATGACTGGCATGGATGAGTCCTTCCCCCGCCTTGCCCTGATTCCTGACCGCCCGCACGGCACACGAACGACGGACCCCAGCTTCGCAGGTCGCATCACCACTGGCCGCGGAATCAGACAACCCAGACTTGCACTGCCCTATCAGCTTGTTGGCCTTCTCAGCACAAGGCGCTTCTGCCGGGCGCGTAGCAGCGTCACCGCTACCCTGCTGCTCTGGGCGCAGGGTCAAGGCCGCGGTTCGCGATCTTGGTGTGGCGGCGACTGGGTTCGTACTCTGGTTCGTGCTCCGGGCTCATCCTGATCAGGACGGGCCGGGAGCCGACCATGACCAGGTCGAAGAAGCGATGAACGGCGAACAGGGGAATCAACGTGGCGAACGGTGTCGAGCGGCTGACGATACGGACCGACCGGAACAAATTGGTCGATGTGTACAAGTCGACACACATCGGTGTAGCGCCCCGGCCTGCTGTTCTCCTGTGGCACGGACTCGGGCCAAATGAGCGGGACGTCATGGGCGCGATCGGGGAGCAGCTTGCCGCCCTGGGCATTCCGGCGTTCGCTGCAGATTGGCAGTCGGACGCGAAGGACGGAGGGCAAGCGGACCTGCTCAACTCACTGGAACTCGTACGGAAGAACGCAGGCGAGCACGGGGGAGACGGGCGGCTGGTGACAGCCGGCTGGTCGGCCGGGGCAGGGCCGGCCGTGTCGATGGCATTCCGTCCGGAGCTGGTGGACGGATGGCGCCCGCTCGCGGTGGTCGGTCTGTCCGGTCGCTACGACCTCGTGGCGCGCTCGTCAGGGACTCCGCCGATTGAGGAACTGGCTGTGACGACCGCCGCGCCGGTGCCTGTGTGGTTGGCGCACGGGACGGCGGACGACGTCCTGGACTGGCAGGAGTCGCAGACATTCGCGCGCGCCGTACTCGATCGGGGATGGCCGGTGCACTGGGAGCCAGTCGACACCGATCACGCGGGGATCTTGGGGACAGCGTACGACGCGGCGGCGCAGCGCTGCGTGCCGTCACTCTCGGAGCGCCCCCAGCGGGGTCTCCGAACCGCGGTACGACTGATCGAATCGGCGGTACGCGGCTTCGAAGTCCTGTAGATGCGCGCGCCGCCCGACCCGCGTGTTCCGGGTCGGGCGGCGTCCTGCACTGCGTGAAGCGTCCAGGTGTGATCCGTCAGCCGGCCGCGGGCGCCAACGAAGAGTTAGGCGCTGCGTCTGCGACCTGGCTCTTGAAGTGGAAGGCAATACGCAGCAGAAGGCGCATCTCCTGCGCCGCAGTATCAGCCGGCACACGGGAGTCGGCGTACTCGACCGGGGTCGCGGCCGGGCGCCCTTCCTGATGAGCGTGTAGCGCGTCGCGAATCTGCTCGGCGGTAACTGCCGCGGCGCACTCTGTACCGGTGAGCTGCACGTGGCGGGCTTCGGCCGAGTTGCGGGCACTGGCGCGTAGGTATGGCCGGAGTTCGATCATGCCGTCGCGGATCTCGGTACTGCGCCGGTACAGGGCGAAGTTGATCGAGCCCAGCCGCAGGAAGGTGCTGCGCTGCGACGGGGCCTCGACCGCGGTGATCTCCGGGGAAGCGCCGTGGAGGGCTTCCCACAGCGGGCCGAGACGCTGATAGGTGTAGTGCTCGTTGACCCACGTGTAGGTTTCGCGCCCGCGGTCGACGAGGGTGGGTAGGAGGTAGCCGATGCTGGTGAGCAGGGCGCCCAGGTCGCCGCACAGCCACGCAAGGTCGAGCCACTTCACATCGGCCATGCCAAGGAGGTTCGCGGAGCGGATAACGCTCTGGCCGATGGTGATGAGAGCGCCCACAGCGATGATGCGCAGGCTCCAGGCTACCCAGGAGACTCCCACGCGGCGCGCGAGCTTCCAGCACTGAACGGTTAGGTACGCCTGAGCGGCGGTGTAGGCGGCGATGTAGATGCTCAGGTACGTGGCGTAGGACCACTCCCGCACCTGGAAGGTCGCGAAGTCGTCGGGAGGGATCTGGAAGAAGGTCACCATCAGGCCCGCGATGACGACAGCGCCGACGGCGAAGAACCACTTCGCTGCGCGTCGGGCTTGGCTGGGGGCGTAGGCCCAGTAGGCGATGACGCTGGTCTGGCAGGTGCACACGAGCATGACCCAGCTCTGTGAGAGCGGGACGGCGATGTTGGTGACGCCGAAGGTGCTGTCGATGCGGGACCAGATCGGCGGCATCTCGATGATGAAGGAGCCGGCGGAGGCCAGGTAGGTCAGAGCCAGCAGCAGGAGCGCTGGGTGTGTCTTCGTCTTGCTGCTTTTCAGACCCCAGAGCAATAGGACGAATCCCAGACTGGATATGGCCAGGCAGTAGGGGTGCAGCGCGCTCACTCTGTGTTGCTCTTCCGTCGTATGAGGGTTTGCATGACCCGATCAGCGTCCGCCCCCTGCGTGGCAGGAGTGCTGTTCGCGTGGCGGACATGCGCTTGCAGGTAGGTGCCGATGATCTCGGCTTCGAGCTCTTGCTCGTCGTCGTACCGGGCCCGGCACAGAACCATCTGAATCAGGTCAAGGTCTACGTCCCCGAGGATGACCCCCTCGGCGGACGCCGGCGGTACCTCCTGGGTGCCCGAATGTCCCTTGAGAAGGTGGCCGAACTCATGTCCGATGATGTCGTCCTGGTGGATGGTGCTGGTGCTCGGGTCGTACCCGATGTAGTTCACCCCGTTGACCTTGACCACCAGGCCACACGGGGTGCCTCCATCAGCGGGGAGGGTCGGTGAGATGACGATCGGTTCGCCGATCAGCTTCTCGATGTATCCGCGCAGCTCGCGGACACTCTCAACGCGAGGAAGATCCAGAGACCGGACGAAACTGCGGCACCTGTCGAGGACTGGCTGCGCCAGTGCCGCTCCCTCGACTCGGTTGGTGCGGCGTGAGCGGCGCCTCATGGATCGCTCCTCGTGCTGATTGTCAGGTGGCCCCCGGATCGCCTTCGGTCGGGGTGTGCAGTTCGGCCGGCAACCCTTCGGCTAGGCGGAAGTTTTCGATGAAGGACTTCACGGTGGATAGGCCCGCGTCGCTGAGACCGACCGATCGCATCGCGATGCTGGACACGCGTTGGTCCTGGAGGCTCTTCAGCGTCTCCGCGCTCACCCCATGTCGACTCAGTCGGGCCAGCTCATCCAACTGCGCCGCCAGTGCCTCGGGGGCGGTGCCCTCGGCCATCTTCTGAGTGAATTTGGCGAGCTGACGATGCAGGGCGTCGGGCGTTGCACCCGAGACCTTCAACTCGTTGAGCTTGATGATCAAGGCGTTAACGGACTGCGCCGTGGCGGCGTTGAGCCAGTAGTCCCGCGGTACTCCGAACAGGTCCGCCAGCGAGTCCATCATCCTCAGCGTGGGGTTGTTGGCTTTGCCGGTACGGAGCTGCCACATGTAGGTGCCCGAGAAGCTCGGGAGACCCCGGTCCTCCAGCATCTGTACAACCTGCGGGTTGCTGAAGGGCCCGCGTGGATCGTTGCGGCACAAGAAGTCTAGGCGCTCGGCGAAGGTGCCCCTGGCGGGCTCGTCTGGCGCCTCTTCCGGAGTCTGCGCCCCGTGGGCTTGGGTCACGGCGACTCCCCCCTCCGTTGATTCTGAGTTAAATACCGATAGGCAAAATGGCCGAACTTCTGCTTAGGATAGCAACTGGAACTTGCTCCTCCGGCCCTCGTGCTGGACTGCTCGCGCGACGTAAGCGGGTGATCCCTGTCTGTTACGGTGGGGAGATCGAACGGGCATTCGAAATCGGCGCGACGGGACGGGTACGTGAGGCATCTCCCCACTGAGCAACACCAGCAGGCGCCAGCGACGGCGCTGTGGCAGCAACTGACGATGAACCGCGAGATCACGTTCACGCTCGGTCCCGAAGTCAGCCCGCTCGACGCCATGGCGCGGACGGCTGCGTTCGTCCGCCGAACTCTGCCCATGCTCCTGAAGGGGAACCCCGTTGCTGACGCGACCAGCCGGGATGTTTTGGCGGTAGTCACCGAAATCACGGACATCACCGCTCGACACCGGTGCAACGCCGACATCATCGGCCGCGTCGTGTTCGATGGCGCCCACATCACAGTCTCCATGGGGCAGATGCACAGACTTCTGCCCGCCCCCGAGGAAGAGCCTGGCCTCTACCTCGTACGCCGCCTTGTCGACGACCTCGGCCAGTACCGCGGCGACGAGGGCGGCTACACGACCTGGGCGTCAGTGCCGGTTCGATCAAGCACGCAGTAGTTCTAGGCGGTCCGAGCGGCGCGGGAGTGGGAGCCCGCCTGCACTCGTCCGACTCCCGGGCTAGCGGGAACGGGCGGGGGAGGACCTGCCGTGTATCGGCCTCTGCTGCCGCACCCAACAACTGGGGTGGACTGCTTCCCGCCGCGGCCGGCGGCCGACGTGGCGCGCCGAGAGCGGTTCGCGTAGATGCACGAGCGCCCTCCAGGTGGCGTTGCCGAGGTGCGGCGGCACGCCGGGGCTCGGCCGAGGGGCGTCGGTCCGAATGCAGGCGAACCGCCTGCACCTCTCAATCGACTTCAATGGCGTGGCATTTCTGCCTGCGTTCCACCGCAGAAAGCGCCGAACTGTCTTCGGGACTGACTGACGCCCAGGTTGCGGCGTCGGTGCTTGCTGTGCAGCAAGGCCCCGGGGGTCGGCCGCCGTCTATCCCGCGGGTTGGGGAATGAGGTCAATCCTCACGGGCGATTGGCGCGGGGGGAGGCTGGACCGCAGTTCGCCCGAGGTGAATTCTTGCCTGGCGGAGCACGGGCTCCGTATCTCCGGAGAAACCCCTCCCTGGTGCGCCCGGCGAACTCCTCGCATTCCATGGTGCTGTGTCGCACGTCACAGGACATGTCCATATAGTGGACGGTCTGACAGAGAAGGTCGGCTGCGCGCGGCTGGCCCTTGTGGCTGCCCCTAGGAGTTCCGCGAGGGGTGCTCCTAGTTGGGCCAGTTGAAGCCCGACACGGTAAGTAGCCATCAAAGTAGCCACGGAGGGGGCTGCTGGAGGTGTCTTCGCAGGTGAGAGCGCTGCGGTGATTGTCCCCGGCGTATATGGCCGACTCGTCCGCCGCCTTATATCGCCGCAGGTCAGAGCGTGATTTTCAGGGCGGTCATTCCGGCCGGATCGAATCCGGCTCGAATGTGCCATCAAGAGCGCCCGCCGCACGCGCGGCTTGGTTGCGCAAACGTGGAGGCCCTGACCAGGGACGATTCCGGAGCGGAGAGCGGAAGGCCATACTCCCCGTACATCCGTGTTTTGTCCGGAAGGCTCGGAGAGGGCGCGATCGCCGCACGACGGTCTTCTGGGCTTTACCGCAACCCAGACCCATCCGGTGCTGGTGTCAGTTCCGAATACAGGGTGTGAGTTGATCCCGGCGGCCTTGGTAAAGCCCCTTCGGTCGCTGTTCCTCCCTATGGCACAGGAGCCCCTCATCCCATACGGCACCGGACTGCCGCGGGGGTTCGTTTGGAGCACGCCATGAACAAGACTCTCCTCCCCCTGGTGGGTATCGCCGCGTTCGCCATCCCGCTGGCGCTGCCCGCGGTGGCATCCGCGCAGTCCACCGGCGGCGGTGCGAACTATCAGGCCACCCTCGACCCGGTGGCCACCAACATGGTCGACGGATCCGGCATGGCCACCGTCACCCTGTCGGGCAACCAGGCCACCGTCTCGGTGACCGCCAACCAGCTGCTCGACGCCTCCCCGCACGCCCAGCACATCCACATCAAGGGCTCGGGTGAATGCCCGAAGGCGGACGCGGCCCATGACCACAACGGGCACAAAGCCATCAGCACCACCGACGGTCTGCCCGCCTACGGCAAGATCGGCACGTCCCTGACCACCAAGGGCGACACCAGCCCGAACAGCGCGCTGGCCATCGACCGCTTCCCGGCCACCGGCTCGTTCCACTACACCCGCACCATCACCGTGACCCCGGACGTGGCGGCCGCAGTGCGGGCCGACAACGCCGTGATCGTCGTGCACGGCATCGACTACAACCACAACGGCAAGTACGACAACGTCCTGGGCGCCAGCGAGCTGGACCCGAAGCTCCCCCAGGAAGCCACCGCCCCCGCCATCTGCGGAGCCCTCAACGCCATGCCCACCGGGGGAGCGGGCACCGGTGACGGAGCCACCCAGGCCTCCACCGGCGGCAACAGCGCTGATCTGATCGCCACCGGCCTGGGCGCCGCAGCGGTCGCGGCACTGGCCGGCACCCTGATCCTGCGGCGCAGGAACGCCGCAGCCCAGCGATGACCGACGGGACCGGGCCCGGCACCAGCCCCGAGCCGGACCCGGAAGCCGCCGCCCCCCGTCCGGCGGGGGGCGGCACCCGCCGCCGCACCATCATCGGACTCACCGCAGCACTGGCCCTGGCCGCAGCCGGCGCCGCCGTCGCCCTCACCGGCGGGCCCAGCAGCAGCGTCCCGCCACCCCAGCCCCCAGCCGTGGCAGCACCGGCTACCACGGCACCCCCCACACCACCCCGGCCCCCCGGCACACCGGCGCCGCACTCCTTCACCGGACCCGTACTCTCGGCATCCGTACCGGTGGCCCTGGATATCCCCGCCATCGGCGTCCACACCACGCTGCTGTCCCTGGGCCGCAACCCCGACGGAACCGTCCAGGTCCCCTGGAAGCCCCTGAAGGCCGGCTGGTACAAGAACTCACCCACGCCCGGTCAGCTCGGCGCCTCCGTCATCCTCGGCCACGTCGACTCGAAGGAGACCGGGCCCGCCGTGTTCTACCGGCTCGGCGCCCTCAAAGCGGGCACCCGCATCAGCGTCACCCGGGCCGACGGCACCACCGCCGCCTTCACCACCGACTCCGTGCGGGCCTACCCCAAGGACGACTTCCCCACCCTCGACGTCTACGCCACAAACGCTGACCGGCCCCAACTCCGCCTCATCACCTGCGGCAATTGGGACCCTGGAACCCACACCTACCTTGGCAACATCGTCGCCTTCGCCACCCTCACCGGCACCGCCTAAGATCACCTTGCCCGGGTGCCAAGCGGCCAACCGCCGGCCTGACTCACCTGCTCAGAGGACGACTGAACGAACAACTGTCAAGGCAGGGGACCGTTCGGGCAGGTCGGCGTCATCGAGTGGGCAGATCCCCTGGATGCGTTGGGCGGCGTCACCGACGCCCCTTAAAGGAGACGAAATGTTCGGTTATCGCGTTCCCGCCCCCGACGAGGCGATGCTGATTTCAG